>NZ_CP114176.1:1563550-1876260 GCF_027186265.1 Lentibacillus daqui | reverse complement strand
TATCCTTCACATAAATGAAGCCCAAGATAAAAAACAGCACAAAAAATACCGCTGTAACGATTAGCCGATTTCTCAACTCGGATAAATGACCAGTAACATTCATTTCTTTTTCATTTGACATTGTGGATTGTTGATCTTCAGACATGGATTTACGCTCCTTGCAGTTTAAGGCAAAAAGAAGATGTAAGGTTTACCCCCTACACCTTCTAGCCTGAAATTTAATACAGTGAATTACTTGTCGTTATCCTTTTTTTCATCATCAGAGACAATATCTTTTGTTGCATTCTTAAACTCTTTTAGTGAGCTTCCAAATGCCTTACCGATTTCCGGAAGTTTCGATGGGCCAAAAATGACTAATGCAACAATCAATATTAAAATTAATCCTGGAATCCCAATGTTGCTAAACATGATAGATCACTCCGAATGATTTATTTCGTTTCTTTTCCGCTGATTATTTCTTTTGTTTCTTTTACCTCATCAGTTACATCACTAGTCAGTTCACGAGCAGAATCTTTAAACTCCCGCAATGAATGACCGGCTGCCTTGCCAATTTCGGGAAGTTTTTTAGGTCCAAAAATAACCAATGCAATAATTAAAATTAATATAAGCCCAGGGAATCCTATATTTGCAAACATAACGTCCACCTCTTTGTAATCATTATACCGCTAATTCCATAGATTTTAAAATCATTATGTAACATATCCAGTTTAACACGGTCTTCCCAAACGGACAACTCATACCTGCTTTGCCCAGTCATATTGTGCAGGATGATTCATATTAAAAAAATGCTTCTCAAGTATATCATCAGATATTATTCCAAAATCATTCACATAGGCGACCTGAAGAAAATCAAACATACGATCAACTTTACGAACATTGTTCTCCAATTGTTGCTGTACCACCGGTAAGACAGATTTTTTATAAATTCCGGCCAATGGATGGATTCGCTCACCATATTTCGGAATTACTGCATCATTTCCGTTCAGACATCCCATTAGCTGCATATAGACCTGATGATTGATAAACGGGGTATCACAAGCGGAAACGACAAAGACATCTGCATCCCGATGAAATGCTGCTTCCATTCCCGCCAACGGACCTGCCCCAGTGTATCGATCCTTGACGATTGGTACTTGCAGAAATGTATATGCTGATGGATCATTAGCAACGATGACAACCTCGTCAACACATTTTTTTATTTCCCTTACAATATGTGAAACAACTGGTTCATCTCGTAATGGCAGTAACGACTTTGTTTGCCCCATTCTAAGCGATTTTCCGCCAGCTAAAATAACGCCACAATATTTCATAAACCACACTTACCTGCGATCATATTGCAAAAAATAATAGTCATACGGATTTTTCTCATCTTTTTCCCCTTTAATTTTCGAGGTTAACGACCATTTATCCATTGTAAAAATTGGAAAATGTATGTCTCCATCGAACACTTCATCAATATAAGTGATATACATCCGATCGGCATCATTGATAATCTGTTCAAAAATAGTGCCTCCGCCAATCACAAAGAACTCCTCATCCGGGTGCTGGTCATTCCAGTTTTTTATCGTTGCCAAATCACGCAGGACAGAGACATCCTCGGGAAATTCATTTTCACTATGACTGGTTATAACATAGTTTTTGCGGTTGGGTAATGCTTTGCCAATTGATTCAAAAGTTTTCCGTCCCATAACAATCGTATGCCCGGTTGTCAATTCTTTAAAAAAACGAAGGTCCTTTGGTAAATGCCACGGTAAACCATTATCAGAACCAATGACTTGCTTGCGATCCATCGCAACAAGTAATGAGATCATCAAAAACCTCCCCCTTTCCCTTTCGTTTCTTTATACGGCAATTGGTGCCTTGATGGTCGGATGTGGATGATAGTTCACGAGTTCAAAATCAGCTGGTTGGAAGTCAAAAATGGATTTCTTATCCGGATTTAATTTGAGTTCAGGGAGTGATCTAAGCTCCCGATTAAGCTGAATCTTTACCTGTTCCACGTGATTCGTATAAATATGCGCATCACCAAGCGTATGAATAAACTCACCGACCTCCAAATTACATTCTAAGGCAATCAGATGGGTTAACAGTGCATAGCTGGCAATATTAAACGGCAATCCCAAGAAGATGTCGGCACTTCGTTGGTACAGCTGGCAGGAAAGTTCACCATCCGCTACATAAAATTGAAATAAAGTGTGACATGGTGGTAAAGCCATTGTCGGAACATCTTCCGGATTCCAGGCAGTAACAATATGGCGGCGGGAATCAGGGTTGTTTTTAATCGATTCGATTACGTTTTTCAACTGATCAATTGTTTTTTGGTTTGACATTTTCCATGCACGCCATTGCTTACCATAAACCGATCCAAGGTCACCATATTTTTCGGCAAACATATCATCAGTAAGCATATTGGATTTGAATTGAGACATTTGCTCCTGATATTGTTCATTAAATTCTGGATCCTTTTGGGAACGATTACCAAAGTCGGTCATATCCGGTCCATCATAATCATCGCTCTCAACCCATTTTTTAAAAGCCCATTCATTCCAGATATTGTTATTATTTTCAAGTAAGTAGCGAATATTTGTATCTCCATTAATAAACCAAAGTAATTCACTAGCGATTAAACGAAACGGCACCTTTTTTGTTGTTAAAAGTGGAAAGCCTTCCCTTAAATCAAAACGCATCTGATGTCCAAATATCGAAAAAGTGCCAGTATTGGTGCGATCTGCTTTTTTTGTACCGGTATTTAGTACCGTCCTGCATAGATCCAAGTATGCTTGTTCATTTTTTATCACGCTTATTTCTCTCCTTGCCGATAAACTGATCAATAAAATCAATTTTGTCTTCTCCCATTGTAACCCACGAGTGAAAGTAAGTAAATTATTGAAATTTATTTTGCGTTAATTGTTCATTCTTAGGAAATGAGCCCCGTCCATCTCCAGCACATACACCGCTAACCGGGCTCTTCCGCCTTTGTACATAATCTGCATCATATGACAAACACTAGTTATATTAAGCAAAAAAGGTGGGATAAAAATGAGTGGTTTTATTGTAAAATTAATTGTCTGTCCAATCGGTGTCATTCTCGCTTCATGGATTTTTCCCAATGTCAATTTTGCCGCTTGGTATCAGCCGATTATCATTGGTGTAGTATTGGCAGTTATCGGTTACTACATGGAAGTTGGTATGCTCCGTAAAAATACTAACTGGGTAAGTACGGCCATTGATTTTGTTGTGACTACATTAGTCGTTTATTTTGGAGCGATGCTTTTTAATGGAACCCATGTTACCTTTTGGGGAGCAGTGTTAACCGGCATTATTATTGGCATAACCGAAATATTCCAGCATTACTGGCTTTTGGGATCCGGTCGTGTAGATAAAGAAGAACCTCTTACTGATTAATTAGACTATAAACAGATCGGGCTATGCAGTGCCCGATCTGTTTTTTAAACGAAACTGAAACAACGAAACTGAAACTCGTTCAGGTGTATTACCTCTTACGTTCATTTTTAATCAACTGCTTCTGTTGTTCCATTAAAACAGTCCCGTAATCCGGCCATCTACTGTGACGTCCATATCCAGTGCTGCTGGATGCGCAGGTAATCCCGGCATGGTCATCATTGTTCCTGTTAATACCACAATAAAGCCGGCCCCAATCGCTGCACGCATTTCCCGAATAGTCAGCGTAAATCCCCTTGGTCTACCCACCAGCGAGGGATCATCGGATAGCGAATATTGCGTCTTCGCCATACAAATGGATAAATTGCTCCATCCTTGTTGTTCATAATACTGTAGCTGTTCGGCCGCTTTAGGGGATAATTCAATGTCATCCGCACCATAGACAGTCTGGGCAATCTTTCGTATCTTGGTCTTTAGTGACTCCTCAGGTTCGTAAATCCGCTGAAAATGGGATGTGGTAGTGCTTGTTTTCTGAACGATTTTTTTTGCCAACCCGATTCCACCATCTCCACCCTTGGCCCATACATCTGTCAAAGCAACATCGATTCCTCTTTCATGACACCATGATTCAATAAAAGAGGTTTCTCTTTCCGTATCCGTAGAGAATTTATTAATGGCTATTATATATGGCAATCCAAATGATTCAATCGACTCGATATGTTTTTCCAGATTAGCCATTCCATTCTTTAATGCATCAAGATTTTCTTCGGTCAATTGGTCTTTTTTCATACCGCCATGCATTTTTAAAGCCCGGACTGTGGCGACAATGACAACAGCGCTTGGTTCAAAATCCCCCGCACGTGTTTTAATATCTAAAAATTTCTCTGCACCAAGATCGGCACCAAAACCCGCCTCGGTTACTACATAATCCGCCAATTTGGCTGCTGTTTTGGTCGCCATGAGGCTATTGCATCCGTGAGCAATATTGGCAAATGGACCACCATGGATAATTGCTGGTGTATTTTCGGTTGTTTGGACAAGATTTGGTTTTATCGCGTCTTTCAATAATAATGTCAGCGCACCCTCGACCTTTAGATCCTTCACCGTTACCGGCTCTTCT
The DNA here is from genome assembly GCF_027186265.1 of Lentibacillus daqui. Taxonomy (NCBI): domain Bacteria; kingdom Bacillati; phylum Bacillota; class Bacilli; order Caryophanales; family Bacillaceae; genus Lentibacillus; species Lentibacillus daqui. The sequence continues at coordinate 1,871,738 of NZ_CP114176.1, read as the reverse complement.
TCATACGTATATCCAATAACAATGCGGGATATTCGTTCTTTTAGATCATCCAAACCAGTTGCCAGACAAAGAATGGCCATTATCTCGGAAGCAACTGTAATCGTAAATCCATCTTCACGTGGGATACCCTGTTTTGGTCCACCCAGTCCAACAACGATTTGTCTCAGAACACGATCATTCATGTCTATAACCCGTTTCCATTCAACTCGACGCGGATCAATCCGTAAATCATTTCCCCGTTGAATATGGTTATCGATTAATGCTGCCAACGCATTATTGGCACTTGTGATGGCATGCAAATCACCGGTAAAGTGCAAATTGATTTCTTCCATGGGGAGAACTTGAGAATAGCCACCTCCTGCTGCCCCCCCTTTCATTCCCATGACAGGACCTAAAGAAGGCTCACGTAATGCAATGATCGCTTTTTCTCCAATTTTATCCAACGCTTGACCCAATCCAACTGTTACAGTGGATTTTCCTTCCCCCGCCTGTGTTGGATTGATTGATGTAACTAAAATGATCTTCCCATCCGGATTATTCCCCAGCTTTGTCAGCAGGTTATCCGACAGTTTTGCTTTGGTATGCCCATATGGTTCCCAGTCTTCATCCGTAAGCTGTAAGCGTTGTGCAATGTCCCTAATCGGTTTTAGTTTTGCTTCTTGAGCAATTTCAATATCGGTTTTCACGTCCATGACATCCTTTCCACCTAAAAGTTAACTGCCATTTTCCAAGTATCTTCATTATATCTGGAAATGAGTTAAAAATATAGCCGAAAAGTTTCGAAAAAACATGGAATTTTTTTGTCTTATGCTTGACGGAGCAATTAAAATAAGCTATTATTTACACAAGCAAAGAAGATGTATGGAATCATGAATGACAGACAGCTTCTATAGAAGTGGATGCAATTATGATCCTGCTCTTCTATAGTGGCTGTTTTTCTATATCATCTGGACTTTGTATTATCAACACGTTTTAAGGGATGTGTATACATGCTTTTGCGTGAAAGTTTTAGGGAGGACAAAATACAATGGAAAACGGAGTAGTAAAATGGTTCAACGCAGAAAAGGGTTATGGTTTCATTCAAATTGAAGACGGAAATGATGTATTTGTACACTATTCTGCCATTCAAGAAGAAGGATTCAAAACACTTGAAGAAGGACAAGAAGTGTCTTTTGAAATTGTTGAAGGTGAACGCGGCCCACAAGCAGCAAATGTAGTGAAGAAATAAATTCATATATAAAGCGGTAATCGTACATCGATTACCGCTTTTATTTATTATTAGTGTGCTTATTTCTTATTTAAATAACGGACTTTTCGGTTACCCTCCATAAGCACTTGCACTTTTTCTTTCATGTTACTTTTGTTAATGCCCGATCTTCCTGTGGTACGCGTAATCTTAACAGCCCCAGGTGCAACATTGGAAATAAAATGGCGGAAAAATAAGCTCCAAGTAACAATGGAATAACAAATAACTCAATCAGCACAATAAGATAATTTGGATGCTTCATATACTTATATGGACCCTTTTTTATAAGGGAGACTCTTGGCAGGACAATGATTTTTGTATTCCAAAACCTCCCAAGTGTATAAATACACCAAATCCTTCCCATTTGCGTGGCGATAAATATTATAAATAGAAAATAATTTAATTGTCTTGGTGCAGGATTCGCACTTACTTCTGCAATAATGGACAAGAAAAATAGTACATGCAGTACGATAAACCATTTATAATGTTTCTTGCCCCGTTCAATACCGCCACGTGCCTTCATCCATTTTTCATTTCGCTTTGCAATATAAAGCTCAACCAGCCGCTGACAGATGATTACACCAATTAAAACACTCATCCATATTGTCATTCATTCCACTCCAATAATAATAGTTCCGAACTAAAGCCAGGTCCCAGGGCTGACAAAATGCTTTGCTCTTTCCCCTGAAACACCTCTTTCATCCATTCATACAAAACATAAAAAACAGTACCTGATGACATATTCCCGTGATCACGCAATACATTGTATGAATGTATTAACTTTTCAGTCGGGATATGTAGTGTTTCCTCCATTGCCTGCAACACTTTTTTTCCGCCTGGATGAGCTATGAATGAGTGAATCTTTTGTTCTTCCAGGCCGGCTCCACTAAGAAATGACTCAATATGATCCTTCCAAAGCGTTTTTACAAGGTTGGGAATGCTCTTTGAGAAAATGACTTCCATGCCATTATTGGTAATATCCCATCCCATGATGGATAAGCTATCCTTTTTAGTGAACGTACCTTTACGGGTGATTCGTGGTAATATTTTTGTCCGATTGGAGCAATATTTTGACTGCTCACCACATAAAAATACAGCCCCAACTCCGTCACTAAATAAGGCAGTACCAACCAAATTACTCTTCTTATGATCATCCTTTTGAAAAGTGAGACTGCATAATTCTGCACCTATAACAAGCACTGTTTTTTTGGGATGGGCGGTCAGGAAATCAGCTGCACGGGATAACCCGATCGCACCGCCTGCACAACCCAGCCCCCATAATGGCATTCGCTCCACATCCTCACGAAATGGTCGTTCATTCAACAGGTGAGCATCCAGCGATGGTGTCGCAATACCTGTACTGGAGACAAAAATGATCATATCAATGGCCTGATAGGGAATATCCTGTTTAGCAAATTGCCGGTTTGTCAAACAATGATCAATGGCCCGTAATGCATGACGAGTAGCGAGCGTTTGATATAATTTATTTTTTTCCTGAAATGAGTGCTGATGAAGAAACCAATCTTTTGGAACGACAAATTGCCGTTTCGCGATTGCTGCATGATCAAATACAGGAAGTAACCTTTCCAGTTGTTTTTCCGTATAGGGGAATAGTCCGCCAACGAGTTCTTTAATTTCCTGTTGGTTCATCTCATAATCGGGAACGCCAACACCTGCCGAACAAATATATGTCATCCAATCACCTTTTATCCTCTATCAACTTAATACCAAAATACGACCAAATGTATCAATTTTGTAACATAAAGGTCTTATTTATAGGTTGTGTTGTTTTAATGAAATTATGACAAATTCCTTGAATAAGGTCTCTTTTTCTTCCAGCTACGTGTCAGTTTTGTGACTTTTGACTTATTTGTGATGTTTGTCACAGAAAGTAATCCACCTTTTCGTGAAAATAATGGTAACGGTTCACTATGAAGCTACAAGGAGGGATTAGCAATGACAAATCAGCTACAGCAAAAAAAGGTTGAGAAACTCAAAACCGACGAAAACAGCTCTTTAAAAGGTACCTTTACATCCGTAATGCTGTTGGGTGCATTCATTATTGTGTCCTGGATTGGCGTTTGGATAGTATTTCAGTCCCGTTAGAAGGAAGGTTACATGTCGAGAAAGGAGTCGATAAATACCATGGATATGCACAAATATGAAAAAATCTGGCTTTTATTCGGAACAGCAACATTACTCATTTTTCTTATTACCATTGGCATTAGTGCATTTTATTTGGGTAATCAACCCCCAAGCTATGCTGTTACCATTGATCCGGAAAAAGTTGATGAAAAAGCGCCATTTAATAAACCTGGACTGAAGCAAATTGGTGACAATGAATACGAGCTTACCATTGTTGCCTCTGCATTTAATTATGACGTCGGCAATAATGAAAAGCTGGTACAAATCCCCAAAGGATCGACAGTTCATTTTAATGTCACTACGAAAGACGTTGTCCACGGATTTGAATTAGTCGGCACAAACGTAAACATGATGCTCGAACCGGGATATATCAGCACTTACACCAATACGTTTGATAAACCCGGAAAATACACACTGCTCTGTAACGAATATTGCGGTACGGGACACCATTATATGACCGCAACAATTGAGGTGATGGAATAATGATCAAATCAATCAGAAGTATTACAGCACCTGATGCCAGATTAACGATGGCCCATATGTTTGTCGCTTTTTCAGCGTTATTGATTGGCGCTACAGCAGGATTGCTTCAAACTCTGGTTCGATCGGGAAAAGTAACATTACCAGCTGGAATTGACTATTATCAGATTCTAACATTACATGGAGTCATATTAGGACTTGTACTGACAACTTTCTTTATTATAGGTTTTGTAATTGCAACGCAAAGCAAGACAGCGGGCGCATATAGCTTGAATGAGCGAAAATTGGCCTGGATTGGTTTCTTTATGATGGTCATCGGAGTTTGCTGTACGGCAACAGTTATTTTATTAAATGAAGCTTCGGTACTTTATACGTTTTATGCTCCATTGCAGGCGCATCCCGCTTTTTACATTGGCCTTGTATTGGTTATTATCGGAAGCTGGATTGAGGGATTTATAATCTTTCATCGTCATGCACGATGGCGAAAAGAAAATCGTGGTAAACGGACACCACTATTAAGTTACATGGGTGTCGTGACGATGTTGTTATGGCAGATCGCAACACTTGGGGTTGCGGCAGCCGCGTTAATTCAATTTATCCCATGGTCACTAGGGTTTACAGATACGATTGACGTACTGGTAAGCCGGACATTGTTCTGGTATTTCGGCCATCCGCTTGTTTATTTTTGGCTATTGCCCGCTTACATGTGCTGGTATGCCATTATCCCAAAAATTATTGGCGGGAAAATATTCTCGGACTCGTTAGCGCGTTTGACCTTTATCCTGCTATTATTATTCTCGATTCCGGTTGGTTTTCACCATCAGTTGACCGAACCTGGTATCGATCCGTTTTGGAAATACTTGCAAGTGGTTCTGACATTTATGGTGGTAATTCCTTCGTTGATGACTGCGTTCTCAGTTTTTGCTTCCTTTGAAATGCGCGGACGGGAATTAGGGGCAAAAGGCCTGTTTGGGTGGCTTAAAAAAATGCCATGGAAAGACGTTCGTTTCTTGGCACCATTCATTGGTATGGTTTGGTTCATTCCTGCAGGGACAGGTGGAATTATTAACGCATCCAATCAGATGAATCAAGTCATCCATAATACCATTTGGGTAACCGGACATTTTCATTTGACAGCAGCAACATCGGTTATTTTAACATTTTTCGGGATTGCTTATTGGCTCATCCCTTCGATTACTGGCCGAAAATTAACCGCCAAAATGAATAAACTGGGGATTATCCAAACCATATTTTGGTCAGTCGGTATGGCAATTATGTCCGGGGCCATGCACTGGGAAGGTTTACTCGGGGGACCACGCCGATCAGCATATTCCGAATATGCAGGTAATGCGGATACAGCAGGATTTGGCGCATATCAAATTGCCCAAGCCATTGGTGGATCCATCTTATTTATCGGGATGATTATTATGTTGGTTATTTTTATCAATCTGGCATTCTTTGCACCGAAAGGAAAAGAAGAATTTCCGGTCGCGACTGTTGCCGATGCCGCAAGTCCAACTCCGAAGATTTTGGAAAACTGGAAGTTATGGATCGGCGTAACGTGCGCATTGATTCTTTTTGCATACACGATTCCATTCATCGATATTATTCAGAACGCACCACCAGGATCGCCCGGGTATAAGTTCTGGTAAAAAAAGAGATATCACTTGGTTTCCTATATCGGGATCCGGGTACAGGTGATATCATTCATTCCACATTTACGTATTTCCTGGATCAAAATAACAATTTAGTTGAGCAATTTCCGATGGGACAAGGTTTTGACCAGGATCGCGTTTACAAACGAATTATATATACGATTAGTTGAATAAGGATTTGGTACTAAAAGAGAGGAAATCAGCACCCTCTCTTTTATTTTTGGTCTGTTTCTCTCTAGCGGCTCGCAAAGTATTGGTAATAATCTGTACGGATAAACCCATTAAATAGTTTGCGCTTTTTTGTTGCCTTTTTACCGTAATGTTTTTCAAAATCCTCAAAAGCAGTCAGTATATAGACGCTCCAGCTTGGATGACTGTTCATAACCATGCCAAGATCCTTGTATATTCGGGCGATGGAATCCTTATCTCCGATTCGCTGCCCATACGGCGGGTTACCAACAAGATAACCGTCTTTTTTTCGGATAAAAAGATCTTTCACTTGCATTTGTTTCCATGAAATTAAGTCACCCAATCCAGCTTCTGTTGCATTATCTTTGCTGATTTTCACCATGTTATGATCAATATCAGAACCGGTAATATCCAGCTTTTGATCATAATTTGCCAGATCTTCTGCTTCTTCAAATGCTCGAACCCAATCATTCTGGTTAATAAATCCCCACTGCTCACAAGCAAATTCACGGTTGAAACCTGGAGCGATATTTTGGCCGATTAATGCGGCTTCGATTGGTATAGTACCTGAGCCGCAAAATGGGTCAATAAATGGCTTGTCAGGATACCAATTCGTTAATTTGACAAGAGCTGCGGCCATGGTTTCCTTTAAAGGAGCCTCGCCCTGTCCTACCCGGTATCCACGCTTATGCAAGCCTGTTCCGGACGTATCGATGGTTAGCGTTGCGGTATCTTTGTGGATGGCGATCTCAATTTTGTATGGTGCACCGGTTTCTGGCATGTTGGTTGCAAGTCCGTATTTCAATTTGAGCCGTTCAGCAATAGCTTTTTTGACGATGGCTTGACAATCTGGAACACTATGCAATACAGATTTAAAAGATTTGCCAGCTACCGGGAATTTTCCATCCTCCGTGATAAAATCTTCCCACGGCAATGCCTTTGTCTTTTCAAACAACTCATCAAATGTTGTTGCCGCAAACTCCCCCACAAGCAGTCGTACCCGATCCGCTGTGCGCAACCATAAATTACACCGTGGGATGGCGGAAACAGGTGCTTTAAATTGTACTTTCCCGTTTTCAACTGCTACCTCATAGCCAAGTTTTTTTACTTCACTTGCAACAACAGACTCCAGTCCCATTGCTGCGGTAGCGATTAAATTTACTTGTTGTTGCATTCTTTTACGTCCTCGTTTCCTTTATGTAGATACCATTAAGTTTACCAAAACTATCAAAGAAATGAAAAAGATAGTCCTATGATAAAATAAAAAAACCTTACCTAAAGCAATTACGCAATAGAAAGGTTTGATTTCCTTGACCATTGAATACGTCATAAGCCATGTTCTGTTCCCTTGTACTCAAACGGTGGTCAGCCTCGTACATTGGGCGTAATCATCTATCTGCAAGCCAAAGACTTGTCCCTTTTTCGGTTCATTTCCCTAATCAAGGATGCCCCTACCATTATTTGGGTTGCTCACTCGTGGGGTTTACCTCGTTCCATTCCAAGTGTTTCCACTCAGACTACGTCACTGTGGCACTTTCAAGGATCGCATTCCATATCTGATTGACTTAGGAATTTCCCCTGCCGTTAACCGTAATGGTTACCTTGACTTATGATTTCGTCAAGCACGAACACTACAAACATCGCAGTTTGTGTGAGCATGGACTTTCCTCTGCATGTGTTATGCAGCGATTACGTCAGTATTCAATATCAATTATTAGGATTATACCATATTTATTGTTTGATTGCACTGGTAAAAAAAGACATCTCGAAAAATCAAATTACCATATCTTTTTTGACATTTTACCCTTCCGACTCTACATATTTTTTACCAAACACTGCCTTTTCCAAATTCGACACACGCTTGAGAATATCGTAGTTAACTTGATGGTTCGGTGTTTGCGTCCGCGTTTTCGGTTGATCTGTTTGCTGTTGTAATCGCTCATTTTCTTGTTCAAGCCGTTCGATTTCTTGTTGAAAGGCATCATAATCTTGTATAATTGTGTCGAGGAATTCATCTACCTCCTCTTGATTATAGCCGCGCATCGCTGTCTTAAAGTTTTTTTCAAGAATCTCTTTCCCAGTAAGTTGAATACGATTTGAGTTCATTTCATCACCCCATATTTTGGACAAAATACACACTTATATTTTTTCAAATAAACACGCAAATGTCAATTTTTATTGTGCAAAAGCGAAAAGCGACCAGAATTAACAGCCGATAAACTGCGTCTGTAAACACATGAGGCTCGATGTTGCCGCGCCAGGCATTGTATTGCACAACCTCCCTGCTTGCCAATGTTGGCTTATCACAGTAAGAATCCTGAAGTTTTCCTGATAACGGCAGAATAGAGCGAAATATTTTTAAAAAACAACCTTTTGCACTGGTTTTATGCGTTATTATTCCGCGTTGGTCATATCTTCAGGTTGAAATGAGAACGGTAATAAGTCTTTAACCGTAATGGTTTTTGTTTCATTGTGTAAATTAGCCAACGAAATAAGCATTGACTGGTCGAAAAACTCGCTCATCACTTGGCGACAGGAACCACATGGAGGCACAGGTCTTGGCGTATCGGCTACTACAGCCATTTCCTTAAACTCTCTTTCCCCATCAGCAATGGCTTTAAAAATCGCAACTCGCTCCGCACAACATGTCACAGGGTATGCTGCGTTTTCGATGTTACAACCGGTATATATTTTCCCTGATTTGGTTAATAGTGCCGCTCCAACCGGGAAATTTGAATAAGGAACATAGGCTTTATCCCTTATTGCTTTTGCCTTGTCAACCAATTTTATTCCTTCCATTGCACACGCAGCCCCTTTCAAAGTTGAATGTTATTATACGTAACAATTCACCGATTGTAAAGCTTATAGAGGATGTTCAAAAAGTCCGGTAAAAATGACGTGCCCCTGCAAAAGGGGTATGCCGACGCCTGAGCGCAAGCCCGTTTTTAGTCGGCCTTCCTTTGAAGAAGTTCGTTGGCTTGCTTTTCCGCTCCTCATGTACCTTTTATGTACACTCCGGTGCTCAAAGCTACGCCGCCTAGAACTTCTCGGTCGTTTTTATCCTCCTTTTTGAACACGCACTTATACAGTGTTATTTTCCGCATTCAACTTACAGATCCCGCAATACTTGATCAAAAATATAATGAACGGATTTGTTCAACTCCATATATCGTTTTCGTTTTACATCAACAAAAAAACTGTGCATTAATAATAATTCCATGTTTTCCCTTGTTGATGTTATCTGGTGTGGATGAATGTTAAGGGTTCGGTTCTTTACTGCTTGGAGGGCTGTTTGTTCCCATGTTGCAAGCATCCCATAAATTGGCTCAGTTGTTTCTTTAACAAATAGAAAAAAAGCTTTATCACGCTTATCTTCGGGTGGCTGACTTTTTTCATATCGTTTCTTAAGTTGATCCAAATGTTCTTTCAGTAGTTCTGTTTGCTGTTTCAAATCTGTCAAAGTAATCCCTGCTCCTCAATATTTCATCTTTCTCTCACCTTTACTTTATCATTGATACGGATCAATTTCACGAAATTTACAATTGCCATAAGTAGAGCTGGCAGAATTGTAGGTACGCTGAACTAAGAAATATTCTGTCAAGATATTTTTGCGGGGACCAGTCCGTAAAATGGTTACCGTCCGGGATTCACTAAATCAATATTGGTTTGGATTTTTTCAATCATCGTATGCTGGAAGTGATACATATATGAGATATTTTCGTCCACTCTCATCGTCAACTTTTGTTCGATCAACCTTATTTGATCGGAAAGGTGCTGCAAAGAATGATTAAAATCAGCTGTTTTCATTCCATCATTTTGATAATAAAGATTTCGGGCAGTACTGGTCATGTCCTTCACTCCTTGTTTAGTTATGGTATTAACTTAATTCGCGAAAGAAGGGAAATGACCTTCCTGTTCGACAAAACTAGAAGAAATGAGCTAAAAATAGTTGCGGAACTGATTTTTTTTATCAAATTAGACATGCTAAGGAATGGCGGAGGTAGCAGGTTAAGAGGCAGTACCTCTTGCGCCGGAGGCGGATATAACAAGGAGGCATGATGATGAAAAAAGAACAGCGGAAACAAGCCGCAGATAAACAAAAAAAGGAACAACGTGGGTATGGTAATAAGAAACTGGATGGACCAAATCGACCATCCACGTAACAAAATCGGCTTTATGCCGATTTTGTTCCCCTACTCCTTTTTCCTAATCGTAAAGAAGGGCAGCCCTCTGCTTCCATCTATTCCCCCCTTATTTCCCACAAGACATACGAATAGTATAAGGATTTTCTGCTTAAACCACCCATGTCCTGTGGGCAACGCAGAAGTCCGTGCCTCCTGTACAAGCAATGATGTATTTTATTTGAAGAATATCCGTTAATCATGTTCTTTTCTGTACTTTATTGTATAATAAAGGTGATCTCGCATCACTTGTTTGCATGAATCATAACGAGAGATACAACCCTTGTTTTAGAATTGATGCAACGGCCAATAATGTATTAATAGTTATCAAGCCCTATACTTTTTTGATATGATACCTATGTGCAAGGGGGGATATGATGCATTATCCGAATGGGAGAAAATACAGTACCCCAAATCAACAGATTGGTACAAACAAAAAAGAAAGTTTTGGTAATCGGGGAATGACACTCGAAGAAGATATAAACGTCACGAATTCATATTATTTGCAGTCCAATAAAGCAGTTATTCATAAAAAGCCAACGCCAGTTCAAATTGTTGATGTACATTATCCCAAAAGAAGTGCAGCGGTTATAACAGAAGGATATTTCAAACAGGCATCAACTACTGATTATAATGGCTTATATCGCGGAAAATATGTCGATTTTGAAGCAAAGGAAACAAAGCATAAAACACGGTTTCCACTAGCGAATATTCACGATCATCAAATCAAACATATGCAATCGATTGTCGAGCATGGCGGAATTTGTTTTTTGATTATCCGATTTGCCATTTTGAATGAAACTTATTATTTACAAGCGGAAAAGCTTTTTTCATTCTGGAACACCAAATGTAATGGTGGGCGACAATCGATTCCCTATGAAGCCGTCAAAGAAGATGGGTATTATATCCCTTTTCATTTGCAAAAACGGGTGGACTATTTGCAGATAATCGACAGGCTTTATTTTTAGAGATGGAGGAATAAGTAATGGCAGATAATGGCCAATCTCGTATAGCTAGAAGAAAGCAAAAAAAGACAAAAAAGAAACCATTGTGGAAACGAATATTTCTCATCGTCGGTATTATTGTTTTGGCCATGGTCATTGGCATTGGAGGCACATTCACATACTTTATTGCTACAGCACCCAAACTGGATGCAGCAAAACTGCAGGATGCCTTCTCCTCAAAAATTTATGATAAAAATGGAGACTTATTTGCTGATATGGGGTCGGAAAAACGGACCAGGGTTAGTTATGACGATCTTCCGCAAGTATTAATAGATGCTGTTACAGCCACAGAGGACGCCCGTTTTTTCAAGCATCACGGAATTGATCTAAAACGGGTTGGCGGTGCAGTGGTTGGCAACATTACAAATGGCTTTGGTTCACAGGGAGCCAGTACGCTTACACAACAATTGGCGGAAAAATCTTTTTTATCTCATGAGAAAAAAATCGGTTTAAAAGTACAGGAAATGTGGCTTGCCTTAAAGATAGAGCGGAAATATTCCAAGGAAGAAATATTGGAAATGTATTTGAACAAAGTATATTACGGCAGTGGTGCTTATGGGGTTGCAAAAGCCTCGCAAATTTATTTTGGAAAAACTGATTTGAAAGATTTGACATTGCCTGAAGCGGCCATTTTAGCCGGGCTGCCACAACGACCTACTGCATATAACCCAAAACAGCACCCGGACTTAACAAAGGATCGGATGAAAACAGTACTACACTTGATGGTCAAGCACGGAAAAATAACGAAAGAACAGGCTGACAAGGCGCTAGACACAGATATAAAGTCCCTATTAACCGATAAGGTGCCAGAATCCAAAACACCTTATGAAGCATTTTTACAAAAAGTGCGCAAAGAAGTGAAAGATAAACTGAATGCTGATATTTATACCGATGGGCTTAAGATTTACACAACACTCGATCCGGATATTCAGGAACATGTTGAATTGCTGCTATCGGATGACGATAACAATCCGATTAATTATCCGGAAAAAGTGGAAGATCCAAATACCCATGAAATGGTTGATCTACAAGCCGGAGCGGTAGTATTGGATACACAAAACGGGGCCATTCGTGCCATCGGTGGCGGCCGGGGACTTGAAAACGATGGGTTTAACTACGCGCTTCAAATCAACCGTCAAGGTGGTTCAACGATGAAACCAGTTTTGGCATACGGCCCAGCGATTGAAAATGAAAACTGGTCAACCTATCACCAGATCAATGATGACAAGCCATACCAATATCCCGGTACAGATAAAAAAGCTGGTAACTGGAATGGTCAATATCAAGGCTGGATTACGATGCGTAAGGCGTTGGCGGAGTCCTTAAATGTTCCCGCCCTGAAAACAGCCGAGGAAATCGGTAATACGAAAGCACAAAAATTCGGCGAAGATTTAGGGCTCGATTTTGGTGATAACAATATGACCGTTGGAGATGCCATTGGCGGTGGATCATTTACAACCAACCCACTTGAAATTGCAACCGCCTTTCGTGCCTTTGCCAATGAAGGTGTATCAAGCGACTCTTATTCGGTTACAAAAGTGGAATATCCAAATGGACGGACTGTTAAGCTTAAACCGAAACAAAAACCAGTCATATCCGATTATACTGCATACATGATTACAGATATGTTAAAAACCGTCATGTCCAGTGGTACAGGTGAAATGGCTAATATTCCCGGGCTTCCTGTTGCCGGTAAAACCGGAACTACTAACAAAACAGATGTGGAAGGCAGTCCAGATTCCTGGTTTACGGGTTATTCAACCAATTATACGATATCCATATGGACTGGTTATGATAACGATAATATTGGTATTTCTGATACAAAGGTTCCACTTGCAATATTTAAGGATACAATGTCCTATATCTCGAAAAACATCGATACAAAAGACTTTAAGCAGCCAAACTCCGTGGTCGAGATGGGTGTGGAAAATGGATCAAACCCTGCACGATTACCAAGCAGCAATACACCGGATTCGCAAGTCATTACCGAATTATTTGTTAAAGGAAACGAACCATCAAAGCAATCCGTGAAATTTGATAAGCTTGATCCAGTCAGTAACTTAGCCGCAAACTACGGTAATGATGGCAAGAAGATCAAGATTAATTGGGACTATAATGGGGACAAGGATGTTTCCTACCGAGTAAGTGCCAGTGTCGATGGTGGGGATATGAAAGAATTATCTACAACAAAAGATAAATCAATGGAGATCTCCAAGGTTGATCCAGGCAGCGAATATAAAATCCAAGTTGTCGCTGTTAGTGGTGATGAAACAAGTGATGCGAAAACAACCACGGTAAAAGTGCCTGGCGGTGATGATAATGATGATGACGAAGATAAGAATGAAGATATGAAGCCAGTTAGCGGATTAAACGCATCGTATAATAATGGCACCATTGATGTGTCATGGAAGTATGACGGGCCTGCTGCTGCATTTGAGGTAAATGTCACATCTGATAATGGAGCATCACAGCAGCAAACAGTCAACTCAAATGGAATCAAGATTGACAATGCCAAGGAAGGATCAACATACACTATCGCGGTAACACCGATTGGAAAAAATGGCGACACAGAGGGTGAACGAGGAGATACCCAGCGTACAACTGTTACCATTCCTGGCGAAGAAAATGACTCACCTGCTGATGAAGACAATCAAGCAGATGATAATACGGATCAACAGAGTGATGACCAGGAAGAACAAGGACAAACTGAGGAACAAGATCAGCCTCAAGACGATGAAGATAATAATGATCATCAAGATGAGAACGACCAAAATCAAGATGAGGAACAAGACCAGGATCAAAGCGATGGAGATAACCAGACAGACGAATAGAGACAATAAAAAGAAGAGGCAGCTCAAGCATGAGTTGCCTCTTCTTTTATTTGTTTTTCATCCGTTTCTGCCCTTCTCTGCAAATATCCAACAATGGACATTCGGGGCAATTGGGGTTTTTGGCACGGCAATGGTAACGGCCGAAAAATATCATTCGGTGATGGGTTTGGCTCCATTCCTCTTTTGGAACCTTTCGCATTAAAGTATGTTCTACTTCCAACACAGAATCTTTCCAACGGCAAATCGCCAATCGTTTCGCTACTCGTTCCACATGTGTGTCAACAGCAATGGCTGGCTCATTAAAGGCAACTGATGCCACCACATTCGCAGTTTTTCTCCCTACCCCGGCCAGCTTCATCAGTTCTTCCCTTGTTCTTGGAACCTCACCATTATAGTCATCAATTAACATTTGACAAAGTTTGCGAATGTTTTTTGCCTTGTTACGATAAAGTCCGATCGAGCGAATATCCTGTTGTAATTCCTCTAATGAAACGGCTAAATAATCCTCAGGTTCCTTATATTTTTGAAATAATTCCTTTGTTACTTTATTCACCAATGTATCGGTACATTGTGCGGAAAGTAACACGGCAATAACCAGTTCAAACGGATTATCATGGTTTAATTCACATTTTGCCTCAGGGAACATCTCACGCATGACATCCAGACAATACTGTACCTGTTTTTTGGATAGCAAGTTACTCTTCCCCCTCTAACCAGTTATAATAAAAGGATGTATCCCGTTTTGTTGCTGTTTTTGTTTGGCTATGGATTTGTTTGTCATGAAATGATTGCGTAGCTTCCCTCGCCTGTTCAACGGTGTGAATCCCCTTCTTTTTCCACTCTCGCAAAATACGGTCAATATATTTAAAGTTTAGTTTCCCCATTAAAACAGCTTCTCTTAATGCTGCTTTAATTAATGATATGCTAAGCCTGTCCTCATCCAGCCAAACATTCACTGTTTCAATTTCAAAAGGGGAAAGCGGACGACCAAATTCCTGTTCAAACAAAATAAATATCGTACCCTCTTCAGGCTCTTTTTCGGATTTTGTTGTTGAGAATATTTTTTCCCAAAGTGGATCCAACGAATAAATTTCACTCCAAATTCCCTGCTCGTCTTTCGTTTGTTCAATCGACAAAAAACCTTTTTGAATCAGTTTTCGCAACATGGCAGAGCATTCTTGTTCACTTATTGTTAAAAATGATGTTAACTCTGCAGGTGTTGGAAAGTCATTCTCATCAAAAATGAAACGGTAAATTTGTAAAAGGAGCATTACCTCTGTTTCGTTAAGCCCTAGCGACTTGTAATTGGTTAACAGTCTAGTCGGAATTTGCAGCTGGTTCAGTAAAATTTGTTGAATTTGAATCGATCTCTCCATTATCATGCACCCCATACATAGTATAGCAAAGCAAACCTATTGTGCCCATTTTAAAAATCCCCTGTATGAACAAGGGATTTTTAAAACAACGTCGCAGCGGTCAATATATTTGCGTCTTTCTTTATGGATAGAGCCTATTTAGCAGACGTGGGAATGGGATGGTTTCACGTACATGATCAACTCCGGCAAGCCATGCCACTGTTCGTTCCAGTCCAAGCCCAAAGCCCGAATGTGGCACACTACCATATTTACGTAGCTCCAAATACCATTCATACGCGTCACCGGTCAAGTTATGTTCTTTATAACGCTGCTCCATTAATGCCAAATCATCGATACGCTGCGACCCGCCGATGATTTCACCATAACCTTCAGGTGCAATCAAATCGGCGCATAATACAACCTCTTCCCGATTTGGATCTGGTTTCATATAGAAGGCTTTAATATCTTTTGGATAATTGGTAATGAATACTG
The DNA here is from genome assembly GCF_027186265.1 of Lentibacillus daqui. Taxonomy (NCBI): domain Bacteria; kingdom Bacillati; phylum Bacillota; class Bacilli; order Caryophanales; family Bacillaceae; genus Lentibacillus; species Lentibacillus daqui. Next base: position 1,856,160 of record NZ_CP114176.1, on the reverse strand, counting down.
GCTTATTAAAGCTTTCGGCAATTGCTGTTTCATGCGGGGCTCCGAAATCCTCCCCCCATTCGATATCATCAAAGCCTTTTTCTTTTAGCAGTTCAACAGCTTTATCATATGAGATCCTTGGAAATGGTGCCTTGATCGCTTCCAGTTTCGAAGTATCGCGTTCAAGTGTCGCTAACTCCAGTTTGCAATTGGTTAGCACCGATTGCACAACAAAACTTACATACTGTTCCTGAATCTCTAAGCTTTCTTCATGGTCAACAAAGGCCATTTCCGGTTCAATCATCCAGAATTCAATTAAATGCCTTCTTGTTTTTGATTTTTCTGCCCGGAAAGTCGGTCCAAATGAAAACACTTTTCCAAATGCCATGGCTGCGGCTTCCATATAGAGCTGTCCACTTTGGGAAAGATATGCTTCCTCATCAAAATATTTTGTATGGAACAGTTCGGTTGTCCCTTCAGCTGATGAACCAGTTAAAATTGGCGGATCGATTTTAACATAGCCATTTTCATTAAAAAACTGATACGTCGCACGAATGATTTCATTTCGGATTTTCATTACTGCATGCTGTCGTTTGGAACGCAACCACAGGTGTCGGTGATCCATTAAAAACTCCGTCCCGTGTTCTTTTGGTGTAATCGGGTAATCCATTGCCTCATGGATCACTTCAATCTGCTCGACCTGCATTTCATAACCGAACGGCGAACGTTTATCTTCAACAATTTTCCCAGTAATATACATCGATGTTTCTTGTGTCATTGTTTTAGCTAACTGAAATACTTCTTCCGTTACATCATTTTTTACGACGACACCTTGAATAAAACCTGTGCCATCACGAAGCTGTAAAAAAGCGATTTTTCCGCTTGAGCGCTTATTGGCAAGCCATGCACCAATGGTAACAGTTTGCCCTTCATGTTCTGGTACTTCTGCGATTGTTGTTTTCAAAAAATTACCTCCTATGGCGATGAACAAAACGATTGATTCTTGTCATTGCATCTGTTAATAATTCAAGTGAAGTTGCATAAGATAAACGCACATTTTCATCGGCACCAAATCCGGATCCCGGGACGAGAGCGACTTTTTCTTCTTCCAATAATGCAGTTACCCACTCGTCCGTTGTTGCAAAGCCATTCCTTGCAACAGCATCTTTTACATTTGGAAATAAATAAAAGGCTCCCTTTGGCTTATTACAAGTAATGCCCGGTATCTCAGTTAATAAACGGTAACAGGTATTAAGTCGTTCCTGAAATATTTTTCTCATTTCTTTAGTTGTCGAATCATTGCCTGTATACGCTGCAAGCGCTGCATATTGAGCAATTGACGTTGGATTAGATGTTGAGTGGGAAGCAAGATTTGTCATTGCTTTAATGATTTGTTCATCCCCGGCCGCATAGCCAATGCGCCATCCGGTCATGGCATGTGATTTGGACACGCCATTGATGATAATCGTTTGCTGTTTCAATGCATCCGACAACTGCGCGATGGAAACATGTTCATTCCTTGTATAAATCAATTTCTCGTAAATTTCATCGGAAACAATTAGTATGTCATGTTTTAGACAAATTTCACCAATTGCTTTCAATTCATCTTTATTGTAAACCGTTCCCGTTGGATTGCTAGGTGAGTTAATGACGATGGCCTTTGTTTTTTCGGTTAATGCTGCCTTCAGTTGATCAGGAGTTATTTTAAAATCATTACTCTCCTTCGCCTCAACAATCACCGGTTTACCAGCGGCCAATTTAATCTGTTCCGGATAGCTTACCCAATACGGAGCCGGGACAATTACTTCATCATCCGGGTTTAATAATACTTGAAATAACGTATAAAGCGCATGTTTCGCCCCGGTTGTCACGATAATTTGCTGCGATTGATAAGTTAGTTTATTGTCCTTGGCAAATTTATTAATGATGGCATCCTTAAGCGCTGCTGTTCCGCCTGAAGGAGTATATTTGGTAAAACCTTCACGCATTGCTTTTTCAGCCGCATCAAGAATATATTCTGGTGTATTAAAATCCGGTTCACCGGCTCCTAAGCCAATGACATCGTGCCCTTGGGCTTTTAATGCTTTTGCTTTTGCCGTAATCGCCAATGTTGATGATGGTGTTATTGTTTTTACCCGGTTTGCTAAGTCCATGTTGTCACCTTCCTCTAATTAAACATACTTTTTAAGCGAATCTGTTCAAATCGATCTCCATCGTAAATCGATAAATAATCCATTATATAGTTGTCTGAACCCTGCCAATATGTGACTTCCCACAATGGCTTTTCATCAATCATTGCCGGGGTAACTTTAACTAATTTACATTGATCGCATTGCTTCTGCCACTGGTTAATGATGTCCTGTTTCTCTTTTGTCTTTTTCGCATCAATGACAACCGTTTTTGCACCTTTTTTTTCCGGAACAAACACGTATTGCTCCTTTTGATCCTTGGCCTTACCCAAAACGATCGTATAGCCCTGATCAGCTTGAAAACGGGTAATGTCCTCAATTTCAGTTATGTTCGTATTCTTCAGCACATAAGCTTGTGTTTCCGCAAATCCGTCTGTTTTATCCTGCAAAATCGTATGATACAAATAGGTGAAATAGATCAAACTAATAAGAATAACAAGACATACAATAATAACAACCCACTTTAGCCAGGTCGGTACACCAGCATGTGAATAAGGCTTAACTTTCGTATATCTTGTTATCATCTAAAGCAAGCCTTCCTTTAATAATAATTGGTCGACAATTTATTACCAGTTCTTTTGAATCCTTTGCTGTTATCCTGATCCCCTGCAATCGCGTTCCCTCCAAAGCTTCTACAGGATGTGGTGACTTCTGCATTACCTACAGGACGTGGGTGACTTTAGCAGAAGATCCCCTTATCCTGAAGCGTGATTTTTACCGGACTTTTTGAACATCCTCTATTATCAATATTTGCTACACATAGTAACGTAAAACAAGCTAAAAATAATGGTACGGTTGAAGATAAATATCAAGGATTTCCTTATTCAGTATAACAAGCTTGTGTTTGTTTGTATTTATTTCAACAAAAATTTCCCTTGCCCATACCTTTTATCTTTGCTGATGCATGTGCCCTTGCATCAGCATTTTTTTAGTGAAAAAGCCATGCCCAGCTTTTGGTCGTTATCTTATATTAAAACCACTCATTCGCTTTTTCAATTAAGTTTATGGTCGAATCAAATGTAATTGGTACATCCGGGATGGAATCAGTAAAATATTTACCGTATCTGGCTTTGATTAAACGAGCATCACAAACAAAAACAATCCCTCGATCATTTGCCGAGCGGATGAGACGGCCAAACCCTTGTTTAAATCGAATCACAGCATTTGGTAAAGAAAGTTCCATAAATGCATTCTTGCCATCATTTTTTAAACGGTCAGATTTCGCCTGAACAATTGGATGATCCGGTGGCTCAAATGGAAGTCGGACAATAACAAGGCATGATAAATCCTCACCAGGAATGTCAACACCTTCCCAAAATGAGCTGGTACCAAGCAAAATGGTTCGATCATAATGAACAAAGTTTTTCTTTAATCTTGATCTGCTTCCACTGGATATACCCTGCGCAATTAACATGAATGTTGATAAATCCATGGTTTCTTTTAATACATTGTATGATTTTCTAAGCATGTCATAGGACGTAAACAGGACAAGCATCCTGCCCTGGGTAATTTCTGCCAGTGACAGGATCGACTCACATACGGAATAAATATAATCCTCGCTATTTCCCATCCGTACATCAGGAAAATCATTCGGAACCATTAGTTGTACCTGATCTCCATAAGCAAACGGAGACTGAATTTTTTTAGTGATTAACCGCTCGTCTGTTAATCCCAACCGATTTTGGATAAATGAAAAAGATTGCTTCATCGTCAATGTCGCACTTGTTAACACAACACTTTGTTTCCGGTCAAAAAAATCCTTGGCCAGCGACCCGGCGATCGCAACCGGCTCACTATACAAATAAACAGCATTCTTCGCTCCATTTGCATCGATTTCGATCCATTTGACATCCTGACTGTCATCTTCAAGTAAAAACAATTGTTCAAGCTGATCAATCAAATGCTGAATGGTTTCCATCACAGATTGGATCGCCTCTTTATCGTTTTTATCCAGTCCTTCCCGGGATTCAATCATTTGCTCCAATTGTGCCAATATATGAATTAAGTCACGGAAATAAAAGGTCAATCTGGTTGTCATTTCTTTTACTACTTTCCAATGTCCAGCTTGTTCTTTTCCGTTTTCAAAGCGGTATTGGATCCTCCCAATATCACTGTATGATTTTTGTTTTCGCTGCTGATCCAGAACATATTGAAACAAAAAGCGAAATAAATCATCCACCTCATACTTTGTCTGCTGAAAAATGGTATTCCAGTTCAGCAAAAATGATTCATTTGGATCGACAGGGTATTGAGCCAGCAATCCTCCGAGCCAATTATTCTCTTCAGTTGAACCAATCTGATTTAAACGATAATGAATACTAGCATAATCAAGCTTTAGACCATAATGTTTGGAAGCCGTTTCTTCAAAGTGATGTGCTTCATCAATGATCGCTTTATCGTAACTCGGAAGAAATTGATAATCGTTAAATATATCGGTACATAACAACGAATGATTGGTAATGATCAGGTTCGCCTTTTGCGCCTGTCTTCTTGCATGCTGATAAAAAGATTTTTGGAACCATGGTGAAGCAGGGTCAGCATAACCTTCTGCATCTACACAAACACGCTTAAAAAATAAATACCCACTTGAAGGCAATTGAATCTCGTCTATGTCTCCAGAATTGGTTTCCGTCAGCCAAACAAGGATCATTGCTTTGGTTAGGGTGACATCATAATTATCCGTTTGTTCCAAAGACATCTCATGCGCGAATTTTTCAAGGCTTATGTAGTGTCTTTTTCCCTTTAGGAGTGCTACCTTAAAAGGAAAAGGAACCAGTTGCTGAATTAGCGGGATCTCTTCATCGAGCAACTGTGACTGTAATTGTGTTGTATAGGTACTTATGACAATACGTTGTTTCTGATTCACTGCTTCATAAACAGCAGGGAGCAGATATGCCAACGATTTCCCTGTTCCTGTCTCCGCCTCCATTAGTGCGTGCTTGTGTGATTGAAAAGCATCAAAAATAGCCTCAGACATTTCCCGTTGTTCAGCTCTTTTTTCATAATGCTCCATTTGCAATGGGAGTGTACCGTTTTCTTCGTATATTGCGTCCAGATACTCCCCAAAAGAAACATTGACTTTGGTTTGTTCACTTTTTTTGTCGGAAAACTTCTTGAATGCCAATCCTTGAAAAATCATTATATCATCGTCAATTTCAGTTGAAAATGCTAACTTTTTATGCTGTTTATACAATAACGGATAAATATCCGATTTTAGCGTTTTTTCTAATTTCAACAACCCATCGATGGTTTCATAAGGTAATGATTCAAGTTTTTGCTTCAGTTTCAAAAATAATTTTGCCGTCACATATGCATCAGATAAAGCCCGATGTGGATCATCATGATAAATGTTCAGATAATGACTGATTTGACCTAATTTAAAGCTTGGTGCTTGTGGATACAAGATACGCGCAAGCTCCACCGTATCAAGTACTGGATTGGTTAACCTTGGTTTGTTTTGTGCAGCCAATTCTTCATTCAAGAAGCCTAAATCAAACGGTACATTATGTGCTATCAAGTAACCATCTGCAAACATATTGGCTATCTCATCCGCTTTATCTTTAAATATCGGTGCTTCTGCAACATCATCATCCGATATTCCCGTTAAGTTTGTTATAAATGTCGGAATTTTGCGTTCCGGATTGAAAAAGGTCGAAAAAGTATTTGTGATTTCATTGTTTTCAATCGTGACAATTCCGACTTCAATGATTTTATCATTCTGTATCGGTGTATGACCAGTTGTTTCCAGATCGATAACGACGTATTTATCCATTTATTTCACCTTCTCAGATACGAAAAGAAAACTAAAAAAGTCTTCTCCAATCTTATCTCGCTAACCTCTTTTCAATAATAGCAGGATTTTTCATACCGTCAACTATTGAATTTGCTCAGTTACGTAAAGAGGTTTTCCACTATCCAAACCAATCTATTTCTGCTGAATACAGTTTTTTTATTTTTTCATTGGAGGTTTTTGTTAATAGTGCACCATCTTCAGCAATGCCCATAAATGTTGCATCATAGCATTCCTTCATTGTTTTGATCCGAATTGCCTGGCCTATTTTAAAACCATAACTCTCCCATTTATGTTTTACATCTGGAAACCCATTGTCCATGTATTCGCTATATGCAAGTTCAAATGTTTGCAGGATCGTTTGGATAAGCTGTCTAATATTCCAGTGTTGATGGCTTTCCAAAAACAGCGAGGTTGCTCTATCCTGTATTTCTGTGGGCAAATCTTCTTCAGATTGGTTCACATTCATACCGATCCCGATCACAATGTATTGTATTTTATCCTGTTCCGCTTGCATTTCAGTAAGGATACCGGCAGTCTTTTTCCCATTTAACAACAGATCATTCGGCCATTTGATCTTTGGAGTCATTTGATAATTTGTTAGAACATCCGCGATAACGGTAGCCGTCAATAAGGTAAGTTGTGGTGCCAGATACGGTAAAATAGCAGGGCGCAAAATAATACTCATCCAAATTCCCTTTTGTTTTGCCGAGTGCCATGTATGATCCGCTCTGCCTTTCCCGCTTGTCTGTTCATCGGCAACAACAATAGTACCATGATCCGCCCCTTCCCTTGCCAACTGGTGGGCAATATGCTGTGTCGACGCGGTTACTTCCTTATGTACCACTTTTTTTCCCAACCAAAATGTATCAAGTCCCCACTGAATTGTGTTTTCACTCAACTTATCAGGAAAGGTTAGAATTCGATAGCCTTTTTTGGACTTGCCCTCAATTTGGTACCCGTCTTTTTCTAATTCCTTCATATGTTTCCAAATCGCTGCTCTGGAGATCGATAATTTTTCTGATAATAATTGACCGGAAATATAACTGTCCTTGTTTTCAGCTAGCAACTTGATTAATTTGTTTCGGGTGGATTCCATATTATCCACTCCTTCAATTCATTTTTATTATTTTTTAATGTACCGTACACTACTTTACGCTCTAAAATGGATAAATAACGCTTGATCCAGGAACCCTTTTGTCTATTTGGAAACAACTGGATAATATCATTGCCGTTTACTGCCAATTCTTTTAATGAGGTAATTGGAAGAGATTTTCTTTTGCGCTCCAGATCGTCTATAGATATTGCAAATGGATTTTTAAGGTTTTTCCCCAACCGGACAAATCCGGAAAAATAGTTCCTATCCAATCGATATACCAGCCATTGGTCAAGTCCAAGTGATTGATAATGGAGCCAGGCATTCACCAATTGGACTGCTTCCTGTTTTTGCTTGTTCGAACACTTCCAATGTTTCACCCAGGTATCAATCGTTATGGCTGGTTTCACAATATGAAATAACGCAATCACTTCAGCAAACGAATGTAACGGGCGAATGGATGGAGGAAGTAAGGAAAGAATCCCCGGGTATTTCTCCATGACAGGAAGCTGTCGATAAATTCCCGTGCTTCGTAAACAATCAATCCCTTGTTGAATAAATTTTCCAGCAAACATTTTTGCTATTTCAGTGGTAATTCGCTCAACAGCAAGTCCCTTTATTTGTTGTTGAAACTTAATCATGTTTGCTTGCGTTACAGGCTCTATCGAAAACCCCAATTGACTAACAAATCTTACTGCCCGAATCATTCGTAACGGATCTTCCTGAAACCGTTCTGCCGCTTTCCCAACCGTACAAATTCGCTTATATTTCAGATCTTGTTTTCCATTAAATGGATCTATAATATTTCCGTCAATATCCATTGCTAATGCATTCATGGTGAAATCTCGGCGTTGTAGATCCTGCTCAATCGTCTGAATAAATTCAACCTGATCCGGGTGGCGGTTATCACTATACGTTCCTTCCAAACGAAAGGTGGTCACTTCATACGATTCATGCTGGTGGCGAACAATTACGGTTCCATGCTCAATACCAACTGGAATAACCTTTTCAAAAATCTGTTGTACCTCAACGGGTTTGGCTGATGTGGCAATATCGACATCGCCAATTGCTCTGTCAAGCAACATATCCCGAACACAGCCACCAACAAAATATGCCTGGTGTCCGTGTTCTGCTAACCGTTTGAGTATTGGTTTGGCTTCTTTAAATGGGCTTGTCTGCATACTGATCACCATTTTCATTTGCCAGGATACGATCATATAACCTGGTGTATTCGTCAACGATTTTACGCGAATGAAATACCGTCCGCGCACGGTTGAGTGCTTTTACAGAAAAATCCTGTAACATGGATTCATCCTGCAATAGCGAAATCGCGTATACTGCAGCTTGTTCCAAATCCCCTGGTTCAACAATATAACCTGTTTCACCATGTGTAATTACTTCCGGTATGCCGCCAACGTTCGTACCAATGGCAGGTACCTCGCATGACATTGCCTCTAATAAAACCAGGCCAAAGCTTTCTTTTTCCGATAATAGCAGCTTTAAATCAGAGATCGACAACAGTTCACTAACGTTTTTTTGTTTGCCAAGAAACAAAACCTGATCCTGCAGATGTAATTGATCAACCAATTGTCGACAATCGGAGTACTCAGGCCCATCACCAACCAGCAATAATTTTGATTTCACGTGCTTTTGAATTATATGGAATGTACGAATCACATCTGGAACTCGTTTGACTTTACGGAAATTGGAGATGTGTATTAACACTTTTTCATCAGGTTCAATCCCGTATTGTTGTCTAACATTCATTGATTTTCGTTTATGGTATTCCTGTTCATTAACGAAATTATAAATAACCGAAATGTCCTTATGCACACCCAGCATATCAATCGTCTGTCTGACCAAACTATGGGAGACCGCAGTTACCGCATCAGATCCTTCAATTCCATGCTTGATCATATTCTTGAATGTGCGATCGATTCCCAAAACGGTAATATCAGTCCCGTGTAATGTTGTCACGATTTTCACATCACGATTTGCGATTTGTTTCGCCAGCAGTGCACAAATGGCGTGTGGCATCGCGTAGTGCACATGTAATATATCCAATTTTTCCTGATCGATGACTTCGGCCATTTTGCTGGCAAGTGCCAGATCATATGGTGGATATTGAAATACCGGATAGTGATTAAGTTCAACTTCGTGATAGTAAATTCTGGGATGAACGTGATCAAGGCGAAACGGTAAACTTGATGTAATAAAATGAATCTCGTTTCCTGCTTCAGCGAGCAACATGCCTAGTTCCGTTGCAATGATCCCCGAACCCCCTACTGTTGGATAACAAGTAATGCCTATCTTTTTCATGATTTTGGTTCCTTCTTCTGTCGGACAATCTCCCGCCAGTGAAAATCACCGCGTTCCAGGGCAAAGATCGTAATTTCCGCCGCGGCGATATTGGTTGCTAACGGAATTAAATGCACGTCACACAAACGCATTAGCGCGCTAACATCAGGTTCATGCGGTTGCGCAGTGAGCGGGTCACGGAAAAATATCACCACATCCATGTCATTACTGGCGATCATTGCCCCGATTTGCTGATCCCCGCCAAGAGGACCGGATTGGAACCGGTGGACAGACATGCCGGTTGCTTCACTGATCAATTTACCTGTTGTCCCTGTCGCATACAGGGTATGTTTACATAGGATATTTTGATAGGCAATACTAAAACGGATCATATCTTGTTTCTTTTTGTCATGGGCAATTAAAGCAATATTCATATTGGTCACCTACTCTAAAATGTTTTCCAATCCATAAACCAATTCATTTAGGTTCGTGACCTGATGAATGGAATAACGAACACCATCCATGAAAGATGCTCGGTTAAACGAATCATGTTTAATGGTCAGTGACTGCCCTGATCCACCGAATATCACCTCTTGATGGGCGATGAGCCCAGGTAAACGGACACTATGGATATGCATCCCGTCCTTCGTTGCCCCACGTGCTCCTGTCATCGTTTCCGTTTCGTCCGGATGACCTTGTTGTTTTTCCTGTCTTGTTTCAGAAATCAGTTGTGCTGTTTTGATCGCGGATCCAGATGGCGCATCCAGCTTCTGATCATGATGCTTTTCGATAATTTCTACATCTGGAAAGTGTTTTGCCGCCATTTTCGCGAATTGCATCATTAAAACGGCACCGATAGCAAAATTGGGGGCGATCAGACAGCCGGTATTCACCTCTCTGGAAATTTGTGATAAAATGTCAATTTGTTCATCGGTAAGACCAGATGTGCCGATAACAGGACGTACAAGATGATTCAAAGCCTGTTTAGCATGTTCAAATGCTGCGTTTGGTACTGTTAAATCAACAAATACATCTGCCTCAACCTGATCAAAACACATACCTGCCTGCTCAAAAATAGGTGTCGTCAAATCTGGCATTCCCTCGACATCCTTCACCTGTTTTCCACCATTTATCCGGTCAATACAAGCAACTAACTCAAATGCTTCCTCCTGTAGCACCATTTGAACGGCTTCCGATCCCATTCTTCCTCTTGGCCCTGCAATAACTACTTTTATACTCATCAATTCCCCTCCTGTGTCATTTAGTTCTCTTTTTTAGTCCAGCGATCCTTATCTCTGGTTTCGATTTTACTGATCGACCGTTCAAATGCTTCGGACAAGTCAATCCCCAGTGAATTTGCAAAACACGTCAACACAAATATAACATCACCAAGTTCTTCTTCCATTGTTTTTTCTTGTTCCGTGGTTTTTTTCGGCTTTTCTCCATAGTAATGGTTTACTTCCCGCGCCATCTCGCCAACTTCCTCAGTAAGACGCGCCAGCAACCCTAATGGCGAGAAATAGCCTTCTTTAAATTGCGATATGTAGGAATCCACTCGTTTTTGAATTTCCTTTGTGGTAAAAACAGTTTCCGAAGACATGTATATTGCCGCACTCCTTTAATATAGATTCATCTCTATTTATGTTAGCTAAAAGGTGCGGATTTGACAAATTATTTATTTCGTACACTGAAGTTTGTTCAAGAGGCAGAATTTAACTATAATAAAAAAGTATGGGATCGTTTTTTGTTAGAAGGCTATAGATGGGAGGTTTTTCGATGATTTTCGGGCTAAGATTGAAAAATATCTTGTTAATTTTGGTTGGTTCGGCAATTTACGCATTTGGCATTGTCCATTTTAATATGCAAAACAACCTGAGTGAAGGCGGGTTTACCGGAGTAACATTACTTTTTTATTTTTTGTGGAATTGGGACCCGGCTATCATGAACCTAGTATTGAATGTCCCTGTATTTCTTATCGGGTGGAGGTTTCTTGGCAGGAACACATTTTTATATACAATTATTGGAACTGTAGCAGTTTCACTATTCCTAAGCATATTTCAGATTCATCCTTTTGCTGTTCACCTTCAAAATGATATGACATTAGCAGCCCTTTTTGCCGGTGTTTTCGTTGGGATTGGGCTTGGGATTATTTTTCGCTATGGTGGTACAACTGGCGGGTCCGATATCATTGCACGAATTGTCTATAAATACGCCGGCTGGAGCATGGGAAAGACGCTGTTTCTGATTGACTTCATGGTGATTGCCACTTCCGTCATTGTGTTTCTTAACCTTGTCGAAGGAATGTATACACTTGTGGCTGTTTATATTGGTTCCCGGGTAATTGATTTCATTCAGGAAGGAGCTTATGCTGCAAGAGGAGCGACAATTATTTCTAGTTATAGCGGAGAAATTGCACAAAAAATTAATAATGAAATGGATCGTGGTGTAACTGTTTTAGCTGGAAAAGGGAGTTTTACCGGGGAAAAACGTGATGTACTTTATTGTGTGGTCGGCCGTAATGAAATAGTCCGGTTAAAAGGGATTATTGAAAATATTGATCCCCATGCGTTTGTAGCTATGGGCTCAGTACATGATGTTGTTGGAGAGGGTTTTACCTTGGATGAAAATAAAAAACCGATTCATGACTAAAGAACAAATGCGAAAGCTCATCCTGATTACAAAGTTATCCACAGCATTAATTTTTTATAATTTTCTAAGCAGCAAAAAAGGATGGTGGATACCATCCTTTTTTAAAATTTATTTTATGAAAGTGTTATTATACGCTTAATCCTGGTTGGCCGCTACGTACATGAGAACGAAACGAAGTAATTCGGCAACTGCCACCAATGCTGCTGCAACATAAGTTAGAGCTGCTGCATTTAGAACCTTTTTCGTGTCACGCTCTTCATTATTCCGGATAATTCCCGTTGACACAAGCTGTGCCATCGCTCTATTCGAGGCATTATATTCAACCGGCAATGTTACCAGCTGGAATAACACTGCAAGAGACATGAAGACAATCCCAAAAAGAACCAGGTTCCACATACTAAAAATAAATCCGGCAATAATTAGGAAAAAAGAAGCATTTGAACCAAAGTTTGCGACTGGAGCCAGTGCACCCCTAAACCGCAAAAACGCATATTCCTCGGCATCTTGAATGGCATGTCCAACCTCGTGTGCAGCAATGGCCGATGATGCCATTGATTGACCATGGAAGTTCCCGCTTGAAAGCCGAACAACTTTCTTCCGTGGATCGTAGTGATCGGAAAGAAATCCTTTTGTTTCCTGTACCTCCACATCATATATACCATTGTCATGTAAAATTTTCCGAGCTACCTCAGCCCCAGTCATCTGGGAAGAAGTTGGTTTTTTTGCATATAACTTATAAGTGTTCTTTACTTTTGATTGAGCTAAAAGGGGGATAGCCATTATTAGTATGATATAAATGATATATCCACCAAATCCAGCAAACATGTACATTCCTCCATTTATTATTCTTCTTATGGTCAATTTTAGTCAAAGATTTGTTAAAAGTCAACTGTTTTGTTCTTTATCCTTCTCTCTTTTCTTCTGTTCCCCTTTATATTTCCTGTAACTTACATACGTCAATGTGATCGCAATTAGCCCCCCAATAATTGCGACAAACCAGTAAAACAAACTCATATCATTTGTTGCCCTGACGGCTGGGTTCGTATGTAACGGCAATGCATTCGTGTTGTCTGGTATATACATCCAAATTGATGAAATAACAAGGCCGAAAAAAAACAGCTTGCTAATCAATTGCGGATGTTTCATTGTGATCACCCCACATACATCTTCTATTATCAATGTATGCGCGGGTAATTATATTTATAACGGACAATTATCCTACCTTTCTGATTGTTTTCCAAGTGTTAGCCAATATGCAAGCAAAATAGATAAAATACTAAGCCAAAAGGTAAAATAGCCGATTTCTTTCATATAGACCATCAACGACCCATACATGGGCATCATACCAAATACATAATCAATAATATCATTATGCAACGTCCAAATGGAAGCGACGGTTAAATGACGCAGTTTTATCCGATAAAAAGGAGCATATAACAAACCCTGAATAGCCATCGCTCCATGTGATGCAATCAGCATATAGCCCTGCCAACTTAAACTTCCGTCGATAAAAAGAGTTAAAAGATTCATTACTACTGCCCATATCCCATATTTGAATAGTGTAACCATTGCTAACGCTTCCATGTACGGGGCGTTTTTTCGAAACAAAAAGAAAAAAAGGACAATGGTAAAAAACAAACTGGCAGTAGGGCTATCTGGGACAAATATTAGAAAAATGGGTGGTGTGATAGCTAACTGTGTTTTATACCAAATATATCCATAAATCGTTCCCAACAGATTAACAATAAATAAAAAGAGGATGAATTTCCTGTCTTGTAATATGTACCTTACCATTACCATTTGTAATCCTTTCCACTGCAAAATAAAAGCAATGATGTGCAAATGTATCCCCACATCATTTAAAGAAAGAAAAAGACACCCTCACCATTTGATATGGCAAAGGTGTCTTCATCAAACCGATAACGGTCATTTCGCATCTTCATTAACAGAAACGATAAAGTCCGCCAGTTGATCTAATTCTTTATCGGAACCATTGAACACACCTGGAGGCATGTCGCCCGTTCCTTCCTGAGCAATTTTCTCAATTTCCTCTTTTGAGTGATCAATACCAATTAAGGAAGGTGCTGACCCTCCACCTTGTAAATCGTCACCATGACAGGATGCACAATTATTTTTGAATACTTCAAAACCAGGGTCATCTTCATCAATCTCAACATCTGCTACTGGCTCCGGTTTATTATTCTCCGCACGTGCTTCCCAGTCAACACCTGAAGCTGATTCATAAGTAAGCCAAATGACAGATGCAACTGCAAGTAACATCATTCCGACAGCAACTGGCCGTTGATGTGGTCTCCTGCCCGGGCCCCTGTCCAAAAACGGTGCCAATAACAGACTTCCAAATGCAAGACCTGGAATAACAAGAAGACCAATTAGGATATACGGTCCACTTGCAAAGTCATATTTTAGCAATTCGTATAAAAATAAGAAATACCAGTCTGGCAATGGTATATATCCTGCGTTTGTCGGATCAGCCATCCCTTCCAGCGGTGATGGATGCGCGATAGTCAAACAGAGAAATCCAACCAGGAATACAGCACCAACTAACCATTCTTTCAATAAAAAGTTGGGCCAAAAAGCTTCTGTTCTTCCAGGATACTCTGAATAGTCTTTTGGAATATTTGGTTTTGTATCGGCAGAAATCCGTGAATCACCGACAAATTTCATTCCTTTACCCTTGTGCACAGCTTCCCCCTCCTTTTTTTATAGTGGTCCGGAAATTCCTTGTTTACGGATTAATAAAAAGTGAACAGCCATTAAAGCAAACAACGCTCCCGGCAAGAAGAACACATGAATTGCGAAGAATCGTGTCAATGTCTGCGCACCGACAATGCTCGCATCACCGGATAACAGAATCTTAATCCATTCCCCAATAAATGGTACCTGTTCGGCAATTTCAAGTCCAACCTGTGTTGCGAAATATGCTTTGTTATCCCATGGCAACAGATAACCCGTGAAACCCAGTCCAAGGATACAGAAGAAAAGTAGTACTCCGACCATCCAATTAAGTTCACGCGGTTTTTTATATGCGCCTTGAAAGAATACGCGCAAAGTATGTAAGAATAGCATTACAATTACAACGCTTGCGCCCCAGTGGTGCATGCCTCTGACAATTTGCCCATGTGCAACCTCTGTTTGCAGGTAATAAACAGATTTCCATGCATTTTCGATATCTGGAACATAGTACATTGTTAAAAACATACCGGAAAGTATTTGTATTACTGTTACGAAGAATGTCAAGCCCCCAAAGCAATACACAAACGCGGAAAAATGATGCGCGGGGTTAACGTGTTCCGGTACTTCGTGATCCGCAATATCGCGCCATAAAGGCGTAATATCAACGCGTTCATCAATCCAATCATACATTTTCTGCAGCATAATTTATTACGCCCCCCCTCGTGGTTTTGCTTCTCCAAGGAACAACATTCCATCTTTTACCTTCGTTTCATAAGCATCAAGCGGAGCAGTTGGTGGTGTATGTGGAACGTTTACACCATTTTTGTAATAGCGCCCCCCGTGACATGGACAATAAAATTGGTTGGGAAAGTCATCACTGCCTTCCCAGGAAACAAAACAGCCAAGGTGCTTACAAATTGGGGAAAGTGCGACAACATCACCGTTATCATCCTTATAAACCCAAGCTGCCTTCTCAACTTCTGATTCATACCATCCGTCAACCTGATCAATTTTCCAATCGACACGTTGAGGTTCATCGGTAAGATCATCGACAGACATACCGACATTTACCATCTCACCTTTTGTAGTTGGCTGCAAGACAGGATCAACTGCCATTCGTAACATCGGAGCAAGCATACCTGCTGCCATAAAACCACCTACGCCTGTAAGCGTATAATTAAGAAATTGCCGACGGGATACCTGTTGCTTTTTCTCACTCATGATTTTCCCCCCTCTATTCGTTTTTCACGGACATAATGATTTAATCAGATTACTAGGACACTACCATGATAGCGCAAACTGTTTGTCCGGTCAATAAATAATCCCTGTTGTTATAAAAGTTTCGTATTATACCCAATAAGATTGTATTAGTTCCCCGATTTGATTCACTTGTTCTTTGATAAAGGCCTGCATTTCTTTGGAATGAATGTCTCCGGTTTGAATCCCTGCAAGCCAGATAAGTGTTCCATTTAGTTCACGCTCATGCCTTTTCCATTTTGAATCAAACGTTACAAAAAAAACATGCGCAAACGGTTGTTTCAGACCATTCTCGACCCACAGATTCAATCGTTTGATTTCGGCATCCATGTCTTTTTCATTCAAATAGACATAGTTTGGACTTAATAATACTCTACCGGTCAATTCCTTTTCAATTGCATTTGTGAAAATATTCAGCACATCCCCTCGAAAAGCATCTTTCTCCAGGTTTTCATCGCGGGATAACTGAAACGGAAGTAATGGAATAATTAAAGTATCAACATATTCCTTAGCCTTTATGTATTGTTGTAAGTCCGGTTTACTCCATTGCATATGAATCCTGCCTCTCCTTCTATGTTTTACAAAAAAATAAAAAATATAAGCGAAATAATTACGCTTAACCTAAATCTTATCTATCAAGGCAAAAAAAATCAACCTATTGCCTCAGCAATTTAGGTTGAAAGGGGTTTTTTCTTTCCAGATTATGTAACCGTTTCACCAACTCTGTGAATTTTTGCTGGTCTTTCTCATCAAGTGCCTGATCAATTTCCGTTTGTAATGCATTTCGCTGATAATCGTAGATAACTTTATCCAATAGCCGTTTCGCGTATTCCCGATCCTTGTTTGTAATAAAATAATCTTCGGGGACAAACGGATTATCCTCTAAAATAGCTACATATAATGCATTTTGCTTGGCATCACGGAAATTTAATTGAATATATAAAGGCTCTTTCTGATTCAAACGGATATCGTGGAATGATTTTTCGGCATCGGTTGTTACCAATTGACTTTTGTAAAAGCGAAACGGTACTTCGTTTGAGCAATGACTACTCATGATTATCGCCCTTGGGCAAAATCTCGCTTCCCTAATAAAGTGAGCATTGGCCAATATCTCTTCATGGTTGATCAAATAGTTAAGAATCCAGACACTTTCACGCTTTTTTAATTGATAATTATTTAAAAACCATTGAATAAATTCCTTTTTATCTTGTACGGAAATAGGAGTTTGCATATCATTTACCTCCTTCACTATTCTAGTATAAAAAGTTAATTATCTGTCATCTGTCTGTTTCTTCATCCAGCCGATTATAAAATTCCTCTACCTCATAATCTTCAGGCTGATACTGTAAATACGCCCGAAAAATTGGCAGTGCTTCAGCTATCCTCCCCTCTTCGGTCAAAAAGTACGCATATTCTTTTAAAAATTCACTATCTTTATTAAGGCTATTATATGCTTCTTGATAATGGTTTAATGCATTTTTATATGATTCTGTTTCATTGTAGGCTCTTGCCAGCTCCCACTCATATAGCGGGTCATTCGCACCGGTTGTTTTCACTTCCTCAATCAAATCAATGATATCGGCATACTGATTTTTTTCTTTAAAAATTTCAATCAATGACAGGATCGCTTCTTTATAATCAGGATCCAAAGCAATTGCTTGCCGCATCCATTTTTCACTATCAGTATTTTCATTTAGTTGATGCGCCAATGTGCCTGCATAGAAAAACAGTTCCTTATTAAACTCATCAACCTGCAGCCCTTTTTTCGCTGTGGTGTATGCTTCGTTGGGTAGTTCTTCCTCTTCGTAAGCTTTAGCTAATTGATAATAAACAGTGTGGTAATACGGATCGATTTCAACGACATGTTCCCATGCCTTTATCGCAATATCGCTTCTTCCTGCTTGGTGTGCGGTTAATCCATACTTAAATAAGGTGTCCGAATCTTCATGTTCGACATCCTGATAAATTTTCAACGCTTCTTCATATTCCCCGATTGCTGCATAGCTCTCAGCCAAACGACCGGGGACAGATACATTTGCAACTTCCTTTGTTACCCCGATCACTTTTTGATAATACGTGATCGCCTTCAGATAATCACCGGTAGAAAACAATAATTCACCCAAAGCAAAATCAATAATCGGTTCGGTTGGATTTAATTGTTTAGCAGTAAGCAGTTTTTGTTCCGCTACCTCGAACAATCCCTGTGCCTGATACAAATCAGCAAGTTGAATCAATGCCTCTAAATAAGATTCATCCGTTTCATGAATATTATTTAACAATTCAATCGCCTTTTCATCGGCTTCAAGCTCAATATAAATATCGGCCAACATAACCTTGATTTCACCTTCATGTGGGTATTGTTGCAGCAGCTCCTCCAAGATCTGGCTTGCTTCCTGCAGAAAACCCCATTGGACAAATAGTTCTGCTATCGTAAAGCGCTCTTCTTCATCAGCCACTGGCAAATAATCTTCTAATAAAGCAATTGCTTCATCGCTTTTCTTACTTTCCATCAAGTGAACTGCTTCCATAATCGTTTCCAAGCTGGTACATCCTTTCCATAGTTGAAAAAGAATCCACCATGAAGCGGATTCTTTCGTTTAAGATTAATTTAAAACCGTAGCCAGATCAGTGAAGAAATCCGGGTAGGAAATAGCTATACAAGAATCATCATCCAAGTATACACGATCTGTTGCTATAAGCGAACCAATTGACGCCATCATAGCGATTCGGTGGTCATGAAAAGATCGTACTTTTCCACCATGTAATATTGACTTGCCGTGAATAATCATGCCATCGTCCGTCGCCTCGATTTGTGCACCTAAAGTGGTTAACACTTCAACAATCGCAGCTATCCGATCCGTTTCCTTCAATCTTAATTCAGCAGCATCCCTGATAATGGTTTTTCCTTTGGCTTGGGTTGCCAGCAACGCAATAATCGGTATTTCATCAATTAACCGTGGAATAATTTCTCCTTCAATGACCGTGCTTTTTAAATTGCTATAGGAAATTGTAACATCACCCATCTGTTCGCCGCTAATAGTTTGCTCATTACTTATTTCGACTGCAGCCCCCATTTGCTGCATGACATCAAGAATTCCGGTTCGTGTCGAATTAAGTCCAACGTTTTTAATGGTTAATTGACTTCCCTTTACAATAGCAGCAGCCGCAAAAAAGAATGCAGCAGATGATATATCACCAGGCACAAAAACATCGGTTGCGGTTAACTTCTGTTTCCCAGCCAGGGTGATTTCTCCGTCCTGTTGTTCTACATTCGCACCGAACGCACCAAGCATGTTTTCGGTATGGTTTCTTGTCGGAGTCTGTTCAATTACAGTGGTTTCCCCTTCAGCCAATAGCCCTGCAAGCAGTACAGATGATTTTACCTGGGCACTTTTGACAGGAAGCGTATAACGTATTCCGGTAAGTTCCCCGCCCCTGATCGATAAAGGTAAAAATGTTCCACCCTTTCGTCCATCAAACACTGCTCCCATTTGTTGGGCAGGTATAATCACCCGATCCATTGGCCGTTTCGTTAAATATGGATCACCATAAACAGTGGAGAAAAACCTGAGTCCTGACAGCACCCCGATCATTAGACGGGCAGTTGTTCCGGAATTGCCAAAATAAAGTGGTACAACGGGTTCCATTAAGTTTTGTGTTCCTTTCCCATGAATCGTAAGGGTGGTATGATGTTTCTCAATGGTTACACCCAAAGCTTTAAAAATGGCAACTGTCCGCAAACAATCTTCACCATCCAGAAAGTTTCTGACGGTCGTGGTTCCATTTGCCATGGACCCGAGTATAACAGACCGATGTGAAATTGATTTATCCCCCGGGACTTCTAATACACCGGTCAGTGATTTGTGACTCGGCGTCAGCTCTTTAACACTCATTCAACCACTTCCTTTTGTTCTTTACAAATTATAGGCAATGAACACGTTCCCTATGTAATATCATCACCTTAGTGGAGCTATGACGAACATCTACTCAATTATCCATGATGACTTCATATCCCTTTTTTTGTAAAATCTGGCTACCTGCCAATTGGAATGCCTCAGTCGGAAAGCTTAGGCGTAAGATACCGGTGATGCTTTCATCCCGTATTTCCAGGATTTCAATATTTTTTATGCTGATTTCTTTGGCAGCTAGGATTTGCATCACGGAAGCGACAGCGCCGCTTTGGTCGGGAATATCTACATACAAATCGTGAAATGCCGGAATTGCACCTTTATCATCTTTTCCTAAACCGTCCCGGTATTCCTTTGCCTGTTTAAGATAACCAGTCATTTGTACATGTTGATTCTGGTCGATCAGCTGCTTTAATTCCGTCATTTCAGCGATCCAATCTGACAATAACTGGGACATTTTCTCCCGGTTATGGTAAAAAATATCCTGCCACATTTCCGGATTGCTTGAGGCGATCCGTGTTATATCACGAAATCCCCCGGCCGCAAGCTTGGGAATAAATGTATGGGTATGCTCCCATTTTTTGGCCTGATGAACCAGAGATGAGGCAATCAAATGAGGGAAATGGGAGATTACTCCGGTCATTTCATCATGCGCATCAGGATGCAAAATAACAAAATTACTTCTTGTGCCCTTTAATAATTCCTTCAGCGTCTCTACCTGTGCAATTGATTGCTCGTCCAATGGTGACAGCACATAGATCGCATTTTCGAATAAATAGGTTTTCGCTGCCATGATACCCTTTTTGTGTGAACCTGCCATTGGGTGACCACCGATGAATGTAATATTGGGATTCTTTAATTGTTTGGCTGCCAACATGACGGAACTCTTCACAGAGCAAACATCCGTCATAATAACGGGATGATCGAGCGGCACCTCATCAATTTGCTGCATCAAGGCAATGGTATCCGAAATCGGTGTCCCAAAAATAACAACGTCTGCTTTTTTTACTGACTCAGTAATCGATAAGCTCGATTCATCAATGATTCCGCTCATTTGGGCAAATTCAATCGTCTTGGGGTTCGTATCATAGCCAATGATATAGCAATTGTTCGTTTCCGCAATTGCCTTTGCCAGTGATCCACCAATCAGCCCAAGCCCAATGACAAATATTGTTTGTTTTGCCATGTCAATCCCTCAACTTTGCAAAGTCTGTTAGTATCGTTTGTAATTCTTTCATATCCTGTTCATTGCCAATCGTGATACGAGCTGTATTTGGACAGCCAAGTGCCTCCCCGGGTCTAATAATATACCCTCGTTTCAATAAATAATCGTATAATTCAGTTCCTGCGACCGGCAGCTTAACGAGCAGAAAATTGGTTTGTGAATCATCATAAGACCAGCCAAGATTATCTAAGAAGCGTTGAAAGTCGTCTTTGATTTTGTAATTTCGCTGATTGGTTTCTTCAATAAAATTTTGATCCCCAATCGCAATGATTGCTGCTTTTTGTGCGAGAGATGAAGTGTTAAATGGGCCCCTGACAATATTTAATTTAGCAATCAGTTCTTCATCGCCAATTCCATAACCTACACGTAAGCCTGCCAGCCCATATGCCTTGGAAAATGTTCTTAATAATAATAGATTCTTATGTGTACGAATGGCGTCGATGGTATGATATCGGTGATCAGAAGCAATATATTCGTAATATGCCTCATCCAGTATCACCAGGACATCTTCAGGACATTGATCCAGAAATGCAATAAGTTCATTCTTGGGAATCAGACTTCCTGTTGGATTATTAGGTGAACATAGCCATACTACTTTTGTTTGTTTGTCTATTGCCTTCATCATTGCCGGTAGATCATGATAGCCATTTACGGTTGGGATTTCCTTTACATCAGCCCCCTCAACAAGTGCGTGATGTTTATATTGCCCAAAGGTCGGGGTGGCCATCACTGTGTTTACACCAGGATACAAAAATGTTCGGCAAATAATCTGTATCAGTTCATCTGTTCCGCTGCCGAAAACCAACTGATCTTCAGGGACAGCCAACTTTTCCGCTAATTTAGTCCGTAGAGCTTGCGCGTGTCCATCCGGATAAAATTCAAATTCGTTTAGTATTGATGGTAATTGTTCCCTTAGTCTTGGTGAATAACCAAATGGATTCTCATTTGATGCCAGTTTTACAATCTTGGATAATCCGTATTCAGCCTTTACCTCATCCATTTGTTTGCCTTGTTTATATGGTGCCATTTCAGTTAATATTTGTTTTCCGTACATTTGCTTCATTACCTTCCTCTCCAATTAAATCCGGACGTAGTTGTTTTGCCCCATGAAGGAATACATGCTGTACTTCCCGCTGATCCATGGTTGTATTCGTGACCATCATCACCCGGATACAACGCGTGAGACTTCCTGGGACTTCAATTTCTTGCATACACATCACTGGTACATATACCCATCCCGGAATTTGCCGAAGTGATTTTGCCGGAAAAGCAGCAGTTACATCACTGGTTACGGAAATGAAGACATGGGAAATATCCTCGGGTTTTATTCCATTGCTATCTACCATTTCCTCGACTAATTCTTTTGTATTGGTTACAATCTCTTGTTCATTATTTTCCTCGATAGTCGTTGCTCCACGTACACCACGTATCATGCTACCACCAGCTCTCTAAAGAATGATTCCAATAATAAAGATATCTCTTTGTCACTTATTTCCATCTCCTGCAAATTACCAATTTGTTTCAGTAATACCATATGAATCTTTTTGGCTACCGTTTTTTTATCTGATTTCATTTTGTTTATTAATGCTGTCACATTGACCGCCGGCTTTACTGATAATGGATAATTATTTTCTTGCAGCCAGCTTTTTAGTTTCATATATGGTAGATTTCCAGAAAAAATCGTTTCGCTGACCTTGATCGCGAATAATGTACCGATCGCCACTGCTTCACCATGTGTCAATATGCCATAACCTAATTCTGCTTCGAGTGCATGACCGAGTGTATGACCAAGATTTAAGTATTTGCGAATACCGGCTTCTTTTTCATCCGCTTCTACTATTTTTGCCTTGATCGCCATACCGTTTTGCAAATGATTTGCCAACTGATCAGTCGTTAGCGAAGCAAGATTTGTATTCATTAATTGATCAAAAAATGTTTTATCCGCAATTAATGCTTCCTTGACAAGTTCGGCATAACCGGAACGTATTTCCCGTTCGTCCAATGATGCCAATGTTGTTGTATCATAAATAACCGCTTTCGGTGGGTAAAAATTACCAATCAGATTTTTTCCTAATTCGTGGTTAATCGCAACCTTTCCCCCTACACTACTATCGTGCGCGAGGATAGTCGTCGGCATTTGAATGTAATCAATTCCGCGCATAAAGGTAGCAGCAACAAATCCGGCAAGATCTCCGACAACACCACCGCCTAAAGCAATAATCAGAGATTGCCTGTCCAAACCACCGGTAATCGCATCAGTAAGCAACTGATAGTATGTCTTGATTCCCTTTGCGTGTTCGCCGTGCTGGACAATCGAATGAAAGATACGAGCATCTTTCGGCAAACTTTTCAGACAATCATCAAGATATAAATCGGCCACAATATCGTCAGTAATTATCATGATTGTCGGGTACTTTTTCGGTAAAATTTTAGTTAGTGAAAACCGCAGATCCTTACCCGTAAAAATAAAGTAAGGATCTGTACTTGTTTGGATCAATAGTTTATCCATTAAAAACACCTTATTTCTTCCCGGTATTCATCAATGGCCGCTTTCAATTTATCAAACTGGTCGTTTGGAAATTGTTCCAAAAGCGTCCGGGCCAGCTCAAAGGCCACCACATGTTCCATGACCACAGATGCAGCTGGGACAGCACACGAATCAGATCGCTCGATACTTGCATGAAACGGCTCCTTTGTTTCAATGTCAATACTTTGCAACGGTTTATACAAAGTTGGGATTGGTTTCATGACACCACGGACAATGATGGGCATCCCGGTCGTCATTCCACCTTCAAAACCACCCAGTCGATTGGTTTTGCGATAATAGCCAGCTTGTTCGTTCCAGGTAATTTCATCATGGACTTCGCTGCCGTTTTTTCGGGCTGCTTCAAAACCGATACCAAATTCGACCCCTTTAAATGCATTAATACTTGCAACACTACCAGCGATCCGGCCATCAAGTTTACGATCATAGTGGACATAGGAACCAACACCAGCGGGCATGCCTTGTACATATACCTCACAAATCCCACCGATTGAATCACCATCCTTTTTGGCTTGATCGATGGCATCCATCATTTCTTTTTCCACTGTTTTGTCAAGCGTACGTACAGGAGACGCTTCTTGTCGTTCAAATCGCTCCTGGCATGATAAATCACTTATCTCAGCAGCCCGAATTCCAGCGATTTCTTTAACATAGCCAACAACGTCAATACCCAGTTGTTTTAACAGTGTTTTTGCAACGGCCCCAGCAGCCACGCGTGCAGCCGTTTCTCTTGCCGAGGAGCGTTCCAGTACATTGCGCATATCCCGATGACCATATTTAAGTGCACCATTCAAATCCGCATGCCCTGGTCTCGGCCGTGATACTTCACGACGGATTTTTTGATCTTGCGCAACTGGATCCTCTCCCATGATATCGGTCCAATGTTTAAAATCATCATTATGTATAACCAAAGCTATCGGCGAGCCCAATGTGTAGCCATGACGAACACCACTCGTTATTTCAGCCATGTCCTTTTCGATTTGCATGCGTTTACCACGCCCATGCCCTTTTTGTCTACGTAGCAAAGAAGAATTAATATCTTCTTTAACCAATGGCATATTGGAAGGAATGCCTTCGATGATTGTTGTCAGTTGTTTTCCGTGTGATTCTCCCGCAGTTAAATAACGCATTGTTACATCCTCCATCCAAGCAATTTTGTATAACTATATCACATTCAAATCCAAATGTGGCAATATTTAAGGAAATGATTATGTAAGTAATAATTTATAATTATATGACGAATAATTGATTTATGCAATGGAGCGATTCAAATATAGTCGCTGACACTTAAAAAAATACCCTTGGGCATCAATCCACAAGAGTATTTCCTTTTTGTTTTATAAAGCAGGGGGATTACTGCCAGTTAATGCGTGGTAAAAAAAGTATCCTGTAATAAAGAAACCTCCGTTTTGGGACGGAGGTTGTTGCTGTTTAATAAATCCAAGTGTTCTCTTGTTTTTCATATGATAAAATATCGTTTTCATTGAAAAATAAATTGATTTCACGTACAGCGCTTTCAGGCGAATCAGAGCCATGAATAATGTTTTTTCCAACCGTAACACCGAAATCGCCACGAATGGTACCTGGCGCTGCCTCAGCTGGGTTGGTTTTTCCCATCATTTCCCGAGCAGTTGTAATCACGTTTTCTCCTTCCCAAACCATGGCAAATACAGGTCCGGATGTGATGAATCCTACCAATTCACCAAAGAAAGGGCGTTCCTTATGTTCACTATAATGTGTTTCGGCTAAATCTGTCGAAATGTTCATTAATTTCGCGCCGACGAGTTGAAATCCTTTCCGTTCAAAACGTGTAACAATTTCACCAATTAAATCGCGTTGCACACCATCCGGCTTTACCATCAAAAATGTTTTTTCCATTTTTCCACCTCTTCAAGTATGTATATTTTGTCAAACCTATAAAATCTTAACAAACTTTGACAGAAATGACAATGTTCACGTACGTCGCTTACCAATGTATTTAGCAACTTCCTTTAATGTGTTCCTTGCTTTGACATTCGGCAATTGCTCGACAATATGCAATGCCTTTTCCAAATAACGATTACTCAAGTTATAGGAGCGGTTTATCGCATCTGTTTCATGCAGTCCCGTCAACAGCACTTGCATCTGCCTATCCGAAATGGTATCCGGATTCAAAAAGGTTTCTTGTAATAAACGCTTAAAGTCTTTATCCTCCATAGCGAATAAAACAGGTAAGGTAATATTGCCTTGCAACAGATCATTTCCAACCGGCTTGCCGAGTTCTTGCGCGGATGAGGTGAAATCGAGGATGTCATCAATAATTTGATAAGACATGCCAATATAATAACCGTACTGATATAATTTATTGGCATATACTTCAGACACATCCGCAGCAATGGCTCCCAATTTGCAACTTGTTGCGATTAATAAGGCCGTTTTTCGCTTGATTCTGCGCAAATAATTTCTCAGATGCTGGTTCCAGTCATACTTGTCCTTGATCTGCTCGATCTCTCCAATGCAAACGTCGACAATCGTCTTTGATAACACATGGTGTGCTTGCGGTTTTTTTAACATGGTGATTTGTTCTAAGGATCTCGCCAGTATATAATCACCGGCATACATAGCAACACGATTATCGTATAATTGCCGAATGGTTGGTTTTCCCCTCCGTAACTCAGCATCGTCAATCACATCGTCGTGAACAAGCGTAGCCATGTGAATGAGTTCCAGCGAGACAGCAACAGTCTTCATCCGTTCCATATCATAGTTGCCAAATTGTCCGGACAGCAGAACAAATACCGGACGGATCCTTTTTCCACCAGCATTCAATAACTGTGTAGCTGCATTCCGTAAAACAGGGTGTTCCGCCTGGATTGCGCTATTTAAGGCTTGTTCAATATGATCTAAATCTTTTTTTAAATATCCATAAGTCTTCGCTAATTTCATGCATGTCACCTTTTGCGTTTCAACATTGTTTTGTACTAATGTGGCAAGCCTAACCGGGTGCTTACGCCTTTGTGCCGTCTGGCTTCAGCACCCAGCGGCTAGCAAACTTCAGGTTTCTTCCTACGATAAGTCAACATCGGTTCGTAAGTTAAAGGAAGGCCGACTAAGAACGGCTTTTGCAGCCAACGTCGGCATACCCCTTTTGCAGGGGCATGTTTCCTTTATCTCGTAGGTAAGGATGTTCGGCTAAGGACGCCGCTTTGCGCGGCAACGCCGAACCACCCGTGTTGCACGGGCGCAGTTTGTACGCCGCTAACCGGGGTGCTTACGCCTTTGTGCCCATATGCATTGCTGCTGCTCCGCCACTGTAACTTTTTACTTGAACTTGGGAGAAACCTGCTTGTTCAAACATCTGTTTCAATTTCTGTTTACCTGGAAAATCTCTTGCTGATTCATGTAACCAGGCATACTCCTTATAGCTCTTTGCAAATAAACGGCCAAATAATGGCATAATAAATCGAAAATAAAAATAAAATAGTTGTCTATAGCCAATCATTGTAGGCTGGGATGTCTCCAAACACACAACTTTCCCATTTGGTTTAACTACTCGATACATTTCCCTTAAAACAGTCATATAATCCGGGACATTTCTTAAACCAAATCCGATGGTAACATAATCAAATGTATTGTCTGCAAATGGTAACTGCATGGCATTTCCGTGGATAAATTGGAGCTGCCTCATTGGAAATGTATGTCTTTGTTTTTCTTTGGCAACTTGAAGCATGTTCTCACTAAAATCCAATCCAATTACCTTCCCCGTTGGCCCTACTTTTTTTGCCAGGGAAAATGACCAATCACCGGTTCCACAACAAACATCAAGTGCTTGTTCACCATTTTGCACTTGCATTTGCTTCATCACATCTTTGCGCCATGCCTTGTGCATTTCAAATGAGATAACGGAATTCATTGCATCATAGTTATTATATATTTTTTCAAACACGTGATGGACACGTTCCTCTTTCTCTTGCTGTTGCATCTGTTACCCTTCTTCCGCTTGTTTTGTTCGGATCGTAGAATGATCATTCAGTTGAGCGGTTATACGATCTGACAGGTCATGATAACTGGATGGAATTTCCTCAATTTCTGTTTTTATTCGCGCATGCAAACGGTCGATGATTGATTCCAAATTGGCTGATAGAACAGATTCATCTTTAGGCCACCAAGCAAACAAAGGTGAATATCCTTTGTTTTGCAAGCATTGTTTTTCATGAACCAGCCGATTTTCCAGCAACCAATTCTCCAACAAACCTATTATCGCGAATTCATTCACATGCATTGCTATCCGAACAAATAATAAAGATTCCACCTTCTTCACAATTTGTACGTATTTCTCCAAGGAATCAGTAGCCAAATAATACAAGTTCATTTTTGCCTCATTGATTTCTTTAATTGCTGTTGCAAGCACATGAATCATATCAAAATCGTTACTATTTGCCAGTAATGAATAATAGAGCCCACTATAATAATCCCCGGCAAGAACGGATAACTGTTTTCTGCGTTTTTCCTGTTTGCCCTCAGCAGGATCCGTTACTTTTACGACCGTGTCATGCGTGTCCAACGCTATTTGAACGAGCATCGCGGTAATGATATATGTGTCTTTTTGTGATTCAGATAACCCCTTGGTATTGATAACGGATAACAAAACAAATAGTTTCTCTTCGGGGATAATCGCACTTCTTATGTACTTGTCTAAATATGTATGTTGCATATGCTTGTTAATTAATGCTTTGTATTTTTTCATTTGCTTATCTAGTGTGTTCAAATATCATCACCTAAGCCTTTTCACTAAGGTCACCGGAATAGATGGGCAATAAGCTAACTGTCTGGTTTGATTGTATCACTTGAAATCTGCCAATCCTCTTACAAGGTTGATCCCGCCTTTAAGCAGGATGCGCTTGTACCAAATGAGACAGTTGTACACGGCTTTCATCTTCCCAAGTCATTATAGCATAATTCCTTGGCAAATCATAAAGTGAAACTTCAGTGGGGGCTACTCCCGTGAATGTTAGTCCCGTTCTACTGGTGAAACTTCATTCAAGAAGTATTTCTTTTTTCCATAGAAAAAGGATGCGCATTGACGCATCCTTTTTCCGCCCTATGTAAATCCATTATTTTACTGTATCTTTAAGGGCTTTTCCTGGTTTAAACGCAGGCACCTTGCTTGCAGGAATTTCAATTTCTTCACCAGTTTGTGGATTGCGGCCTTTACGAGCTGAACGCTCACGTACTTCAAAGTTCCCAAATCCAATCAACTGTACTTTTTCACCTTGTTTAAGTGAATCCATGACAGATTCAAAAACTGCATCAACAGCTTTTGTAGCATCTTTCTTTGATAGTTCGCTCTTCTCAGCTACTGCATTTATTAAGTCTGTTTTATTCATGACATTCACCTCCTCCCAGAGTCTTCATAGACATTGGAATTACAAATAAATCATGATGTCTTCATTTGTTAACCAAATTGCCTGCTTTTATACTTTTAAGCCACCTTTTTCATTGATGACAAGGCTTATAATAACTGAGTTTGCAACAAAATTCAACAATAAGATCGTATTTTTATAATAAATTGGGGTATTTTTTATGATTTTTCCTGTTTTTTGTTAAAATAACCGCCTTATCCAATGCGCAGGCATTATTATAGTTATACGACATAAATACGGAATTTCCTGCTGTTTTCACAAAAAAATTTTATTTATATAAGAAATGTTGGTGGTTTCATGGAAGAACTAAAATGAAACCGCCATATTCACGCTTTTTAATAGACGAATTTAGTTTCAAAGCTATATGAGCAATCCCTTTTTTTAAGTGCAAAAATGCGCAAAAAAAATAGCAGCCCGTTTGCTGCTATAAAATAATGGCGATTAATCCACCTGACCCCTCATTGATAATCCGTTCCAGCGTATCTTTTAATTTATATCTGGCATTTTCAGGCATCATAGCAATTTTAGCTTGAATACCTTCTCTGACAATTGAACTGAGTGAACGGCCAAAGATATCTGATTCCCAAATGGATAGCGGATCTTCCTCAAAATCTTGCATCAAATATCTGACAAGCTCTTCACTTTGTTTTTCTGTTCCGATAATCGGGGCGAATTCAGATTCCACTTCAACCTTGATCATGTGTATGGATGGTGCTACTGCCTTGAGACGCACTCCAAAACGTGAGCCCTGACGGATAATCTCTGGCTCATCGAGCGCCATATCCTCCAAACTCGGTGCCGCGATTCCGTAACCTGTTTGTTTGACCATTTGCAATGCACCTGAAACCTGATCATACTCCCTTTTGGCATAGGCGAAATTTTGCATTAGTTCAAGCAGATGATCCTTCCCGCGGATTTCTTCACCAACAATTTCTGTCAGTATTTGGTCATATAAATCATCGGGTGCATGCAAATCAATTTCAGCGACCCCATCCCCCATCTCCATCCCGGCAATATTCGCTCGTTCAATATATTCATAATCGTTAAAGTGCCCCACAATGCTATCCACATCACGCAGCCGCTTGATGTCTTTTACAGTAGTCTGGATCGCATCTTGATAATTCTCCCGGAGCCAATGATTTTCTCGTAATACCATGACCCAGCTCGGCAGATTCACATTGACCTCCAATACTGGAAATTCGAATAAAGCCTCCCGCAAAACATTATGAACATCATGTTCAGTCATAGATTCGATACTAATTGCCAATACAGGAATATCATATTTTTCTGCCAATTCTTGTCTCAATAACTCCGTTTCCTGGCTTGAAGGTCTAACCGAATTGATCACCATAATAAATGGTTTACCTACTTCTTTTAACTCATCTACTACCTTTTCTTCTGCTTCAACATAGTCACTGCGAGGGATTTCACCAATGGTTCCATCGGTTGTTACAATAACCCCCATCGTAGAATGTTCTTGAATAACCTTTCTTGTGCCAATTTCCGCGGCATCATGGAATGGGATTGGTTCCTCATACCATGGTGTGTGAATCATTCTTGGTCCATTCTCATCTTCAAAACCTTTGGCGCCATCAACAGCATATCCTACACAATCTACGAGTCTGATATTGACATCCAAACCCTCATCTACATGTATGGATACCGCCTGATTGGGAACGAATTTGGGTTCTGTCGTCATGATTGTTTTACCGGCAGCGCTTTGTGGCAACTCATCAAGTGCACGACTGCGATCATTCTCGTCTTCAATACTTGGTAATACAACCTGTTCCATGAACTTTTTTATAAATGTTGATTTGCCTGTCCGAACCGCTCCAACAATACCTAAATAAATATCTCCATTCGTCCGCTTCGAAATATCTTTAAAAATATCAACTCTTTCCAAACGATCCCCTCCCGATCTCCATTACATTTACTAACGAACAAACTACGAATAATTGACATTACAAGTCTATGATGTTGTCCTATCAAATTATGCCTTAAATGAATAGAAAAATATAAAAAAGAATCCTGGTGTCTCTGTGGTGAATAACGTGTAACATTAGAAAGGACCGAAATTTTCGGGGGAGTGTCGTAACAATTACCCGTTATTCAATAATCACATTCCAATAAAACTCCCTTGCCACAATATATGTGACAAGGGAGTTTATATGCCTTATTTATCTTCTTTTTGTAAAAAAACCGGCTCTCCATCATGAACAGTGTACGGAAGTGAATACGCTGGTACAAATGGGTTGTTTTCTGCTAACAGGTAGCGGATGTCGTCCCCTTCCTTCACATCATGCCCATGCTTATTTAATGCGTCATAAAGATCCATCCGGTAGTCAACAAATAATTCACCATCGGTATTGATAATGACGGGCAGATTCTTTTGGGAGTATGGGCTTTTTACAACCGGTTCCCTGTCCAATCCTAACTTTTTATAATTTAATTTATATACTCCTTTGGTAATTTGTTCTCCATATGGCGGATACATGTGCTCATTCCGATACATATTCAGCTTGACCCCTACCGAACGAATGGTTTCCGTCATGCGCAAATCAATTAATTTAACCCGGGGATTATCCTCCGGCGTGATCAATGTGTATTGATAGACTCCGCCATTTTCATAGGCATTTCCAGGAGTTTCGGTAATAAGGTGCTTTTCCTTTAATGCTGTAAAATCAATCAAGTATTTTTGAAAAATTGGTGTATCCTCATCCTTCGTTTTGATGGGAACCAGACCATTTGTTTGTTCCTGGTATTCATCAACCGCATTTTGAACCAATTCCAGTTGATCTTCATTTGGAGCATTATTTTTGCTAAGCTTGTCATCCGGGTACAAACATCCGCTTAATGTCGCAATGATAACAAGCAAAACAATGCATAAACGAAAATATGTATATTTCATTGGTGTGTCTCCTCCTACACTGGCCCGCTAAGAACAATATAAAATATAATAATACCGCCTAAAATCAAACAGATATAAGCAAGTACAGAAATGATGATAGCAAAAAATCCTTTCAGCTTGTATCTGCTTAAGAGAATCAGACCGATTGCTATTAACAGCAGGATTATTCCAGCAAAGGATATCCACATTTTTATTAAGCCTACTGACATAACCTCACCTCTAAATCGAGCACCTCATAACCTGACAAATTATTATAACACATGATTATTGCCCATCGCACGAAAAGACCTTTTGTTTAAAACGTCCGAAAATATTTCCTGAGATGAAGGAGGGCTAACTTCATCTCAGATTGACTAAATAACACCCACAACAACTCTATCCATGAATGCTTGTGCGATTTATTTTATGCAAGATTTTCCGTATTTGCATCCTCAACTTGCCCAGTTCTTATTACTTTTTAAATAGTTGATTCAGTGATTGCATATCTGCTGGCATTTTATTTTTCGTAATAGATTGTACAATTTTGTCTTCTTTTTCTTTGGAAATTGGTTTGTTTGCCAATTTTGACAGCCTGCGTACCAAATCCCGAACGGTTTTTTCATCGGAAAAGTTCGCGTTTTTGACCGAATCAGCCACTTTATATACTTCGTTGGGATCGATGTTAGCTTTTTGGTTTAGTTTGTCAAAGAGACTCTTTTGAAAATTGCTCACTAGCTTCCCTCCTTGCAATTTAATTCATCATATTATATGCAAGGTAAGGGGGAAAGTGAGTGGATATTAGGCTAGTTTAATCCGTATTGGACGAATATCGATTACTTAACAATACAGCCAAATCATCCATTTCATCCCGTTTTGTCCGATTCATTAATTGGTCAACCACATCTTTTGGTTTGGCATCTTCAAACAATATTTTATGAATACCAGCAGTTATTGGCATTTCAATTTCTTGTTTTTGGGCAAATTGATAGGCAGCTTTTGCCGTTCTGACCCCTTCGACAACCATTCCCATCTGACTTAATACCTGGTCGAGCTTGTTTCCTTTTCCCAATAGATTTCCGGCTCGCCAATTCCTGCTGTGTACACTTGTACAAGTTACGATTAAATCCCCTACACCAGGTAATCCAAGGAAAGTTAACGGATTGGCACCAAGTGAAGCCCCAAGCCGGGCAATTTCTGCTAATCCTCTGGTAATGAGCGCTGCTTTTGCATTGTCTCCATATCCCAACCCATCCGAAATTCCTGCACCAAGGGCGATGATATTTTTTAGAGCGCCGCCAAGCTCAACCCCAATTACATCCGTGCTGGTATACACACGAAATGTATCACTCATAAACAGGTCTTGGGCCACACATGCATTTTTTTCATTTAATGACGAAACAGTAACTGTTGTTGGTTGCCGTTTTGCAACTTCTTCGGCATGACTCGGTCCGGAAAGCACAACAATATCGTCATTTTTGTACTGGGACATTTCTTCGGCTATCATTTCGGAAACACGTTTCAGGCTCTCTGGTTCAATCCCTTTCGATGCATGAATGAGGGTAACTTTTTCCTCCAATAGTGTATCCAATTGGCTGCATACTTCCCGGATCGCTTTCGTTGGAACGACTAGAATAATGGCAGATACATCTTGTATTGCCTGTTGTAAATCATGATACGCTATTATTTTTTCCGGAATCATAATTTCCAGATACTTTTCATTCTTATGGGTTGTATTAATCGCATCCGCCTGTTCCTTGCGATGCGTCCATAACCGTACATCATGTCCTTTATCTGCAAGTACAATACTTAATGCGGTGCCCCAACTTCCGGCACCTAGTACAGCAACTTTTGCCAAAATAGTTCTCCTCCTATTGCCTTTTTCGTGCAAAAATTTTTATCGGTGTACCAACAAATCCAAACGCATCCCTGATCTTGTTTTCCAAAAAACGTTTATAGGAAAAATGCATTAACTCCGGATCATTGACAAACACAACAAAAGCGGGTGGTTTCGCTGCCACTTGTGTTGTATAAAGAACTTTCAGCCGTTTCCCTTTTATAGTTGGCGTTGGGTTCATTGCCAAGGCATCCATAATAACATCATTCAAAACATTGGTTGGCACCCGTTTGGCATGGTTTTCACTCGCCAGATTGATGGCAGGTAACAGTGTATGCAATCGCTTTTTCGTCTTAGCAGACAAGAAAACAATTGGCGCATAATCCAAAAATTGAAAATGTGCCCTGACCTTTGTTTCAAACTCTTTCATTGCCTTCTCATCTGATTTTACAGTATCCCATTTATTAACAACGATCACAATAGCTCGTCCAGCATCATGGGCATAACCGGCAACCTTCTTGTCTTGCTCACGGATACCTGTTTCTGCATCAATAAGTACTAAAACAACGTCTGATCGTTCAATTGCCTTTAATGCTCGTAACACACTGTATTTTTCCGTTGTTTCGTATACTTTCCCGCGCTTTCTTATTCCAGCTGTATCAATAATGACGTATTCCTGGTCGTCTTTGCGCAATTTGGTATCAATGGCGTCTCTTGTCGTGCCCTCTATTTCACTGACGATTACCCTATCCTCATTTAAAATAGCGTTTACCAATGATGACTTTCCAACGTTCGGACGGCCAATTACACTAAAATGGATCGTATCTTCGTTTTCATCAACTAATTCCCGTTCTGGAAACAGCTCAACGACTGCATCCAGCATATCACCAAGACCAAGTCCATGCGCACCGGAAATTGGATATGGTTCGCCAAATCCAAGGGAATAAAATTCGTAAATTTGTTCCCGCATTTCCGGGTTATCTACTTTATTTACCGCCAGAACAACCGGTTTGTTTGACTTATATAATATTTTAGCTACTTCTTCATCAGCAGCTGTAATTCCTTCACGTCCATTTACCAAAAAGATGATGACGTCTGCTTCCTCGATCGCCACTTCCGCTTGTTGGCGCATCTTTACCAGTAATGGTTCATCTCCAACTTCAATTCCACCGGTATCAATAATATTAAATGTTGATGTTAACCATTCTCCTTCTGCATAAATACGATCTCTTGTAACTCCTGGAATGTCTTCTACGATTGATATACGCTCGCCAACCAGCCGATTAAAGATGGTTGATTTTCCGACATTTGGTCTGCCTACAATTGCAATAACAGATTTCCTCATGAAAGGAACATCCTTTCTACACTTTCTACTGTTTCGGGAAAGATTCCCTGTTACAGCTTTATTAATTCTAGCAAAAGCACACACTAATCACAACATATTTCCTGTCGAACTCGTAGTCATCCATTTAATGTTTTGTGTACTTTATGCTTTTTAACAGTTGGCCGTGAGAATGTTTGGGCAAAAGCGTATAAGACAGTTTTTCCTTTATGCAATATTTCAAGAACAGTAAGAAGCATCAAAAATGTCATTAACATATCAAAAAATGCCGTATCCCCGATGGGTTCCCGAATCGTATACCTCACTAAAACAACACTATGATATATTTCTCCAAAAGTAATTCCGAATAATCCAATTGCCAATTTGTGTTCGAATGATTTGATTAGCACAGAAATGATAGTAACCAGTACAAGGGGGATAAGTATCATTCGTGGCAAAAACATCCATATCGGCGTGATTTGTTCCCAAAATAGAATACCAGTATAAGCAAGACAAAGGGTAAATGCGGAAAATAACAGGTAAAGTGACTGAGCGATAGTATGAAAAAAAACAAGTGAAACGAACAGAATTAAAAATGAAAAAGTAACCTTATATTCTCCAATTTCCCATGTCATATTTGAACCGCAAATTAACAATAGCAACACACAGGCAAAATACGTTCGTTTTCGTCCTTTCCGCATAAAGAACGTAACTATGATCCATAATATCCAAGAAAACCATAAAAATATTAATCCGTCTGTCAATGAACTCACCACCCTTAGTATTATAACTACTATGGCGGTTTCTTAAACAAAAAAGTTCCTCACGACATCCATGAGGAACTTTTATTTTTTTATTTAAGTTTTACTTACTTATATTTATTCAATTTATCACCAATCATATCACCGAGCTGGAAACTGGATTGATCATCGTCTTTCTCATATTGCTTATAATCGTCTGTGGCTTGTTGCTCTTCCAAGTCTTTAATACTTAGTGATATGCGTTCTTCTGTTTCATTAACATCAAGGACTTTAACCTTGACCGTTTGACCTTCTTCCAATACCTCCTGTGGTGTACCAATGTGACGATTGGCGATTTGGGAAATATGCACTAAGCCCTCTACACCTGGTAACACTTCAACAAACGCGCCAAAGTTTACCAGCCGCTTCACTGTACCTTCGAGAACGTCACCTTTGGAAATGCGTTCTTCTATATTTTCCCACGGGCCAGGCAATGTAGCTTTCCGCGACAGTGAAATGCGTTCATTGTCACGATCGACAGCCAATACCTCGACCTTAATTTTATCGCCCTCTGATACAACATCTGATGCCTTATTAACATGTTCATGAGCAAGCTGGGATATATGGACAAGGCCATCAATTCCGCCAAGATCAACAAATACACCGAAACTCGTAATTCGCTGTACGGTTCCTTCCAGCACTTGACCCGCTTCCAATGATTGTAATAATTGCTGTTTTCTCGCAGTCTGCTCATCCTCCACGACAGCGCGGTGGGATAAAATAACCCGGTTTTGTTCTTTGTCCAGATCAACAATTTTCACGGTTATTGGCTGATGAAGATATTCTGAAAAATCCTCTACATAATAAGTTTCTACAAGTGAGGCAGGAATAAATCCGCGCAGACCAATATCAACGACTAAGCCACCTTTGACAACTTCTTTAACCTCTGTTTCTATAATATCGCCATTTTGATATTTGGTTTCCAAAGTGTCCCAAGCCTTGTCCGCATCTACTGCACGCTTCGATAAGACTACCTCATCATCCTCTACTTTCTTTACCTTCAATTGCAGTTCATCGCCTTCTTTAACCACATCGCCTGTTGTTTCTACATGAAGGTTGGACAGCTCACTAATCGGAACAATCCCTTCTGTTTTATATCCAATGTCGACCAAAACCTGTTTTTCCTCTACCTTTATAACGGTCCCGGTCACAACATCGCCTATCGAAACTTCGGTTAACTCATGATTTGATTCACTCATCATATTGCCTCCTTAAGATACACAGCCAACTAAATAATAAAATATTCTTTTTTCTAACTTCTAACAGTTATATTTATTTGTCAAGTAAAGTAGATTCATGCTGATCTTTTAACAATTTGATTTCGGCCATAATTGCTTCCGCACATTCTTTGGCGGAACTCTTGCTGTTACGGTAAGCTTCTATATTCATTGGTTTTCCGTATATAACCGTTTGTTTGTGAAACGGTTTATATGGCCCGGAAATGAAGCATGGAACAATTGTCGCATTGGAACGTAAAGCAAAAAACCCAGCGCCTGCTAATGGCTCGCCCAATTCCCCGGTCTTACTCCTTGTCCCTTCAGGAAAGAGCCCCAGTGTATGACCTTCTTTAAGGATATTTAGCCCTTTTCGCAATGCGTTACGGTCGCTCATTCCTCTTTTCACCGGGAAGGCATGAAACGCTGATAATAACTTGTTCAAAAAACGTTTGTTGAATAATTCCCCTTTTGCCATAAAATAAATCTCTCGGGGTGAGGTGATTCCGACTACCGGGGGATCCAAATTGGATATATGATTACTGCAAATGATCACAGGACCTGAACTTGGTACATTATTTTTACCGATTACGTGGATGCGATACAAAGGAAAAAAGATAAGCGATACAATGACCTTTGCAAAATGATAAAAGCTCATAATTCATCCATCCATTTCAACTGATTACTTTTTTGACCTGATCCAATATAAGCGCTGCCACTTCCCTGATTGACAATGATGTCGTATCTACTTCAACAGCATCTTTTGCCTTGACTAGTGGCGCCGTCTCCCGTTTTGAATCAATCAGATCCCGTTGTTCTATTTCCTTTTTCAGTTCATCCAAATCCGAATGAAAGCCTTTTTCTTCGTTTTCTTTATACCTGCGTCTTGCTCGTTCTTCCACTGTTGCCAAAAGAAATATTTTCACTTCGGCATCCGGCAATACATGGGTGCCGATATCCCGCCCATCCATTACCACCCCGCCTGTTGCGGCAAGTTCCTGCTGCCGTTTGACCATTTCTTTGCGTATACTTGGATGTTTGGCTACATAGGAAACTTGATTGGTAATTGGCAACGAGCGAATTTCCGATGTGACATCTTCACCATCTACTAAAACGCTTTGTCCTCCTTCTGCCTGCATGAGCACAATTTCAGTATGTATTAACAGCTCGGACAAACGTATTTCGTCATCAACAGGGACGTCTTCTCGTAATGCCTTCAGCGTTAAAGCGCGGTACATGGCACCTGTATCAATATAAATATAACTAAGCTTACGAGCGACAATTCTCGCCACGGTGCTTTTTCCCGCTGCAGCAGGCCCGTCAATTGCTATTCTGATTTGTTCCTTCATTAATGTTACTCATTCCTCTCATTACCCAGTAATACATAATAACCCATTCAAGCCCAAAAGACATGAAAAGAAAAACACTATAGAAATAATAACATAATTATATCAAAAGCGGAAGTGCCCGGATAGCGACGTACAAACTGGAAGGATTCTGACGAGATAAAGGAAACATGCCCCTGCAAAAGGGGTATGCCGACGTTGGCCGCAAAGGCCGTTCTTAGTCGGCCTTCCTTTAACTTACGAACCGATGTTGACTTATCGGAGGAAGAATTCTGAAGTTTGCTAGTCGCTGGGCACTGGAGCTGGACGATCAAAAGCGGAAGTGCCCGGATAGCGACAATGATTACCCACGATTACCTGTAAATGAAAAGGGAGGGGCGTTTTGCCCATCCCCGAATGTCATGCATATTTCAGTTCCGTTCCACCCATTTTTTCTACTTTCTCCTCGCTGCCATCCATTGCATTAATAAAAATGCGGTATGTTTCATTACCAAGTACACCAAGGAATTCGTACGTTAATACCTCGTCACCCGAATCATTATCAATCACCGCCAAATGTTCTTCGTTAATCTTTACTTCCGGGTTGACTTTTGCTTTAGCTTCATCTTTCGTAATGTTAGGTTTGGCTATATCCCGATCGGTATGGTTCATGTAGTATTCTCTTGCGGTTAAGCCTAATATATCTCCCTTATCCAGTCCCACTTTCACCTGAACTGCATCAGAATAAACCCGGACACCATCGTCATCATAAAGAAAAGAATAGACACCAACATTATCATATTGACTGCTTTGGAAAAATTTCATATGATCAAAACCATATTTTTTTAAGTTGGCTTCAGCCTTTTTTAAGCCATCATTGAGGCTCAGTTTTTGTTCTCCCACTGGACGGTCGACAACAAGTGAAATAGGTTTTCCCCCTTGTTCTGATATATCCATATAAGAAGATTTGTCGCCATCTTTAGAGGATATACTGTAGAACGGTATATCTGCACCTTTACCACTTTTGGTTAGCGTGACATCATCGTCATTTGAAATCTGCAAAAGTGACCTGGCACGCTTTAATGCCTCGTTTTTTGAGATTTTATTCCCATTCAGAAATTTATATTGATGTTCCTGTGATGACTTTCCGGTTGGTGCAGTATTCAGGTTGCTTTCTGAGAACCCTTCTGATTTTTTCTCGACAGTTTTCAGTCCATCAATGATTGTGTTATCCGATTTGGCTTTATCAGATGCCAAGGCGAGCTGTACGTCCATCCAACGAAGATTATTATTGAGGACAACGTGTTGTACTTGGCGCAATTCATTCGTGATATCACCCGATTGTTTATATAATGTCTCCAACTTTTTTGTTTCCTGATCGGTCAGCGGCTTTTTATCTAAATCCCTAACCGCTGTTTTATAGGTAAAATCACCAATATTGGACAGAAACTCCTCTGTCTTATTAAATGGAAGCAACGACAATGGCAGTTGTCCAACATCAGATAGTGCGTTTGATGAGAGACGCCAAATTTCGGCTAATTGCGGAGATAATGTTCCCCTGGAGTTCATCGCAAGTGCCGTGCCGATCTTGTCATTTAATAAATCCATATTGTATGAGAGGTCGTGAAATGAGCGTTGATAGGTATTCTCTGCTTGCATAAGAACTGCATTTTTATCACGATGCTCCTGATAACCCCAAATTCCAACTCCAACCAAGCCAACTGCCAATACGGTAATTAATATCCATCGAGTCATGTCTATCACACCTTTCTATTTACAAAATATGTGCTTACCAATTTGTTTGATTTGCGGTCTGGACCAAATCCAGGCAGATGTAGCTGTTGCTGGATTGAAATAATATAGTGCATTTCCTGTTGGATCCCAGCCATTGATTGCATCCAGTGTTGCTCTTTTTGCTGTTTCGTTTGGTGTTAACCAAATTTGTCCGTCCGCAACGGCTGTAAAGGCCAATGGTTCAAAGATAACACCGGAAACTGTATTCGGGAAATTCGGACTTTCCACCCGGTTTAATATTACTGCTGCAACAGCAACCTGACCGACATACGACTCTCCACGTGATTCACCATATACCGCATTAGCGATTAATTTAATATCATTTTGCGAAAAACCTTGGGGTACGTTAACCGAAGTTGTTGTGTTGCTTTGCTTATTCGTGTTATTTCCACCGCCTTGATTGGCAGCCGCCTGTCCGTTCCCCATTTGTTTAAGTATGCGTTGTTTATCATACTTCGTTGCCTTAACTAGCTTTTGCTTTAATTTCGGACCCGCAAGCCCATCTACCTTCATCCCGAATTCCTGTTGAAAATTTCGTAATGCCCAATATGTTCCCCACCCAAAAACTCCATCAATCTTCCCCTTATAGAAACCAATGTATTGCAATCTGGCCTGAAGCTCGATAACATCGTCTCCTGTTGCACCTTTTTGAATAACTTGGTCACTAAAAGCATGTACAGTTTTTGGGGGGTGTGATGCCTGGAGTCCTACGGAAAAGAAACATATGATAATAAATAATAGGAACATTTTTTTACAGGTCATACTTTTTCCTCCTACCTTGCATTGATGAACCTATTTTTTGATTTAACATCCTTTTTATTCATTTATGTTGCAACCGTTTGGTAAGCGAAATTTTTAAGAGGTATAATACCGTATAAAACGTATGTAGGACGCTGATCTCTCTTCATAACTGTTTCCCATATAATCCAAATTATCGTATGATGGTATTGGGATTGGAATATATAAAGCTTGCGTGATAAGCCGGACTAGTTGAACTAAAAAACTTATTGGTAGGTGATATTTTTGAAACGTATCTTAATCATTCACACTGGAGGGACAATCTCCATGCTGGAAAATAAACAAACGGGTGAGGTTACAACAACAGCGGATCATCCATTAATGAATGTATCAGCCCATTTTAAAGCAGTTGCCGATGTGGATGAGATCATTGCTTTTCAGTTGCCCTCTCCACAAATAACCCCTAAACATATGTTGGATTTGGCCAAATTAATTGATCAAAAAAGCGACTTGTACGATGGTATCGTTGTCACACATGGAACTGACACATTGGAGGAAACAGCATATTTTCTCAACTTGGTTGTGCAAACAAATAAACCAATTATTCTCACAGGTGCGATGCGATCCAGTAACGAAATTGGTTCAGACGCACTTTATAACTTGCTTAGCTCATTAAGGGTTGCGGTAGAAGATGATGCCGCGGGAAAAGGAGTATTGGTGGTAATGAATGATGAGATACACACTGCTGATAATGTGACCAAGACATCAACCAGTAATGTGGCAACATTTCAAAGCCCACAATATGGCCCAATTGGTATCATAACGAAGGATTCGATTATTTTTCATCACACAATTATTACAAGGGAGTTTTTTCCTGTCAAAACGATTATAAAAACGGTTATCTTATTAAAAGCTTATGCCGGCATGGATAGCCAATTAATCAATGCGGTAGCAAACTTGAAACCTGATGGAGTTGTCATTGAAGGGCTTGGCCAAGGAAATCTGCCAAAAGAGGTAATACCCTCCCTGCAAACCATGATAGCTGAAGGAATACCTGTGGCACTTGTTTCAAGATGCTATCAGGGGATTGTCCAGCCAACGTACAGCTATGACGGCGGAGGCAAACAGCTTAAAGACATGGGCATTATTTTTGCTAAGGGGTTAAATGGTCCCAAGGCTCGCATAAAATTATTATTGGCACTTGAACAGCAACAGCATGATCTGGACACGTTAAAACGCTGCTTTGAGCAAAAATAAACCGGACATGTATTAAAACCAAAATGGGGATGGCTATTTACTGCCATCCCCATTTTACTTGTCTTAATCTTGTCTGTTTATTTCTTATTCTGGATCGCCTCAGCAATTAATTTGCCGTGATCACGACCATTTTCAATAAAGATAATATTATTATTATACCCTGAAGTGATAACACCAGCGACATAAATTCCCGGAATATTAGTTTCCATTGTTTGCTCATTGAAGTAAGGCCGACCGTCTTCCTCATTAATATAAATGCCGGTATTTTTAAGAAATTGGTGGTCTGGTCGATAGCCGGTCATTGCAAAAACGTAATCATTCTTAATCTGTTTTGTTTCACCGTTTACGGTATAGACAACAGCATCATCCTTAATTTCGTTCACCTGTGCATTGAATTCCATCGTTACAATATTTTTCCGTATTAATGAATCAAAATCAGGCAGGATCCATGGCTTGATGCTCTTTGAGTAAGAACTGCCCCGATATAAAACAGTAATCCGGGCTCCCGCTTTATGAAGTTCCATTGTCGCGTCAACAGCTGAGTTTTTCCCACCGATCACAACCACATCTTTATTAAAATACGGATGTCCTTCCTTAAAATAATGCACAACCTTTTGCTTTTCTTCTCCCGGAACGTTCAGCCAATTGGGATGATCATAATAGCCTGAAGCGATGATCACATTTTCTGCCTGATATTCCTGTATTTCTTGCGTTTCGCCAGTTGTCTTTTGCGATTTCACGAAAAATGTGTCATCTTGTTTTTCTATCTCTATTACCTTTTCGTAAGGATTGATTCTTATTTTTTCCCGCTCGGCTACCGTACGATAATAGGTTAAAGCTTCCATTCTAACGGGTTTTTGCTTTTCTGTAATAAACATCCGATCGCCAATTTCCAAACGATCACTTGTACTAAAAAAGGTTTGGTGTGTCGGGAAATTATAGATGGTATTAACAATATTTTCTTTTTCAATGATAAGCGGTATAATGTTTTTTCTTTGTAATTCAATTGCAGCTGATAGACCACAAGGACCGCCACCTACAATAATCGTATGCTCCATTTGCATCGTACGCACTTCCCTTTCTAACTTATAAACATAAAAAAACTCTTACCATACAAATATACATGATAAGAGTTTTTCCGTCATTCAATTCGATTTTTTCGCACCCAACCGGTCGCCTGCGCTTTTGCACTTACACCCAGCCGCGGAATCTGGCTGCTTCTGCCATTTTTCGTACGCCGATCATGTATGCTGCCAACCGCATATCTACGCGTCTTGTTTGTGCTGTATTATAAATAGCATTAAATGATTTCACCATAATATTTTCCAGTTTTTCTTCAATTTCTTCCTCTGGCCAATAATAGCCTTGGTTGTTCTGTACCCATTCAAAATAGGAAACAGTCACACCGCCTGCGGATGACAGTACATCCGGTACCAGTAATTTACCACGATCAGTCAAAATTTTAGTACCCTCTAATGTTGTTGGACCGTTCGCGGCTTCAACGACAATATCTGCTTTAATATTATGCGCATTTTCCGCTGTAATTTGGTTTTCAACTGCGGCAGGTACAAGGATATCACAATCCAATTCCAACAATTCCTTATTGGTAATCGTGTTATTAAATAATTTTGTCACCGTACCAAAGCTGTCCCGGCGATCCAATAAATAATCGATATCCAAACCATCCGGATCATGAAGTGCGCCATATGCATCAGAGATACCAACCACTTTTGCACCGGCATCATGCAGAAATTTGGATAAAAAGCTGCCTGCATTACCGAATCCCTGAACAACTACCCTTGCCCCGTTTACATCAATGCCCCGTTTTTTTGCTGCTTCATTGATAACAATTGTAACGCCTTTTGCAGTTGCAGAGTCTCTTCCGTGCGAGCCGCCGAGAACGATTGGTTTACCTGTAATAAATCCTGGACTATTAAATTCATCAATGCGACTGTATTCATCCATCATCCATGCCATAATTTGTGAGTTTGTAAACACATCCGGAGCAGGAATGTCCTTATTCGGACCAACAATCTGACTAATTGCCCGAACATAGCCACGACTTAGCCCTTCCAATTCACGAAAGGACATCTCACGAGGATCACAGATGATTCCACCTTTACCACCACCATATGGCAAATCAACGATACCTGCTTTTAAACTCATCCAAATGGACAGCGCCTTGACTTCTGTCTCCGTCACGTCCGGATGGAAGCGAACACCGCCTTTGGTTGGACCAACAGCATCGTTATGTTGCGCGCGATAACCGGTAAAAATTTTGATGGAGCCATCGTCCATTCTAACAGGTATTCTCACTGTCAACATTCGCATTGGTTCCTTTAATAATTCAAATACCTCATCAGGGTAACCCAACTTATCCAACGCATTTTTTACAACAGTTCGGGTTGAATTTAATACGTCCATTTTCTCGTTTGTTTGATTTCCGGAAGAATCTGCTGCTTTATCGGCTACCATGAATTTACCTCCTATAATATCCATCCATTTTTATATAATAGCTGTACTCAGAGATTAGTATACACCTTCATAGTAAATATGCAATAAAATATAGTTATTTCCTCTCAAAGCAATGGAAAAAATAACCGGACGATTCCCAAGGTCTTTTCTATCAGTTAATCCCTGTGA
This sequence comes from Lentibacillus daqui, assembly GCF_027186265.1. Classification (NCBI taxonomy): domain Bacteria; kingdom Bacillati; phylum Bacillota; class Bacilli; order Caryophanales; family Bacillaceae; genus Lentibacillus; species Lentibacillus daqui. The sequence continues at coordinate 1,811,315 of NZ_CP114176.1, read as the reverse complement.
TGAATCAGACGTTAGATGGAAACATTCACACGTAAAATGTTTCCATAATCCGTCTAATTGCATCCTGTTCCATAATAACCTTCCCATATTCCTTCAACCGTGTGGATGTAATAATGCTTGGTGAAGAGTATTCAAGAATAATGGCAATGATATGTTCGCGGTAATTGTCCTTTAGATCCGCATCCTCCATCAGCATGTAATAGCGGTCATCCATGTGATAAATTTTTCCCCCGTCGATGGATTTGGCCTGTAAGTTAGCTGCCAATTGAATAATATCCTCGAAGTCATCAAAAGAGAAGATTAGCTCTTTGCTTTCATCCAAGGTTACTTTCATTTCAACAAAATCCTCATCCCAATTTATATTTTCACTGTTTTGTGTCACGATAACATGCATGCCCTGCGCCTGCATCAAATGGACTTGTACAAGCAGTAAACCGCCCAATTCAAAGCCCAATTCCGTACTTGCTTCGTACATCATATCACTAAATAAATTGCGGACACCTGTTACATCTTCCCACAAGTCCTCTTTGGTAAAACCGCGTTCGATTAAATCATCAAACGTTAAGAAAATGGTAAATTGATTATCGGATACTCGTTCTATACGCATCTCGTATCCTCCTTTACGCAACAAAATTATCCTATTTCAATCACTTATTTATTCTGCTTACCATATCATATGCAAATCATGGCATTGTTGAACTATTTAGAAGGATCATTTTAATGTCTTGATAAATGATTCCGCCATAAAGAATATTCATAATGGCCGGTTTATCCCTTTTGAAATTCTTACAAGTAAACATCACTATGCTTTCCTTCCCTTTATATTGTGATCATACCATATTTTATGTATTAAATTAACCATGATTAGGACAAATTCTACCCGGCATATACGTATGAAGTGTCGTTGGTATCTGGTATACGAAACAGGACATGAACCTCTCAAGATCACGTCCTCTTTGATTAATCATTCATAATAATACCTACCTAAAGGATCTGTACTTTCCCAGACGTAACCAATTTGCAGCAACTGTTTTTCGGAAAGATGATTTCCAATGAATTGCATACCGACTGGCATTCTTTTTGAATCTAATCCCATTGGTACAGATAAGCTCGGTGTACCCGTTAAATTCACAGGAGAAGTAAATGGCAAACATCGTCTTATCACATCTAAATTTTGTTTAACCCAATTCTCATCGAACGCTGGAGTTGTGATGGGGATAGTTGGTCCAAGCATTACATCAACATCGCAAAAAGTTTTATGAAATGACTCTACCATCTTTCTTCGAGCTTGTTGAGCGCTAACATATTGCGGTGTATTCGTTAATATACCCGATAGAAAGAAGGACCGGATGTCTGTGGAATAATCCTCTGCATGTTCCTGTAGCCATTTGTAATGTAAATTTGCTGCTTCCCCTGTCACAACCACGTATCCAGAAAATGTTGACATCGATAATTCAGGGATCTCAACCTCCCTTATTTCAGCTCCCAGATGTTGCAATGTTGCTATTGCATTGTTAAAGAGTTTTTCCACATCTGGGTCTAACCCCTCGAGATAGTAAGTGGGTATACCTATTTTTAGTCCGCTAATTCCTTTATTTAGATTTATCATGTAATTGGGAATAGATACCCTCAGGCTTGTAGGATCATTTGTATCAAAACCTGCCATGACGTTAAGCATCAAAGCCAAATCGGAAACTGAGCGCGCTATGGGTCCAGCAGTATCTAATGACATAGCTGTAGGGAAAATGCCTTGCGTGCTAACAAGCCCATAGGTTGGCTTTAATCCGTAAACCCCACACATGGCTGCAGGTAAGCGAATCGACCCAAAAGTATCGGTTCCAGTAGCAATTGTTGCCAGTCCAGCTGCCAAAGAAGCGGTACCACCACCACTTGAGCCGCCTGGCATACATTGGGTATTCCAAGGGTTTCGGGTAGTCCCAAAAAACGGATTGGTACCAGTTGATCCAGCTGCAAGTTCATGCATGTTTTGCTTCCCTAACATGATCACCCCAGCGTCTAACAATTTATCTGCTGCTGTAGCTGTTTCCTCCGGGACGAAATCAGCAAAAAGTTTGGAGCCAACCGTTGTTCTTATACCTCTTGTATAGTAATTATCCTTGATACCAAGTGGGATGCCATGGAGAGGTCCAATATATCGCCCATGCATAATGTTCGCTTCTGCTTCCCTTGCTTGTTGAAGCGCCAATTCGGGCAGCGGAGTAATATACGTATGAAGGATCGGATCAAACGTATCTATGCGATTTAATATATGTCTTGTCAATTCTACAGGAGATAGTTGTTTAGATTTTATTAATGATGCAAGATCGGTAGCGGTTAGAAAGGCTAGGTCAGTCATAGCATTAACTCCTTATCAACAATCGTAATTGGCACCTCTTGGTTTAGATGGGGGAAGGTGCGGAGCGATGATTGAGCCTGGTTTATCGTGTAGATTATGTTATGAATATGGGTGATATCATTTTCATAGACTGGAATTCCCTGTAAATATAATCGCTGTTTTAAGAAGTTTACGTAATCCATTCATGTTCCCTCCTTTGCGGGTTGTAATTACTATATGAAAAGCCTAGGAGAAAGTGCAGGAAGACCAAAAAATCGCGTTATGTAGTCTGCCCGCGAGCTGATTCAATAATGATGTAAATTATCCATTACCATAAATAAAAGATGTTCTAAGCTCAATAGTAAAACATACAAATATATATGGGGTTGAAAAATGTATTTATAGGATGGGTGATTATATGGATGATAAGTCATCAAGAAACGAAGAAAGACATCGTGAAAATCTCAAACAACAGCAGCTGGATCAGTTCCGTGTAAAAGATTCCGGGAAACCAATGACGACACAGGAAGGAAAAAAAAGATCACAGGATCAGGACCAATTAAAAGCCGGAATACGTGGTCCTAGTTTACGTCAGGATTACGAGTTCTTTGAAAAGATGGGCCATTTTGTTCACGAAGAAATCCCGGAAAGAGTGGTTCATGCAAGAGGTTACAGTGCACATGGAGAGTTTGAATGTTATCGGTCCATGAAACATGTGACGAAAGCATGTTTCTTACAGGAAGCCGGGAAAAAAACGCCGCTAACAATTCGTTTTTCTACTGTACAGGGAGCTAAAGGATCCTATGATACGGCAAGGGATTTACGCTGTCAGGGTGTTAAGCTTTATACAGAAGAAGGAAATGTCGATCTGACAACTATTGCCATGCCTGTATTAGTTAATCAAGACGCGATGAAGTTTCCGGATGTGATGCATGCATACCAAGCCAAGCAAGCTGATGATATACCTACGGCTTCCGGCGCCCATGACCGTTTCTGGGATTATGTGGCCAATAACGTTGAAGCGCTACATATGGTGCTGTGGATCATGTCTGATCGGGGCATTCTGAGAAGTTACCGAATGATGGAATCATGGTCCATTAATACGTACCTATTCGTTAATGAACAAGGTGTAGCCACGTTTATGCGATATGTCTGGAAACCAGTGCTGGGTGTTCATTCCCTTTTACAAGATGAGGCACTGAAAATCGGCGGACTCGATCCGGACTTTCACCGCCGGGATCTCAGAGAGGCGATTGACCAAGGCGCTTATCCTGAATATGAGTTGGGTGTCCAGTTGATTTCGATGGAGGATGAATTTGCATTCGACTTTGATGTTCTGGATCCTGCAAAATTTTGGCCGGAAGAACTTGTTCCTGTTCAGATGATCGGCAAGATGACATTAAATAGAAATATTGATAATTATTTTACGGAGTCTGAACAAGCCGCATTTAATCCTGCCAATGTCGTTCCGGGGATTGATTTTTCCAATGATCCCGTTTTGCAGGGAAGATTAATGGCGTATAGAGAGACACAACAACATCGACTTGGCAGCGCCAATTACGCTGAATTGCCAATTAACAGGCCGATCTGCCCGTTTCATAATAATCAACGCCGAGGCTATATGAGACAGCGAATTGATGTTGATAAGGTAAACTATCATCAAAATTCGCTGGCAAATAACACGCCATACACGGTGCCTCCAGAAGAAGGCGGCTATACAGATTATCCGGAGAAAGTCGATGGCTACAAAATCAGAGCCAGAAGCGATTCATTCAAAGACTACTATTCACAACCACGAATATTTTGGAACAGTTTGACGCCTGTAGAAAAGCAGCATACTATTGAGGGACTAAGCTATCAGGTTGGAAGTGTAAAAAGCGAATCTGTTCGACAGCAGGTTGCTGATATACTTGTCAACGTTGATAAGGAAATGGCATGTATTGTTGCGGACAATATTGGTGTGGATCGCCCAAGCGGGACCAATGTTCCTGTTTCTACCAGTTATCCTTCTCTTAGTCAGGCCAATACACCTAAATATGCATATACGCAGAAAGTAGGTGTACTGATTGGCAATGGTTTTAACGGTCAAGAGGTCATAAATGTGCTTAATTATCTACAGCAATGTGGGGTATTTATAGATATTGTAAGTGAAACGCTTGGTACAGTCATAGGGGCAGACGGCACAACAATCGAGGCTGATAAAACATTTCTGACAACTAGTCCCTATCTGCTTGACTCACTTTATGTCGTTGGTGGAAGTTCCAAAAATGAAGCAAAATTCCACCAGGATGTCATGTCGTTCGTAAAAGTAGCATTCAAACATTATAAACCAATTGGTGTTGCAACAACTGCACAGTCCCAGTTTAAAATAAGATCCGCAGCTGGTGTTGTTTTTGCCGGAAACAATTCCGACTTTGGAAACGAATTTGTCAAAGCAATTGCCCATCAGCGTTTTTGGAATCGAAAATAGCCCTTAAATATGCCGAGTTCTATCACCTCGGAATCAGTAATGCGAATGCATATTACCTGATAATACCCTGTAGTTTCCGGCCAACAGCTACAGGGGGTAATTTGTCTCAATACCAAATCAGCCCAGGAACCCTCTTATGTTTCCCTCACCCACATAATATAAACCTGCTAAAACAGCAATAATAATAATGATAACCAATAACAATCTGACAAGTGGTCCGCTTACCTGCCAACGGATGCGTTGATTTGTTTTGCCATGAACTTCTTTTCTCGGCGGTAAATTCAATATATCCATTTCCCTGGTTTGTGAAGGAACCATCTGTTTTTTATCCATCTGCTCATCCGCGCTGGTTCTATTTGTGGATGTATCCTTTCCATCTGTTATTTCTTCCACCAATTTTTTCAACTCATCCTGTTTATTTCCATGGTTTGTCATCTCATACACCTCTTTTTCAACCTTATAAGAAGACCAGACAAAAAATCAATGATAAAATGTGCGGTCATAGTAGTAAACAAGTTGCCTGTCAGCTTGAACATATAACCAAGATAAAAACTAACAAGAAGCACCGAAACCAACAGGACGGGCTTTTTCAGGTAACGAATATGAACAAGGGCAAAAACCGTACTTGCTATAACATATCCCATGGTCGTTTGTAGCACGCCTCGGAACAAAACCTCTTCTGCAATGGCTATCAATAGTACAAGTCCGATTATCCCCATAACTGAGCGGTTGGCAAAAATTCGTTCGTTTATCCCGCCATCGTCATAATAACGTTCAGGCAAGACATACATTAAAACGGCATCCACAGCTACGACAATCAGTCCCGGAAAAACACCATAATATACAATTTCAAAACCATTAAAACGAAACAGATGAAGCCATTGCGCAGGATGATCAAATAGGATTAAACTTAATAGAATACCAAGAAAAAGCAACAGCCCTTGGGAAAATAGTAATTGTTTGGTTAATTCCCGGTCAGTCAGCTGGTTCAATATCTCACGTTGGCTAGGCATAGTTACCACCTGCCAGCAGAAGTTTTTGCAGTTTTTCCCACCAGGAACCTGCAGGAACATCGGTATTTATTGACTTGTCCACCGGTTGTAAAACGGAATAAGAAAAACCGCAATTACTGCAACAGTTGTCCAAGGGCTTGCTGTACGAATCCTGAAAATGTTGATACAAATGTTTTCGTAAACATCCTTGAGTCTCTGTCCATTGAATCATTTCCATTAGCTTTCTTTCCTTGATGGATACGCGTTCTTCCATATAGTGCTGTATAGATAGGCGTGTTCGTTGCCAATTCTCATGATTTACTGCCCAATTATTTTTTTCTATCATACCATGTTTTTCGATTTGATGGCGCAAAAATCGCCATTGAGTTTCGTTCAGCTGGAACATATCCACGGCCTCTTCCGTGCTGGGAAAAGCCTGTTTTCGTTCTTCCAATAACTCTAGTTGTCTCACAACAATTTCCAGTTGCTGCCTGGAAGGGAGTTCTTTCCTGATTAACCCTGTTGGTATCATCTTGTCCATGTTGGCATAAAGCAGTAAAGCTATACTGGGCTCACCATCCCGACCTGCCCGGCCAATCTCCTGAATATAGGATTCCAATTGTGGTGGCAGATGAAAATGAACAACAAGACGAATATTACTTTTGTTAATTCCCATTCCAAATGCACTTGTACAACAAATAATGTCCAACTGATCGTGCATAAACTGCTGCTGAATGGCAATTCGATCCATCTGCTCCATCCCGCCGTGGTAAAATGCGATTCGTTGCTCCGGCAGTTTCTCCCTTAGTAGTTGTGCAGTCGTCTCCGCTGAGTGGCGACTGGAAAAATAAATAATTGCTGGACAAGTGTATTTCTTAAACAGGTCCCTTAAAAGGGCTATTTTTTCCTGATCATCGTCAACCTTTTTGACTGTGATCACAATATTTTCCCGATCCATTGGAAAGATATGTTTCACCATATTCGGTCGTTTTAGATAGGTAACAATATCTTGCTGCACTTCTTTGGTGGCGGTAGCACTTAATGCCATGATCACTGGATCGTTTAATTCCCGAATGACTGAGCCTAACTTTAAATAATCGGGTCGGAATTCGTGTCCCCATTGCGAAATACAATGTGCTTCATCAATAACAAATAAAGGAACTCGGATTTGCTTTAATCTTCTTATTAGTTCATCCTGCTGCAACAGCTCTGGTGAAACATAAATCAGATCATACGTCTGCAGTTCCCGATAAATTTGTCGCCGTTCCATCGGGTTCATAAAGCTATTTAATGCCGTAACTTTTTTGAAATGATTTGCCTTTAGTTGATTGACTTGATCGATCATAAGTGATATAAGCGGGGAAACGACAATCGTTGTCCCTTTCATTAGTTTGGCTGGCAACTGGTAGCACAATGATTTCCCCGATCCGGTCGGAAGTATGCCTAACACATCATTGCCGTTTAATACTTCCTCTACCAATTCTCTTTGTCCGGTTCGAAATGTTTTATACCCAAAATAATGATATAAATTTTCTTCCAATGTAGCTTGTTCTATCATATCTTCCACCCTATTCACGTTTAATTGTTGCCAATACAAGTCGAATTTGAAAATAGCCAATATCTGACGACAATGCTTCTTTAATCTGTTTTAACGAATAACTATCAATTTGCTCCATAACGGCTATAATCTCCTGATATTGTTCTCTATCAATAAATGGGCTGATCGAAAATGTTGGATCTGCTAAAGCAATTTCCACAATATGATCATGGATTGTATTCTCCTTGAGCCCTCTTATTGCGGCAATTTCCGGGATCGTGTAGTTTTTTCTCAGAAGATGGTATGTCTTTCTCGCTGTATTCGTAAAAAACGACTGTTGTTCACAATCACGAATTATCATATGTAATATTGGATAATTTGACGTATCATTCTGAATACCTGCCAGCATTTGATGAATGATCCGCATCCAGATGAGCGAAACATCTATTATCGTTGACTGATATTTTTCCGCCAGTTGCTGTTTGCTTTTTCCGAAAATCTGATAACCAGTCAGACGGTCGACAAATATATTTGCTTCATCCTCGGATAATGTACTTAACAACATATGTAATTCCTTGTATAAAGCTTTCATATAGTCCGATTCTGATGTCTTTACCATTTTGTAAAAAGATTTGACCCAGCCCTGTACCGGTTTTTTATCAACAATCGGAATAAATCGGTAATTTCCCATGTTACTATTGGTTAATGTCTGAATCAATAACAGCAAACGGTCAGAAAAGATGGGTGCTAACTGATGATACCTCAAACCGTTAAAATTGGCTGGTCGAGTCTGTGATTTTAGCCATTTTACCCCTTTTTCTGTCAACCGAAAACAGGCATCTTCATCAATATCCAGTAAGTCATGTTGTTCCAGCTGTTGAATCAATTTGTGAAAATACTGTTTCGACAACGATTGCGCAACGCCGTAGTAAGCTTGCAGTTCAAAAATATGGATATCCTGCATGGTTTGGACGGATTTTTTCCCTGTTAAAATATAATAGATAGCGGCCGTTGTTCGCTTGGCTTTGATCTTTCGGCAACAGGTTAGGATTAGGTTATGTATTAGCAATTGATTATCTTCTCCTTTTTCGTGGAAGTTGCTGGCGAAGGTTTGAAAAATAGCAAAAGTGGTTTTACAATAAAGGAAGTGTTATCTAGTTAGGGGGAAAACCCATGCCAAAATTTACAATCATTGATAAAGAAACATGCATTGCCTGTGGTGCTTGTAGCTTTTCTGCCCCGCATATATATGATGATGATGACGATGGACTATCTTTTGTTCTGCTCGACAATAATGAAGGTACCGCAGCTGTCCCTGAGGAATGGGAGGATGAGATGGAAGATGCTTGTCAGGGTTGTCCGACAGACTCAATCAAAATTGCCGATCAACCATTTTTCGGTGATCCACATAAGTTTGAAGACTAGTTTACGAGAGTCAACTTATGCTTGATACAACCACTTACCGCTGCTTATTCCCCCAAGCACCCAACATGATACCTCTTATTCTACAGTTTCCTTCCTGATTCTATCATAATTTGCTAGCATTAGAATGTCAAAACCCGCAAAAACACCTAATTCTAAAATTTATCCTGCCTGTCATAACCCAAAGCACCATATTTCGGTTTAAAATTACTTAAGAAATTGTTTTTGCCAAAATATATCGGTAGAAAATCATGATTTCCATTCCTGCAAAAAAATGAATCCCCAAACGGTTCATGGTCCATTTGATGAATCGTTTGGGGATCAGAATACTTTTAAGCGGATGTTCAAAAGGTCCGGTAAAATTTTGAACACGCACGTTAATGATTTTCATGTGTCGGGATTTTAAATGTAAATGTCGTACCCTGGTTCAACTTACTCTGAACTGAAATGCTGCCATGGTGGGCATTAATGATATTTTTGGCGATTGACAGCCCTAAACCGGTCCCTTTCTTCTTGGTATTTCTTGTTCTCGATTTATCCGCCTTATAAAACCGTTCAAACACAAATGGAAGATCTGCTTCAGGAATACCACTTCCGCTGTCTGTTACCATCACATGCATCTCATCGGCATTCGTTTCCACAGTTACCTTTACAGTGCCGCCTGAATCCGTATGGCGAATAGCATTATCAATTAAATTGGTAAATACCTGTTCGATTTGATCCTCATCACATGTGACGATAGGATTGGCGATACTTTTTGACAATGTTAGCTTGACATCCTGTTCATCAGCAATACCTTTAAACTTCTTCATGATTCGTTCCGCAAATGGTTCAACTTCCACAGGTGCCAAATTCAACTGGGTATGACCTGCCTCCATGCGGGCGAGATCCAATAACTCATTGACCAGACGACCCATTCGTAGTGATTCTTCATGAATAATTTGTGCCAGGTCATTTTTTTCTTCCGGGCTTTCAGCAACATTATCAACAATTGCTTCACTATATCCTTGCATTAACGATATAGGTGTCCGCAATTCATGCGATACATTGGCAATAAAATCTTTACGCATTTTATCCAAGCGCCGTTCCTCGGTCATATCACGGATGACTGCCACAGCACCTCGCACAAACGACTGATCGTATAACGGTGTCATGATCATTACCCAGTTTCTTCCCAGTATACTAATTTCTTTTAGAACCTCTGTTTCTCCCTCAATAACCTCCTGGAGAACCTGGTTTAAATCAGTGGGAAGTTTCCAATTTGCTTCGTCAACAGGAAGATTATGTTCAAAATACCAATCCCGAACAAACCGTTCCGCTGGTGGGTTCGTTACAATCATATCGCCATTTCGATTCATTGTGATAACTCCATCAGCCATTGAATTAACGATCCCGGATAATTGTTCTTTCTCTTGTCTTAGTGCATTAATATGGAAATTTAACTGTTCACCCATCTGGTTAAAAGCTGTGGCCAATTCACCTATTTCATCATGCGTCAAAATAGGTACCTTTTTATTAAATTCTCCTCTTGTTAAATCAATGGCAGCTTCCCGCATTTTGATTAATGGTGAGGTAATTCTTGTTGAAAGGAACACAGCAAAGATTATTGTTAACACAATGGCAATTCCGGCGGCCAGAAAGATAATTTTAGTTGTTTGAGCTGTTGTTTGATTAACAACATTCAATGATTGGTAAACAAAAACGGCTTCATCATCAGAAACGGGTAATCCAACAATCATCATCTTCTCATCTTTGCCTGGAATTGCTGCTTGCTTTTTGACTTTATTGTGCTTATCCAATACATCGGACAAATCTTGATCATCGGCTATCCATTGCTCGTTTAATTTTTCCAAATACGTATTATTGCTGGGAGAGACCCATAACCCGTCATCTTTATGGACAATGGCCACCCTGCTGGAAGGGTCTTTGATCCGATCGGTCATTTCATAGAGTAAATCTTCGTCATCGTACTGTTCCATCAGATAAGATACCTTTGTAGCGGTTTGCATTAAATCTTTCTCCGCCTCTGCGATATGAAAGTTCTCAAAAAACTCCAATAACAAAATAGTCAGTATAAATAAGACAAAAGAAACCAGCAATAAAATAGTTACTGCCAGTTTCCCAACTACACTGCGCCAGAACATTATGATTCGTTCACCTCAAATTTATAGCCGACACCCCAGACGGTTACAATCATTTTTGCCGCCTCATCAGAGACTTTACTTAACTTTTCGCGAAGTCGTTTAACGTGGGTGTCCACTGTTCTCAGGTCACCAAAAAATTCATAATTCCAAACTTCCTTCAGCAATTGTTCCCGATTGAATACTTTATCAGGCGCCTTTGCTAAAAAGCAGAGCAATTCGTATTCTTTTGGGGTTAAACTAACATCATTGCCATCAGCAGTAACCCGGTGCGCATCTTTATCAATCGTCAGGTGCTCAAAAACAAGTAAATTCGTCGGACCTGTCTGTTCTTCACTCACATTGGTGCTAGTTCTGCGTAATAAGGCCTTCACTCGTAAAACCACTTCACGGGGGCTGAACGGTTTAACAATATAATCATCAGTTCCCACCTCAAAACCTTGTACCCGGTTGGATTCCTCCCCTTTTGCGGTTAACATAATAACAGGCGTATCCTTTTCTTTACGCAATTCCTGGCAGACTTCAATGCCGTCCATCCCGGGCATCATAATATCAAGCAGTATCACATCATAGTCTGTTTCCGTGGCCATTCGCAAAGCATCCCTGCCATTATCCGCTTCTTCAACAACAAAATCATCACGTTCCAAATACATCCGAATCAATCGTCTGATTCGTTCTTCATCATCCACAACTAGAATGGTTGCATTTGTTTCCATTTTACTTCACTCTCCTCTTATACCCTACCTAAAGTAAGTATAAATGAACTATCTAAAAAAGTATAAGAAAACACTAATATTCAGGATCACACGCCCACAGCATGATGAAACGGAAATGAGGAAACCGATCAAATCGATTTCCCCCTGTCTCATTTTATAGTTAATGTTGTTTACAACTATGCATAGGAGTGTAATCCAGCCAATATCAGATTAACCGCAATCAGGTTAAACATAATGATAGCAAATCCACCCGCGGCAAGCCAGGCAGATTTTTCATCATGCCAACCTCTGGATAATCGCAAATGAAGAAATGCGGCATAGAAGAACCATGTGACAAGTGCCCATACTTCTTTTGGATCCCAGCCCCAAAAGCGACCCCAGGCCTGCTGCGCCCAAATAGAGGCAAAAACCAGTCCCCCTAAGGTAAAGAGTGGGAAGCCAATGGCGACGGCTCGATAAGACACCTCATCCAGTAAATTTGGACTAACTTTTTTTATTAATGGCTGAATGGTAGCGCCGACTCTTTTTCTGGCAATCAAGCGGAAAATGAGATAGATAACCAGTCCCACAAACACGGACCAGATAACCGAATTAAATTTACGTCCCGCGTCTGCCCCATGCATCCAGGAAGGTGCTTGAAACCATGGACTCATGGCATCTTGCGTTAATAATTTCCCATCATGCGGTCCCGCAATTGCCGGCATTTGATAATCGACTGTTGTTTCGTTTCCTTGTTCAATATATTGGAACTCAGCATGATAATCCATAGCCTTGAATATACCACCTGCTACACTAAACCCAAGCAGAATAAACAGTCCGAATAAAATAACCTCAAGCCAGAAAGTGCGTGCACTACCTTTTGATTGATCAATTTGGCGAATCAAATACATCAAACCGGCAACAAAACTGATCGACAAGATGGCTTCGGCTATTGATACAGTTGTTACATGGATGTATAACCAATGGCTTTGCAACGATGATATCAAAGGCGAAACATCTGTTGGAAAGATACTCGCATAGGCGATGACGATTAATGCAAGTGGCAAAGCGAATAAACCCAAAATGTTTAACTTGTAAATAAAGTAAATGATGATAAACGCCAAAACAAGTCCCATACCAAAAAAGGTGACAAACTCAAACATATTACTGACGGGAGCATGTCCACTGGCGATCCATCTGGTCACAAAATACACAATCTGTGCCGCGAAGCCAACCAGGGTCAGGGTAATGCCGATTATCCCCGACACCCCCTGCTTCTGCTTCTTCTTGTCGTCTTTAATCGTTGCCCCAAAGAAAATGGTAGCAATCAAATATAGAAAAAAGGCGGTATATAACGCTGTACCGCTAATTTTTAAATAATCCATCAAAAAACCCCCTTTTGAACTACCTTTTTATGCCTTCCTTAATCATCTTCCAATTCTTGTTGATCCACTACCATATTCACATTGGTTCCTTCAATTGCTTTTTCAATATCTTTCTTAATGCCGAACCAGTTCTTGTTTGTATGGGCAGCCACAAGCAGTCCGTTGTCTTTTGGATGAATCCAAATCCTTCTATGGTGCCAGTACATACCTTGTGCCACCCCGATTAAAAAGATGATTGCTCCAGCAATGAAAAATGGGAGGGTATAATCTTTTTTCACCTGGATGCCACTAACATCATGAAGTTTCATACCAGCGAGACCAAGCTTGTATTGATTTCCTTTTGTGATCGCGTCATTTTTGCCAATACCAACAAAGCTTTTTTCTGCTTTGTCACTGCCGGGTGGATAAACCGACAATTCTAAAGCTGGATTTCTGGGATATTTGGATTTTGATTTTGCCTGTCCGTCTTCCTCTTCATAATCAGGGTAATACTCATCAACGACCACCCTGGTTCCATTATCAAGTTTGTATTCTGATTTTGGTTCGTTAAAATTAATTTTGAATTTGCCAAGTTCGCCTTTCAGCTTGTAATCTTTAATGTCCAGCTTATATTGCGAATCTTCTCCAGCTGCCGAAATGCTCCCGTCCAACCCGACAAAACTTGTCTCGGGTTTATCACTGTCTGGCGGATAAACGAAGAACACAAATGCGGGATTTTTCGGTTTATCACTATGCGATTCTGGTTTGCCGCCTTCCAGATAATAATCGGGATAATATTGTTCAGCTTGCACACGGTAACCATTATCAAGTTTGTATACGTCTTTTTGATTGTTCAAATCAATCGTAAACGTTCCCAGCGTTTTGTCATTGTCCTTATCCGTTGTATGCAACTTAAACGTTAAATGATCATATTCTTTATCTTTCGTATCCGCCTTTAGAATGTTAAATGACATACTCGTAAACTCATTTTGCTGATAACCGGATTGATACAAGGTATATTTGTCAAATTTCAGTGGCTGGTTGAGCCGAATTTTCCCCTCGGTTACTTTTTCCAAATCCGGTTCTTCGCCTGGAATGGAATCACCTGATTTTTTATAAATCACCGCATCGGTTTGATGGTTTTTCGGTACCTCTCCTTGTTTTTCTATGGCATCTTTAAATTTGCCACCTGCTTCTTCTGGGTCCCATGTATCAAGAATAAAACCTTTATTTTCGATATAGTATTCCCCATTTGTGGAAGGAATAACGGTACGCTGACCTTCCCTGACCCATACATAGTCATCCGAAAAAAGAAGTGGTGTCATTCGCAGTATCGCAGCTAATAAAATAATAATCAGGCCAATATGATTTACATAGGGCCCCCAACGCGAGAATCTTCCTTTTTCCGCTAAAATATGGCCATTTTCATCCCGGACTTTATAACGCTGTTTCCTAAGTGATGCCTTGATTTTTTCTTTCTCTTCTGCGGTAACATTTTCTGTTTCACTATATAGACGCTGGCGATTTAAAAACGTTTCATGGCGTTTTGGTTTCTGCCTTTTTAACGCTTTGTAAAGTGGTACAAAACGGTCAAGGCTGCAGATGACCAAAGAAACACCGATTAACGCAATTAATATCATATACCACCAGGAACTATATAAATGATGAAATCCCAGTTGATAATAAATTTTCCCGAGTATGCCATAGGTAGCCTCGTAATAGACTGCGGGATCGCGTGAAACAGCATCTGCCGGTATGTATTGTTCTTGCGGGAAGATGGTCCCAATTGCTGACGCGACTAAGGCAAGACAAATTAACCATACCCCAACCTTCACAGAGGAGAAAAAGCTCCATATTTTATCAATAATTGACTTATTATATGTCTGTGATCGCCGGGCGCTACCGTCATAACGCATATTTAGCAATTTTCGTTTATCGTTACCATCAATGTGCTGATTTCCCTCAATTGGCTTCCCGCATGCTTCACAAAGCACGGTACCTTCGGGGTTAACGTGCCCACACTCACATTTTACATCATTCACACTCATAGAAATCCCTCACATTAATTATTTGGGCTCAATTTTTTTCAGATGATCCTCCAGTGTATCCAACGTTAATGCTCCTTCAACAACCTCTTCCACCTTGCCGTCCGGATTAATGAAAAAAGTACTTGGAAGCGGTTCGACACCATACTGATCCAATACCTGATTTTTGGTGTCATGGAGCACAGGGAATGTCAAATCATACTTATTAATAAACTTGTCAATAACAAGCTGCGTCGCATCAAGACTGACTGCGACAATTTCCACCCCTCGTTCCTTGTATTTGGGATATAACTTCTCCATGTAGGGCATTTCAGCTTTACATGGATCACAATAGGTCGCCCAAAAATTAAGCATAACACCCTTTCCCTTTAAATCACTTAGTTGAACCGACTGTAAATTGTTACTATCGTTCACCTGGTTTAATTTAAAATCAGGAGCATCATCACCTTTTGCCACTTTTGCATTATCCTCGGTTAAATTGGAAATCAAGGCATAACCTACAGCCACTACCAATATCGCCAAAATAACTGATCTAAAAATTAAACGGTTTCGTTTTTTCTTTGTTTTGTCCGGTCGCTGTTTTTTCTCCGTCAATGCAGTCACTCCCCATGTTATTATATCATGTGTGTGATATGGTAAATTTGACTATTATTCAACAATTTTTGTAGCTGCTTCACGCATCATCTTTACTTCATGTGGTGTTAATGCCCTGAATTCACCGGATTTCAACCCTTTTAATGTTAGCATCCCGTACCGCTCCCTTTTCAACTTGATAACAGGGTAACCAAGCCCGTCCATCATGCGCCTGACATGGCGGTTTTTTCCTTCATGCAATGTCATTTCGATAATTGCTGTGTTTGCATCTTTATCGGTTGACAAAAATTTATAGCCAATAATTTTTAACTTGTCATTATCTACACGGATGCCATTACGCAAACGATTCATTTCTTTTTTGGATGGGATTCCCTTTACTTTTGCCACATAAACTTTGTCCATTTCATAACGGGGATGCATTAACAGGTTGGCAAATTCCCCATCATTCGTCAATAAAATAATCCCAGAAGAGTCATAATCAAGCCTTCCAACCGGGAAAATTCGCTCTTTTACCTCAGGGAAAAAATCAGTAACTACTTTTCTATTCTTGTCATCTTTCACACTCGATATAACGCCACGCGGCTTATACAGCAAATAATAAACAGGTGCCTCTTTTTCGAGTGGTACGCCGTTTACTTCCACGTCATCATGAGGCGAGACTTTGGTGCCAAGTTCTGTCACTGTTTTTCCATTCACTTTTACCTTTCCATCAACAATAAGCTGTTCAGCCTTCCTTCTTGAAGTAATTCCGCTTCTTGCAATCACCTTCTGCAAGCGTTCCTCTATGTTTGCCATATTTATCACCATGTTTCCTGAAATTTAATGATCCTTTGGTATTTTACCTTTTATCTCCCACCAACACAATAGTAGCGTTAACTATAAGTTAACGCTACTCTAAAGGTTTATCCAAATATAATAGTGACGATTACAATCGAGGCAATTATACCAATTAAATCAGCAATGAGTCCAACTTTTAACGCATATCGCATTTTTTTAATACCAACAGCACCAAAGTAAATGGTTAATATGTAGAGTGTCGTGTCGGTACTTCCCTGCATGGTAGATGCCAGCCGGCCTATAAAGGAATCAGGTCCGTTCGCGCTAATCAACTCTGTCGTAATACTCAAAGCCGCAGTACCGGAAATCGGCCTGATCAATGCAAGTGGTACAATATCAGCAGGAACGCCAATCATGCTTAAAAATGGTGTTAACATATTTATAAAAGCTTCAAGTGCACCAGACGCCCGTAAAATCCCGATGGATACAATCATTCCTACCAAAAAAGGGAGTATGGAGAAGGCCATTTTGATACCTTCTTTTCCTCCCTCCACAAACACTTCATAGGTTTGAACGCGCTTGTAGGTTGCCACAATGAGGACAAGCATGATAAAGCATGGAATAAGCCAGGTACTTATTGTGGTCATGACCGCCATCTTTATTCCCTCCTAATACTGCGATGGTAAAATATCCGATCTACTATTATAGCCCCAAGTGATGACATAATGGTGGCAACAATTGTTGTACCGACAATTTCCGTTGGCGAAACGGAATGATAATGCATACGAATAGCAATGACTGTTGTCGGGATAATTGTCAAACCTGATGTATTTAATGCCAAAAACGTAATCATCGATCTTGACGCGGTATCTGTGCCACTTAATTGTTTCATTTGCTCCATGGCTTTAAGACCCATTGGAGTTGCTGCATTCCCGAGTCCGAATATATTTGCAGTGAAGTTGGATAAAATATAACCCATTGCCGGATGATCTTTGGGAATCTCTGGAAATAATTTGGCGACAGCTGGACGAAACAGCTTGGTGAGCCTGCGTAATATCCCAGCTTTTTCAGCAACCTTCATAATCCCCAGCCAAAATACCATAACACTGATTAATCCAATTGATATGGTTACAGCCTCTTCAGCACTCTCAAATAATGCCTTATTTACTTCATCCATTGTGCCATTTATCATCGCGTAAAAGATGCCAATAATGGCCATGGAAGCCCAAATAATATTAACCATACTAATCCAACCCTGTCATTTGTTTTAATACTGACTTGGTATCTGTGAATAATGTCTTCTTCTTTGCCTGCTGATCCTCTTTATAAACAGGTACTTCTTCAAGCGGGGTTCCATCCAAATAAACGATGGTCTTGCCAATTTTCTCCTTATTGTTTTGCAGGTCTTTATTCAGCATGAACGTTTTCAAACGGATACTATTTTGCTCTTGTGAATCCAAGGGATAAGCGATGTTTTGATGAATAAACCCTGTCGTTTTTTGATTAGTCCCTTGTACATGGTACGTCATTTTACCTTTATCAAGTACCGATGTCATCTTATATTTGTCAAATGCCCAATCATACATTCCGATATGGTCCTGCCAGTCATCAGGGGCATTTAAGGTAACAGCAATCAATTCCATGTCATCTTTACGTGCTGTTGAAACCAATGTTCTCCCGGCAATTTTGGTAAAACCCGTTTTCCCGCCGATGCAATAATCATAGTACCGCGTTAATAGCTTATTTTTATTTTGCCAGGCATATTTTTTTGTCGTGGCTTTATAGGTGATTGCCCCGGTAATTTTTCGAAAGGCATCGTTATCCATGGCATATTGCATCAGCAGTGCCATATCATATGCGGTGGAATAATGCGTTTTTGAATCGAGACCATGCGGATTATCAAAATGGCTATTTGTCATTCCCAACCATCGGGCTTTTTGATTCATTAAGTAACTGAATCCTTCTACACTGCCACCGACGTGTTCTGCAATTGCTACCGCAGCATCATTTCCCGAGCGCAACATTAACCCATAAACAAGATCCCTTAACTTGATCTTCTCACCCTCCTCAAGATAAATAGATGACCCCCCAGCATAGACTGCCCGTTTCGAAACAGTCACCGTATCGTCCATTTTTCCAGATTCGATTGCGATAATGGCGGTCATGATTTTTGTTATGCTGGCAATTGGACGGCGTTGATTGGCATCTTTTTCATATAATACTCTTCCGGAAGATTGCTCCATTAAAATAGCCTGTTTCGCGGATGTGCTTGGCTTTGCTTGTCCATCTCCGGGGAAAGCAAGCATACATAATCCAACAAATATGACGGTTACAAATATCCAGCGCATATGGGGGTCCTCCCGTAGTTTTTGTGTCTCTACAGTCTATGCTGGACAACTTATAGTATGATAAAAAGGTGTAACTGCAAAAGAAAAAACCTTTACACAATCATTGTGCAAAGGTTTCATTTGGAATGTGGTTCTTCGTCTGTACCGGTAGTAAAATTCTCAAAAAATAAATCTGCTTCATGTTCAACTGCATTCTGATCAATCTCTTCAGGCAACGGTGGTAATTCCTCCAAAGAGGTCAGCCCAAAATACGTTAGAAATTCTTTGCTTGTCCCAAACAGGATTGGACGCCCAATTCCTTCACGGCGCCCTACTTCTTCAATCAAAGATCTGGAAAGCAATGTCTGTACCGGCCGTTCGCTTTTCACCCCACGTATTTCATCAATTTCTGTTCTGGTTATTGGTTGCCGATAAGCGATAATCGCCAATGTTTCTAATGCTGCCTGTGACATTTTAGATGATTGTGGCGTTTCCAATAGTTTTTTTAAATAATCACTATGTTCCGGTTTCGTTGTCAGATGAAATGCCTCATGAGATTTTATAATCATCATCCCTCGTTCGGTGTGCTCATATTCGTAGGCTAATTCCTCAAGCATTTGTTCAACCGTATCCGAATGAACCTCCAGTATGCTTGCAAGTTGTTTCACGGTAATGCCGTCGTCACCACTGGCAAACAGCAAACCTTCCACAATCGCTTTTAATTCATTCATGCTTTCACGCTTCTTCCATCAAAAACATATAAATCCGCAAGTTGTTTTTCTTGTTTACAATATACTTGTTTCGTTTTCATCAACTCTAATATGGCGACAAAAGTCACAACAATATGAGAACGTGAACGGTAGGTAAACAGATCATCAAACAGAATCCCGTCCCGACTCTGTTTTACCACCTGGATCACTTCCTCCATCCGTTGCTCCAGTGAAATGTCAACCCGGTTTATTTTTGTTTCGAGAGGCTCTTTCCACTTTTTCCTTTCCAACATGTTATTTAATGCACCCAGCATATCATAAATGGAAACATCCCCTTGCACCATAGGCTTTTGTGTTTCAGTATCAGGGATTCGAACTGGGGCACGGGTGAAGATTTGGTGGTTATCCATTTCCTTTTCTTTCAATGTCTCGGCTGCTTGCTTATATTTTCGGTAGGCTATTAGGCGCTCCATCAACTCTTCTCGCGGATCCTCTTCATATCCTTCATCTTCCATGTCCAATTCCTGTTTTGGCAATAGCATTTGGCTTTTTACGGCTAGCAATGTGGCAGCCATAACCAGATATTCGCTGGCTACATTTAATTCCAACTGTTGCATGGTGTGGATGTACTCCATATATTGTTCCGTTATTTGTGCGACCGGAATATCGTATATATTAATCTCATATCGGTTGATTAAATGCAATAATAAATCAAGCGGTCCTTCAAATGAATCAATTTTTACCTGATAAGCCTGATTCATTGTTTTCTTCCTTTCGCATAAAAAATATCGACCAACGTAACTGTTTAAACAAATACAGCATACCAAAATTATAGGTTTTAATCATTAAAAAATGATAAACATAACATATGCGCCTATACACTATTCCAATGTCCTACATAAGTTATTAACGAAAGATAAATGTTGATTAGACATTTATTCTTTAAGTTCAAAAGGAGGAATTTCAAATGGGTGCAGGTTATGGCGGTGGATTTGCGTTAATCGTCGTATTGTTCATTTTACTCATTATCGTTGGTGCTGCTTGGCTATAGAATGATAGCCTTGCGTGCGAATGCATAACAAATTGTTCATTTGTTTGTAGTTTGCAAACAAATAACGACCGACAAAGAGCCAACCCAATGAAAGGGTTGGCTCTTTGACTTGATCTCGTCATTTTGATAAAGCCGTGAAAAAGATGTTATCAGTCATCATCTTTTTCACTATCATCAGAGGTACATTTATTGTAAAAATCTTGAATATGTTCATCTGCGCAAACGGCATATTTATCCTGATACATTGACTTAATTTCATTGATCATTTTCTTGCCAATCCCCGAATTGCGATGGGAAGGATTGACTGATATGTGCTGGACAACTGCATTAAGATCATTCTCAATACGTACACCAATCGCACCTAGCACATCATCTTCTTTCCATAGAAAAAGGTGCCAATCGGGATTTGTCTCGTATTCCTTTATGGTTTGTTGCAATTTTTTTACATCCTTTTCATTTGGCATAAAAGAAAGTAAACCCATTGCAATTTTTTCCGAATTTTTTTTATAACGAATTAACATAGATACCCCTCATTATGAAAATAACCTGAAGATCATGGAAAGAAAACGTAGCCGGCAAATACTTAAAAAACATTTCTATATCGATATCGAAAGCATTCTACCAAGTATAGCGTAATATATATTAATGTGCCTGAACAACATGTTCTTGTCAACTATTATTGATTTCGCGATACCTTATGCACATCCTCTTACAGAACGAACACAAACCAATAAACAACTCCCCATGTCATTCCAATGACAAGCAAAAATGCAAATAGGATCCAATTCTTTTTACGCTGACTCAACTATTTTTTCACCCTTTATTTCAGCATTGACAACATTCTATTTTGCTATACGAAAGTCAAACCCTTGAAAAAAACACCACGTATTTTATTTGCAGGTTTTGTAACGGTTTAATATGGCTTTTACAATCGTATAGCCATCCGATTGTTTCCCGTTTAGGTGAAACGGTATTAAATTAATCACTGCCAGCCACATATTAAACAAAATGAATGCACGGACAAATCCATAAGAGAAACCGGCGAAATAAAATACCACAGCTGCAGCAATTACGTTACTGACAGGACCACACAAACTAATGATAATGATTTCCCTTGATTTATACGGTTTATTTCTTTCATTGTAGGCCATGCCGCCCAGAAAAAACAATAGATGAAGGGAAACCCGAATTCGCTTACAGGAAAATGCTGCTATCTTATAACCGGATCCAATGGATAGTATGATAGAATCAGCTTTTGCCCATTTTGCACCAAGCACATGTCCTAATTCGTGCAATAAAGTGCTAATTGGTGCAATAATAAAAACCAGCAATAGCACAAGATAAATATTCATACCACACATCCCAGTGCATTCACATGAGGTAATGCTTATTCGTCAAAAACTTTAACTTCCTTCATTACATCCCCGTTGTGCATTGCTTTGGCATGTTCCACACCAGATGTTACTTGTCCAAAAACGGTATGAACACCGTCCAAGTGCGGTTGAGCCTCGTGGACAATGAAAAATTGACAGCTCCCGGTATCTTTTCCTGCATGTGCCATTGATAAGGATCCTTCCACATGCCGGTGCGGGTTTCCTTCTGTTTCACATTTGATGGTATAACCAGCATTGCCAGTCCCGTTTCCGTTTGGACACCCGCCCTGGCTGACAAAACCATCGATTACCCGGTGAAAGGTCAGACCATCATAAAATGATTCATTTGCCAGTTTTTCAAAGTTTGCGACTGTTCCTGGTGCTTCATTTGGATATAATTCAAATTCGATTTTATCGCCATTTTCCATCAAAATATAGCCTCTTTTAGCCATTATTTATTCCCCTTTATGATTGAAATCAATGTTATCTTACCATGTATTTTCTGTTTTTAAAAGAATTACGAGCAAAACGGCAAGATACTCAAGCAAAATTTGACATCTGGGCCTGCCCTTATTCATAAGACAAATCAAACTGTACAACATCTTGATAGGTTTCCCGGGCAACAACCAGTTTCGCGACACCGTTCTCAACAAAAACAACAGCGGGCTTGGAAAACCGGTTATAATTATTGGACATGGAATACCCATAGGCACCCGTTGAAAAGACCGCCAGAATATCTCCATTGTCTATTTCAGGGACCGGTAAATCCCATATGAGCATATCACCTGACTCACAGCACTTGCCGGCAATAGAAACGGTTTGTATTGGCTGATGCTCTGCTTTATTGGCAATGACACCCTCATATTTCGCTCCATATAAAGCGGGACGCAAATTATCGGTCATTCCCCCATCAACTGACACATATTGCCGCACGCCAGGGATTTGCTTCATTGCCCCAACCGTGTATAACGTAATACCAGCATTGCCAACAATCGCACGTCCCGGTTCGAGCCAAATTTCCGGCATAGGAATCGACAATTGTGTGGCACGCCGCTGAACTGCATCTACCAAATGCTCTACATAGAAATGTAATGGGATCGGGTTATCTGATTCGGTATAGCGGATGCCAAAGCCGCCACCAAGGTTTAAGACTTCCGGTATATAGCCGTATTGTTGGTTCCACTTTTTGATTTTTTCGAACAACTTATCGGATGCCAATAAAAAACGATCGGTTTCTGTGATTTGTGATCCAATGTGGCAATGCAGTCCTTTAAACCGAATTTGTTCATGAAAATACAGCTTTTCAAAGGCTTGATCAACTTGTCCATTTTGCAAACTGAAGCCAAATTTGGAATCCTCATTCCCGGTCAAAATATATTGGTGTGTTTTTGCTTCAATACCCGGGGTCACACGCATCAGTACGTCCATTGTTTTATTGTATTTCTTTAATAGTATATCAAGTAAGGAAATGTCATGGAAATTATCGACCACGATACAGCCAATCCCATGTTTAATTGCCATTTCCATCTCGTTTTTGCTTTTATTATTACCATGCAAATGAATCCGTTCCACTGGAAAACCAGCCCGTAATGCGGTATATAACTCTCCCTCAGAAACAACATCAAGGCTCATATTCTCCTGTTTGGCTACCTGAAGCATGGCAATCGAGGAAAATGCTTTACTTGCATAGGCTACCTGTGCCTTTACCCCTTTCTGTTCAAACGTCTTTACAAACGCTCGACAATTGTTACGAATCAATGAAACATCATATACATATAACGGGGTTCCATATTGCCTTGCCAAATCAACAGCATCAACACCCCCGACCATTAAATGGCCCTGTTCTGTTGTAAATGGATGATTATCTATTATCATGTATTGTTACCGTCCCTTTCCAAACTAAAACCGTTCCAAAGTGCTTGTTCAAAAAGATGAAACAGTTGCATTTGTTAAACTTATGAAAAGAACTTTATCATATTAAAGAAAAAATGAAAAGGAAATAACAATGGAAATGTTTCCTTCCATTGTTATTTCCAATGTCAATTTCCGGGTTATTCATCAACTTTTCCCCTCGGTAGCGGCTGACGATAGGCATTGCGAGGATGGACAATACTTGGCCGTATATCAGAAAATGGCATGGGAATTCGAAATACAACATGCATCAGCGCCTTCCCATTAAATGGTATAAACGGCCAAAAATATGGTGTTTTCAACGATTTCAGGCTTACCAGGAATAGGGTGAACACAGTAATACCAATAACAAATCCATACACCCCAAAGAATGCTACAGCAAGCACTAAAAGAACTCTAACTATATTATTGGCGACACTTAACTCATAACTTGGTGTAACATAGGAACCGATTGCACTGACGGATACATATAGTATTACTTCCGGACTGAGCATCCCTACATCAATCGCTATCTGCCCAATAAGTACAGCGGCGATTAACCCCATCGATGTTGCCAACGGTGTAGGTGTATGAATGGCAGCCATTCGTAAAAATTCTACTCCTATGATTCCTAAAATAATTTGAACAGCAATCGGGATTGTACCTTCTTCATTTGGACCAATGAATGATAAGGATTCAGGCAATAACGTTGGGTCCAAGGCAAATAATAACCAAAATGGCAAAAGGAAAAGAGATGCCAAAATCGCCAGCATTCGCTCCCACCGAATAAATGTACCTATCGCTGGACGCTGGCGGTACTCTTCCGCATGTTGTACATGGTGAAAGAAAGTCGTAGGAAAAATAATTACACTTGGTGATGTATCAACAGTGACAACAACATGACCTTCCAGCAAATGATGAGCAGCAACATCCGGTCGTTCTGTATAACGAACCATTGGATACGGATTCCACTTGTTTTTAATCATAAATTCTTCCAGTGTTTTATCGGTCATCGACATTCCATCAATATCCACTTTTTGGATTTCTTTTTTGATTAAATCCACCAGACCAGGGTCGGCAACATCCTGTAAATAAGTTACACAAACATCCATTTTTGACCGTTCGCCAATTCTCATCATTTTATTGCGAAGCCGTTCATCGCGAATACGTCGCCTGGTGAGGGAAGTATTTTCAATGATATTTTCCGTATAGCCATCCCGTGAACCTCTTACCACATGTTCAGTATCAGGTTCCTCTGGCGTTCGTCCAGGATAATGACGTACATCAATCACAAATGCATCACTATAGCCGTCAATAAAAATCACAATTAACCCGGACAACATTTGGTCTACTGCTTCATCCATTGATTTAATCTGTTCTACCTGTTGGTGGATCAAGCGATTTTCAATAATGGACTGGACTTTTTTCCTTTCCGTTTCACGGTCATTTATTTCGATCAGCACTTTTAAGATTTGAATAATGTTGGATGAATCAACCATCCCATTTAAATAATAGAGCTGAATTTTAGTTTTTAATACGGTGATCTCGCGAAAACCTACATCAAATGATACATTGACACCAACATGTTTCTCCATGTATTTCTCTGTCTCATGAATATCCGGTGAGATGGGACTCTTATTTTTTTTCGTGTCCGACATGTTTGACTCACTCCATTCTATGCTCGTTTTATCTGACAAAGATCAGCCATTGAAACAACGATCCGGCTACTTTTCCAAATACAATCGCCATAAGCAGACCTAATAAATATGGTTCCAGACCAATCCGTTTGGATAGAATCGGAAAGACATTAAGAACCTCAGTTAAGGCAGCTGCCAGCATCCCATTAAAAATCCCGTGAAATGCACCTAAAATTACAAGTATAATGGCAGGTTCACTCCATGCTATATCGGAAAATGACATATAGGTACCAAACAAAAGACCGGCAATAATACATGCACTATAAGCGGGAATCAGCCGATCTGTTTTACTTAGTTGGATAAGTCGGGGGATGACACCTAAAACGGTTAAGAAGCCAACAAAACCACCGCCCACAGCAAGACCACTGGCAAATCCAATAATGATCTCGGCGATAATTTGCAACCCATGACTAATCATCTAACTTATTTTCGTAATGCATGACATATTGATTCAGATCCTGCTGATAATTAAATAGTTCAATTTCGAGCGGACTTGGTTCTTCATTAAACCGTTTTTTAAACCAGTGATTAAAGAATAACAACATCCCGACTCCCAGCCCAAATGAATATGGTATTTGTATCCAAAGTGGGTACTTGCTATGTTTTCCAGTTAATAAATAGTGTATTTTTTGTTGCACTTCCTGCATGCTGACATCGTAATGAAAATTCATAATCGTCATTGCTGCTCCGATAAACAATATAATCCAGACAAAAGATGCTAATATGACAGATGGTGTTTTTTTTGTTTTTGTAATCCAAATGATAGTCTGTTGTGGTCCAACAAGTTGAAATTCCAAATCCGAAAATAACTGACTTAAATGATCAATAATGATAAAACCATCGATAACAACGATATTCCGATCCTTTTTCGTGATATGATAAAGGGTTGTTTCCTCCATTTGCTGTTTGAAATGAGAGGATGTAGACAAATAAGCAATGTCTTTTAACAAGATTGTCTTCATTCCAGTTATTTCTATCTTTTTCTTCATGCGAATGTACACGATATTTGTCATATGTATCACCCCATACGGTTAGCATTCGCAAAAACTCACTTTTTATGAACACAAAAAGCAGATCATCTTTGTGATGATCTGCTTTTTGGTTTTTGTCTGTTGCTATGTCAGCCCATTTTATCCTTCATATCATGCAATATTTTTTTCTCTAATCTTGATACTTGTACTTGCGATATTCCCAAGCGATCCGCCACTTCAGATTGGGTTTGATCCTTGTAATACCGCAAGTAGACAATAAGTCGTTCCCGCTCATTTAACCCCCGTATTGCCTCCTGTAGTGAAATTTTGTCAAACCATCGTGTATCCGTATCAGCGATTTGATCCAATAATGTAATCGGATCCCCGTCATTTTCAAACACCGTTTCATGAATGGAATGCGGTGATTTCGCTGCTTCCTCCGCATGGACAACATCTTCAGCCAAGATATCCAATTCATCAGCTATTTCATGAATGGTAGGGGATCTGCCCAGCCGTTTGGTTAGTTCATCTTTCTTCTTGCGGATTTTATTTCCAGTTTCTTTAAGTGTCCTGCTCACTTTTATGCTGCCATCATCGCGAATAAACCGCTGGATTTCTCCAATGATCATAGGAACAGCGTACGTGGAGAACCGGACATCATAGGAGAGATCAAATTTATCAATGGATTTGATCAAACCAATACTGCCAATTTGAAATAAATCATCCGGGTCATAGCCACGATTGATAAAACGCTGCACAACTGACCAGACAAGCTTCATATTCCTTTCTACGAGTAAATCCCTGGCATCTTGATCGCCTTGTTGACTCTTATAAATATATTCCTTTACTTGCTCATCGGTTAAAGGATCATCTTTACGATTGAAATGCTTAACATTTACATCCATTGGCAAGTCTCCTACTTACTCACCGTTTTATTTTTTGTTAATTGTTTCGTCATGTAAACAGATGTGCCTGCTCCTGCCTCCGAGATAACTTTAACCGAATCCATAAAATTCTCAATGATCGTAAAGCCCATGCCCGATCGTTCCAGCTCAGGTTTCGAGGTAAATAAAGGTTGTCTGGCCTCTTCTATATCGCCAATCCCTACCCCATCGTCTTTGATGATTAATTCTAATTCATCGTCACGCAATACACATGTGATATAGACTTGATGATCCGGTTCATTATTGTACCCATGAATAATCGCATTTGTTACAGCCTCGGATACAACTGTTTTGATTTCCGTCAGCTCATCCATTGTCGGATCAATTTGTGTGACAAATGCGGCCACTGCCACACGGGCAAATGATTCATTTTCACTAATACTGGAAAACGCTACATTCATTTCATTATTCATGATGCCACCCCCAATGTAACTAATGCATATTGTTCGTTCTCCTCCAAACGAACGATTTTAAACATCCCGGACATCTCAAACAACCGATTAACAGCCGGCGAAACAGAACAGACTACCATTTCGCCACCCAGTTGAAGAACCTCTTTATACCGTCCTAAAATGACTCCCAGACCTGAACTGTCCATAAATGATACGGCTTCTAAATTTAGTACCACATGTTTTACATCATTTTTATACAACATATCCTTCCACGCAGTACGTAGCTTCTCTGTTTCATGATGATCGAGTTCTCCGGCTAATCGGACAATCAACACATCTTCTTTTACATCGAATGTAGTCTCCAAACTCATTTGTGTCTCCTCCTCCATAGGTTGTACCTTTTCATTTCAATATGAAGCCCCTCAATTCCTGCATGACGACAAAAGAAGAAAAAAACCGACAAAAACAGAATGAAATTTCATTTAGTAAGGTTCGTCGTAACAACACCAAAAGCGCAGACGGTTGGTGCTGCGCTTGGTTTGATTGGTTAGCGTGATTTTGTTAGTTCGCCCAGAGAGCGTTTAAATAACGTGAAGAAGGATGCTTGTTTTACATCTTTATTCACGGTTAACGGTGTTTTTGACAAGACCTTTTTACCGTCTTTTACAACTAACGTTCCGACCTTATCTCCTTTTTTCAATGGCAGGTTTATGTCATCCATTTGCACTGAGGTGGCAATATTTTTCGGTTCTTTTCCCTTTTCATACAAGGTGCTGATCGATTCCGAGGCGACAACATCCACCTTACCATCTTCTGCTTTTAATAATTTCAGGGTTGTAATTGGTTGCCCTTTTTTAAATAGTTTCTTGGTACTAAACTGGTTAAACGCGTAATCCAGCATGTTGGTAACGTTGGCATTTCGTTCTTTTGTTGTTTTGGTCCCCATCACAACAGCAATCGCCCGCATATCATTCTTTTTGGCAGTTGCTGTCAGGCAATATTTCGCCTCATTCGTATAGCCTGTTTTCAATCCATCAACACCTGGATAAAATTTTACTAGTTTATTGGTATTGACCAGCCAGAATTCATCCTCGGTTCCTTTGCGTAAGTAATCTTCATATAACGAGGTATAGTCAGTAATCTTTTCGTATTTTAATAGTTCTTTGGCCATTACTGACATGTCATGTGCTGTACTGTAGTGGTCATCAGCCGGCAAACCGGTACAATTATTAAAATGGGTATTTTTCAGACCCAAGTCCTTAACCTTTTTATTCATTTTTTGTACAAATGCTTCCTCACTGCCAGCAATACGTTCTGCCAAGGCGACACTCGCATCATTACCGGAAGCAATGGAGATTCCCTTTAACAGATCATTGACAGTCATTTCCTCGCCAGCTTCCAAAAAGATTTGTGATCCTCCCATGGAAGCGGCGTTTTCGCTAACTCGAATTCTTTCGTCCAATTTTAAATTACCCCGATCGAGTTCTTCCATGATGAGCAGGAGGGTCATTATTTTCGTCATACTCGCAGGTGGAAGCTCTTCCTGGCTATTTTTATCAAATAGTATTTTTCCAGTATCCCGCTCAATCAGGATAGCCGATTTTGCATCGGGAGCAAGATCAAGGGATTCCTTGGATTTATCCGTTCCTTTCTCTGCGGCAAAAACAGACAAACTAGAGAACCATAATAAAGTCATAACCATACTAATCAAAAAAACATTCTTTTTCATAGCCTTACCTCCAAGAGTCAATATATTTCTAGGATTGACAGGAAGCATTGTTTTTATAACTTGAAATGGCTTCTGTTTTTCGGTAATTAATGATGGTATGTACCGAAAAATTGAAGATTAGCACCGATATAGACAACGGGCACATCATCTGGATGATGTACCCGTTGTCTGTGAAATATCATTCAGTTATCATATCGTAAATCAAAGATGGCGCTTTTGCCGGGTGCTCAGCAATGGTAATGCTTGTATACAATTTTTCTTTCACCTCATCGATCTGCTCTTGATTCGCATGGATCGTTACCAAAGTTTCTCCCGCCTTGACACTATCACCAACTTTTTTATGAAGTACAAGACCTACTGCAAGATCAATATCTGATTCTTTTGTCGCCCGTCCAGCCCCAAGCATCATCGCTGCCGTACCAATGTCGTCTGCGATAATACTTTGAATCGTGCCGGAGTTCTTCGCCTTTAACTCGATTTTTTGGGCAGCTGCCGGTAGTAGTGTTGGGTCATCCACTACGCTTGCGTCTCCGCCTTGGGAGGCAATGAAGGTTTTAAATTGTGCCAAGGCTTTACCAGTTTGGATACTTTCCTTTAGTTTTAACCTGGCGTCATCAAGATTATCTGCTTTGTTGGCTAGAACGACCATTTGGCTGCCAAGTGTGAAACATAATTCGGTTAAATCTGTTGGTCCATTACCTTTAAGTGTTTCAATGGCTTCCTGAACCTCCAATGCATTTCCGATTGCTCTGCCAAGTGGCTGACTCATATCTGAAATGACGGCCATCGTTTTTCTGCCTACATGATTGCCAATGGAAACCATTTGATGCGCCAGTTCCTTGGCATCTGCCAGGTCCTTCATGAAGGCACCTGCACCCGTCTTCACATCCAACACGATCGCATCAGCCCCGGAGGCGATTTTTTTACTCATGATTGAGCTGGCGATCAGTGGAATAGAATCCACTGTAGCGGTCACATCCCGTAAACTATACAGTTTTTTATCAGCAGGTGTTAAATTACCGGTTTGTCCCACAACGGCCACCTTATTCTTATTAACCAACTCAATAAATTCATCGCCTGTCAATTCCACATGAAATCCCGGGATAGCTTCCAGTTTATCAATGGTTCCGCCAGTGTGTCCCAATCCGCGCCCACTCATTTTTGCAACCGGGACACCTAATGAAGCAACCAGTGGTGCTAGGACTAATGTGGTAGTATCGCCTACACCACCAGTGGAATGTTTATCAACCTTTATCCCGGAAATCGCAGAAAGGTCGATTTTATCTCCAGAATCAACCATTGCTGATGTTAAGGTAGCACATTCCTCCGGGGTCATGCCCTGATAGTAAATCGCCATTAATAGAGCACTAACCTGGTAATCAGGAATGTCTTCTTTGGTATATCCCTCAACAAAAAAACGAATCTCTGCTTCAGTTAATTCCCCACCATCGCGTTTTTTTTCAATGATATCATACATTCTCATATAAACCCCTCGATTCATCCTTAAATTACTTTCGTCTGTCAAGATGGAAATTATGTATCGATTGGAAATCAGGGAATAACCGATTTCCAATTCATATTTGTCTGTTGATCAAATGTCACCCAAAAAGCTTTTTCCATGCTCTGGCATTTTTATGTCAAAATTATCGGCAATGGTTGCACCAACATCTGCAAAGGTTTTTCGTAATGGCAGCTCTTTGCCTTGTTTACTGCCGATATGATAAACAAGCAATGGGACGTATTCACGCGTATGATCAGTTCCATGATGAATTGGATCATTCCCATGGTCAGCTGTAATTATCAGCAAATCTTGATCAGTCAGTTTATGCAAAACTTCTGGAAGTCTGGCATCATATGCTTCTAACGCCTCCCCATATCCTTTTGGATTACGTCGATGACCATATTTGGCATCAAAGTCAACCAAATTTAAAAAACTGATTCCGGTAAAGTCCTTATCCATAGATTCCACTATTTTGGTCATGCCATCTTCATTGTCTTTCGTCCGAATTGCTTCGGTAACTCCTTCCCCATCATAAATATCGGAAATTTTCCCAAGGGCAATCACGTCATAACCACTGTCCTTTAATTCATTCATTACTGTCCGTCCAAATGGTTTTAGTGCATAATCATGC
This sequence comes from Lentibacillus daqui, assembly GCF_027186265.1. Lineage (NCBI taxonomy): Bacteria > Bacillati > Bacillota > Bacilli > Caryophanales > Bacillaceae > Lentibacillus > Lentibacillus daqui. Next base: position 1,779,727 of record NZ_CP114176.1, on the reverse strand, counting down.
CGATTGGGAGTGCGTTCAAACGCCCCTGGCTTGCCAACAAATGGTCTGGCAATCACTCGCCCAACCATGTATCGTTCATCTAATGTCAGCTCCCGGGCAATTTCACAGATCCGGTAAAGTTCATCAAGCGGAACTATCTCTTCATGGGCGGCTATTTGTAACACGGAATCGGCTGACGTATAAACGATCAGGTCACCCGTTTTCATATGGTCCTCGCCAAGTTCTTCAATAATAGCAGTTCCGGAAGCAGGCTTATTACCAATTATTTTCCGGCCTGTTTTTGCTTCCAGTTCATTGATTAATTCAGGTGGAAAACCATCAGGAAATGTCCGGAACGGCTGTTGGATGTTCAACCCCATAATTTCCCAATGACCGGTCATCGTATCTTTTCCATTGGATGCCTCTTGCATTTTTGTATAACAGGCTAATGGTGTAGCTGCTTTTTCTACCCCATCAATTTCTCGAATGTTACTTAACCCCAATTTACCCATATTTGGCATATGAAGCCCATGCATCCGCTCCGCAATATGACCAAGTGTATCCGCACCTTGATCACCAAATTTGGCCGCATCTGGTGCTTCGCCGATCCCGACCGAATCCAGAACAATTAAAAATACCCGTTTAAATTGATTCATGATCAAACCTCCCAGTATTATCTTCCCTGTTTATATTTTAATTATGTCTATTTTGTCACTAGCAACGCGACTATGCGTGATTCGTATGTGCACAACGGAATGAAGATAGAAATAAGAGTTTCCCCTTCTGGCTTCGTTTTATATCGTCTTTGGAATTGTCGGACAATAGTCGAACTATTACGCCCGTGGATGATACATATTATAGACATCTTTTAATCTAGCTTTTGTCACATGCGTGTAAATTTGCGTAGTAGAAATATCTGCATGTCCAAGCATTTCCTGAACCGACCGCAAATCAGCACCATTTTCCAACAAGTGGGTCGCAAAGGAATGTCGCAGTGTATGCGGTGTTATTTTTTTGGTAATACCAGCATCCCTGGCTGCCTGCTTTAAAATCTTCCAAACGCCTTGCCGTGTTAAAGGCCTGCCATGCTGATTGACGAATAATGCTTTTGTGTCCTGATGTTTAACCAATTTGCTGCGGGCATCGTCTATGTATTCCTGGACCGCGTCTTTGGCAAGATCACCAAGCGGAACAATTCGCTCTTTCGCTCCTTTTCCCAAACAGCGAACAAATCCCATGGTTAAATGAAGATCACTAATCGGAATGGTAATCAACTCTGTAACCCGCAGTCCCGTCGCGTATAACAACTCAAGCATCGCCTTATTTCGTATTTTCAATGGCGTATTGCCACTGATGGAAAGCAACGCCTCCACATCGGCAGGTGATAGAACATCCGGCAGTTTTCTTTCCTGTTTGGGGGTTTCAATGTGTAGGCATGCATCATGGGTAACAAGTTGTTCATTAATTAAAAAACGATGAAACAGGCGAATGGATGACAGAATTCTTGCGATGGTGGCAGCAGATTTACCATTGTCCTTTAACATATAAAGAAATCCCGTGATATCCCTTCGCTTGACAGCCTCCCATTGTACCATCCCTGTAGCAGTTTTGATGTAATGCAAATATTGTTGTAAGTCTCGATGATACGACTTTAGCGTATTATCCGACAATCCCCGTTCGATTTTCAAATGATGAAAGAAATCTTCCAATTGTGATTCCAACATGACTATTACTCTCCTAATCGAAAAAATAAATGCAATCGATCAATGAAACGGTTGTCGGTCTTAAATACTTTGACAGATGGTCCTTCAGGTACATCATAACGATGGATTTGTTCATATTCAGTATGCATCGCCTGAAGTCCAAAATAAAACAAAAACGTGCATGCAACAAAAATAACGAAAATCTTTAATGTGTCCCATATTATTTGCTTCACAAGGCATGTCCCCTTCTAAATTAAAGCTATCTTATTTAAAAGATATGCCAAAAAAGTAGAACAATATACATAGAAGCAATAAGAAAACGCAAATGGGACCATTTTGCTAACGTAAACATGAGATTAGTAAAGACCACATTCTAAACGAACCATACCTTAAAAATACGCTATTTTCGCCCATTTGTAAATTAGAGTGACCGTACATTGTATAAATGAAATTGGAGTGGCAAATACTACAATCTATAGTCTGAAATCCGAGGTGTGTGGAGATGAATAAAGAGAATTTTTCCGTTGTCGGGAAGGATGTGCAACGGATCGATGCTGCGGATAAAGCATTTGGCCGGGTAAAATATACTGGAGACATTTCTATCCCAGGAGTCCTGCATGCGGCCTTACATACAAGTGATTACGCGCATGCCAAAATTAAATCTATTGATACAGCAAAAGCTTGGGAAGTTCCCGGCGTGCAGGCTATTTTAACCGGTGAGGAAGTACCACTGCTTGTTGGTCCATTGCTTGCTGACCGGCCTATTTTAGCACAGAAAAAGGTTCGTTATTACGGTGAATCGGTTGCAATGGTAGTTGCCGATACTATCCAGCATGCAAAACAGGCTGCAAATCTTATTCACATAGACTATGAGGAACTGCCTGTTGTCAATTCTCCTGGTGAAGCGATCCTGCCCAATGCTCCGTTAATTCACGAGGATTTAGGTACATATAAAGTTCAAGTGGAAGGAGTCCATGCAATACCCGACTCCAATATTGCCAACCTGACCAAAATCCGAAAAGGCAATATGGAAACCGGCTGGAATGAAAGTGATATAACCATTGAAACAGATTTGTCCTTCTCGCCGTCTGACCATGCAGCACTGGAAACAAGAGTCGCCCGGGTGGAAATTCTTCCCGATGATCGAGTTATGATTTATTCCTCAACACAGGGGCCTTTTTATATCAAAAAATTATTCAGTCAGTTTTTCAATATTGACGCAGGGAAAATATCGGTGCATACGCCCATGCTCGGTGGCGCATTCGGCGGAAAAGGAACCGTACAACTTGAATTTCTGGCCTATGTAGCCTCCCGAGCTGTTGGAGGGAAAATGGTAAAAATCCAAAATTCAAGGGAAGAAGATTTAATCACTTCACCCGTTCATATCGGATTGGAGGCGAAGGTAAAACTTGGTGCATCCAGCGACGGGAAATTAAAAGCAGCCGCTTTCGAATTTTTGTTTGACAGCGGAGCCTATTCCGACATGGGTGCCGGCATGAGTAAGGCTGGTGCCGTCGATTGCACCGGCCCTTATCGAATTGATCATGTCACCTGTGATTCCCATTGTGTTTATACAAACCATCCATATGCCACCTCATTTCGAGGCTTTGGACACAATGAATTAACATTTGTCATGGAACGAGCCATGGACATACTTGCCGCAAAGTTAAATATGGATCCCCTTGAATTACGATTGGCAAATGCTATCAAGCCAGGTGATACAACACCAACCCAAACCCATTTAAATGCCAGCAATATTGGTGATGTATCTTCATGTATAAAAAAGTTAAAACAGCTTATCAATTGGGATGAAGGACAACAGATCACAACAAATGACGGTAAAATACGAACAAAAGGAATCAGTTCATTTTGGAAAACCTCGAGTACGCCGCCAAATGCAACAGCCGGCGTGATTCTCACCTTTAATCGCGATGGGAGCGTGAATTTGAATTGTGCTGCCGTGGAACTTGGCCAGGGGACAAAAACGGTGCTGGCACAAATCCTGGCCGAACGATTGAAAATGGATATGAAAAAAATTCATGTGACCATGGAAGTAAATACCCAATATGATCCGCATCAGTGGAAAACGGTTGCCAGCAGTACAACCTATTTGGCTGGACGAGCCGTGATCGCCGCAGCTGAAGATGTAATCAAACAATTAAAAAATACCGCATCAATTGTACTAAAGTGTTTACCTGATGATCTCGATGTGGCAAATGGGATGGTTTTTATCAAGGATAGTCCTGAGTATGGAATAAAGATCAAGGATGTAGCGAATTCATACAAATATCCAAATGGTAATTCCATAGGTGGTTTGGTCATTGGTGAAGGGTCTCATGTTGTGCGGCATTTGACACCATTGGATCCGGAAACTGGTTTTGGTAAACCGGGACCGCAATGGACAGTTGGTGCGCAAGCGGTCGAAATCGAATTCGACCCACTCGATTGCACATACAAAATTCTCAAAGCAGCAACTGTCCTTGATGCTGGAAAAGTGATTAATCCAAACGCGGCAATTGGGCAAATGCGTGGTGGTATGTATCTGGGACTAAGCTGGGCTTCCAGAGAATCGTTTACCTTTGATGATAATGGAAAGGTACTTAATCCGAAACTAAGATCCTATGATATTCTGCGATTCAGTGAAGCCCCGGAATACCTTGTTGATTTCGTGGAAACACCACTTGTCGATGGACCATTCGGAGCCCGGGGGATTGGCGAATATGGGGTCATCGGTATGGCCAGCGCTTTAGCCAATAGTTTATCACTTGCCTGTGGTACGAATATGAACCAGCTTCCCCTGGTACCTGAACTGATTTGGCGGAAAAGAGGAGGAAGCAAATGATAGCCTTTGATTTTGAATATTATAAACCAACAACCATACAGGAAGCGGTCACGCTATTTTACGATTTGCAGGCAAACGGAAAAATACCCCACTACTATGCGGGTGGCACAGAATTTATTAGCCGGGCCCGAATGCATGAGATCCAAGTGGATGCAGTCATCGATTTAAAAGGAATCCCTGATTGCAATGAATTTCAGTTCAACGGAAATCAACTTGTGATTGGTTCAGCTGTTACATTGACAACCATTGCTGATTCCAACCTATTTCCCTTACTGTCAGACGTTTCACGTGCGATTGCACACCGAACTGCCCGCAACAAAATAACAATTGGCGGCAATATTTCCGGGCATCTATGTTATCGGGAGGCCCTTCTTCCTTTTCTGTTAGCCGACAGCGAGGTTGTCATTGCGGAAAAAAAGGGGATCAGAACAACATCCATTCATAAAATCTATCAGAACGGCGTACAACTGAATGATGGAGAATTTCTTATCCAGATCATCACGGATGGTCAATTTTCCAACTATCCATACTGGAGCAGCAAAAAAACAAAACATTCCAATGTGAACTATCCGATTGTCTCTCTCGCTTCCATGAAAGTGGACGGAAAAATAAGGGTTGCACTTAGCGGTGTATGTGATTTCCCTTTTCGAACGGAGCAATTGGAGTTGGTATTAAATGACACCTCCTATTCGGAGCAAACAAGAATCCAACAGGTACTAAACCATCTGCCGGGTGCAACGCATAACGACATGCATGGATCACGGGAATACCGGGAATTTGTGCTGGCACAGGAACTGGCGAAATTATTGCAACGTAGCAAGGGGGTATCCTGACGATGAAAGCAGCACAAGAAAACTTGGTTACATTAAACATTAATGGTCTGCAAAAAAACCTATATGTACGCAATGCAGAGACACTTCTATATACATTACGCGATCAACTGGGACTGATGGGAGCAAAGCCCGGGTGTGAGAATGGCGATTGCGGCACATGTACCATTCTTATCGATGGCACTCCCATTAATTCCTGCCACATACTAACTGTAGAAGCAGTCAATCATCAAATTACAACGATTGAAGGATTACTTGACCAGACTGTGCAAAATGATTTCATCAAAAATTGGGCGATTCAATGTGGATATTGTACACCCGGATATGTACTTAATAGTTATGCCCTCATCGAAAATTGCCCTGATCCGGACGATGCAGTAATTGATGAATGGCTGGAATCCAATATTTGCCGATGTACTGGATACCAGGAAATCAAGGAGGCTGTAAAAAGCATGTTGAATGTGAGGAAAAACAAAAATGGCTCATATTATTGAAATGCTTGATGAAATCGCAAATTCGGATGAGCAAAGTGTGTTAGCGACAATTATTCATGTAGAAGGGTCAGCATACCAAAAAGAAGGAACATCGATGCTGTTTTCCGCAAATGGAAAGCAAATAGGCATCATTAGTGCAGGCTGTTTGGAAACTGATTTGGCAATTCGGGCGACTGAACTGATGCAAACGTCATCGGTTCAAAATCAGACATTTGTCTATGATACAAGTGCCGAGGACGACTTATCCTGGGGTCGCGGTGCTGGTTGTAACGGAAAAATCCATATTCTCCTGGAAAAGGTGAATTCTATAAACTACAAGGATTTACTTACATTAAGGGTTTATCTTCATCAGGGCATTCCAGTAGTAGCAATGAAGATTTTTGAAAAAGATCCTTCGTCTGTTCGCACGCTCTATGTGTCGAAGGATCAGCATATGTTTGGCCATCGTGATGCCATGTCACATCAATTGAACAAAATTGCACGTCACGCGAACAAATCACGTCTGCAATATATGGAAAATTTGGGTAGCCATATCTTTATTCATCGTTTTGAACCACAACCCCGCCTGTTTATTTTTGGAGCAGGGCCTGATGTCATTCCTTTGGCAGCTGTAGCAGCTAAAACCAATTTTAAGGTAATCATCTGGGACTGGCGGCTGGCAAGGCTGAACAAAATGGATTTTCCGGATGCTAATTTTATCAAGACCCCATCCATTCCGGAAATGGTAAAAGAACTGGATTTCTGGCCAACCGATTCCATTATGATTATGACCCATGATTTTCAAAAGGACAAAGAACTGCTTGCATCATTGTCCAGTCAACAGGTAAACTATTTTGGCATTCTCGGTCCACGTAAACGTACTTCCAGACTCTTGCATGGAAAAAACATACCAGAACACGTTCATTCTCCCGCAGGACTGGCAATTGGGGCTAAGGGCCCTGAAGAAATCGCTATTAGCATTGTTGCTGACATGGTTCAGGTTAAACGAGAAAAATCGTATGAAAAGAGGTTAGCCGGTGACACGAGACGAAATAGCAGCCATTTATCTAGCAGCAGGCAGAAGCAGACGTTTTGGCAAGAATAAACTGCATCAGCCACTTGAAAATAGACCACTCGGTAGTTTTGCCCTTCGTACTGCCCTACAATCGTCCCTGGACCGGGTAATTGTTGTGACCAATACGACGGATAGGCTTAATTGGATACCGAATGACTGGCTCTCGACGTACCAAGGAAAATGGGTTCATGTTGCATGTAAAGATGCCGGCAAGGGCCAATCGTATTCATTAAAATGTGGCCTGCATTACGCAGGAAAATTCCATATGAAGGCGGCCATGGTTCTTTTAGCCGACCAGCCATTCATTTCCACGAGGATGATTAATCAACTGATTGAACAGCATAGACAGAACCCAGATTTATTATTTGTTGCGGCAACCTTTTCCGGTATAGCACGACCGCCAATTTTGTTTACCAGCAGTATATTCCCAAAACTATTCCAATTACAAGGTGATCAAGGGGCCCGCCAATTGCTACAGCATGAATCAGCAAAAGGACGTTTTGTTCATTTTTCCGACCCCTGGGCTTTTTTTGATGTGGATACAACAGCGGATTACCAGATAATTAAAGACTGCACCATGCATATGTAACCGGGAATTCCTTATTGCATGGATGTTTTTACCAAGTTCAAGGTTTGTGCTGCTTGCTGGATTTGCTGATCAAGCTGTTTTAGTTGTTGCTGGGTCCCTTTGGGTAACGCCAAAGAAAGTTCAGGGGCAGATGTTTTTAATTGTTGCAGCTGTTGAGTTGCCTGCTGCAGGCTTTGTTCAGCAGATTGTAGTTGAACTTGTTGCGGATTGGCTGCCTGGGCCTGTCGAACCGATTGATGCGCCTGTTGCAAGGCGTTATGTGTTGCTTGAAAAATCTGCTGCAGCCGTTGCTGGTTTGGGGATGGCTGCTGCTTCGTTTGCATTTGTACCTGTAAATCATTTAGTTGCTGTTGCATGAGTTGTTGCTGCTGATAACGTTCCAATACAGTCTGTTTTGGCTGCAAAATGATCGCTCCTTTGGGGTAATCAGGAAAATAATGTCCTTCTGGTATATATTTTGCGTGATGTTATCTGTTTTATCCGTTACCATAATCAATGGTCAGCAAATGATCATCTTTGTCACGTACAGCCGCATAAAAAATAGTCTCATGATTTGGTTGACCGGCGGATTTTAATTCTTTCTTCAGCCATTGTTCATCCTTATTCATATGTTTCAGGTTACGATACTGGATTTTCCCCTCGACAATAACAGCCACTGGGATACCCTGATATGCTGTTTCGATCCCTAATTGTTCGGGAGTTACCGGTGTAGCCGCTTGTTTCGGTATAATACTAATCTCCCCGCTCGGTTCAATTATCGCAAATTCAACCAGGGTCAAGTCGGGATAGCCTTTTTCACGAAGCGTAGCCAGCACACCTGCCAGGGTAAAATGAGATTGCTTTAAATTTTCCTTGATTAGTTTACCATGTTTGATAATCAATGTCGGCTTGCCAATGAATAGTTTATTCAGGTAATTGACAAGTGCAAGTTTGGAAAAAACGATATGAAGCACACCAATAGCGATTAATCCGCCAATGGCATAGCTCAATTTATCATTTGCTAACGGCCCCATTGCCAATGTAATAACAAAGAAAAGACCTGTCAGATCATGCGCTGTTAATTGCGCAAAAGCAGTCCTCCCCATTAGCCGGATAACACCGATTGCCAGAATGTACAATATGACCGCTTTCCCAATAAACAAAAACACCAACTACCCCTCCTCTTCTAAGGTTAGTATGTGTTATCTGTATGGGAAATATAGACACATATCAAAAACCTGGACAATCGGGTAATCCTTCAAAGGCACAAAAAAACCGCCCAAAATATGGACAGTTCACCTCATTCTTTTCTTTTTTTCATTTCCGCCGAACCATTGGTATGTAGCAAAAAAAGAACATGTCAATCTATGTTGACTTCACAGCAACTTTTTGACAATTTTTGCAGATACCATGGAAGGTAAGACGATGGTCCTTGACTTGAAAACCCCAGTCATTCTCAACGATTTTCTCTACATCCTGCAACAAATCATCAACAATTTCTTCTACTGCTCCGCATTCAATACAGACAAGATGATGATGAAAATGTTCTGCGCCTTCTTTACGCAAATCATAACGAGAAACGCCATCACCAAAATTTATTTTATCAACAATTTTAAGTTCCGATAATAGCTCCAATGTGCGATAAACTGTAGCAAGCCCAATTTCTGGTGCCTTTTCTTTTACAAGCAAATAGATATCTTCAGCGCTCAGATGATCTTCTTCGCGTTCCAACAATACCCTTACCGTCGCTTCCCGTTGTGGAGTAAGCTTATAGCTTTGTGCATGGAGTTGCTTTTTGATCCGATCAATCCGGTGTTCCATAGCCATGCATAATCCCCCTCCCTCTTCCCATCTTCATTATATGCATTAGGAAAACAGGTGTCAAAGTATAATCATTTTAAATTGCTATCAATAATTATTATTATATAATAATTACTTTTATTTATAAAGGGATTTGAGTAATGTTTCCATGGCTCCATGACTGACAAAAGCTTCCATACCGGCAGCAGCGACGGAACAAACCAATAATAAGGAAAAAACAGTAACATATCTGCCAAATGGTTGTAAAATCGGCTGGGACAATTTATTGGAAAAAAGTTTATTTAATAGGGTCAGGGAAAAGATCATCGATAGACTTCCGGCAATAATGTAAATGGGAATGACTAGAATATTTTGCGGCGCAATTGCAATCGATGCAAGTGCCAATCCCTTTATGCCAAGCTGATTTACAATAAACCCTACCGAAAAACCGACTACCAAACCTTTGACAAACAATAAAATCCAAACTACCGGCAACCCGATGACAGACAGCCCTAACACAAACAAAAGCAATAAATACTTGGTATGATAAAAGAAACTTTCCTTTAAAATATCTGCGCCTGCAATCTGGTCTTTATCGGTAATTTGCCCAAAAAAACGTTCCAAATAAAAAAACAAATCCTGTTTTTGGACAAAATTCATACTGTTTACGATAATTGCACCAAAAACGATACCAGTTAGAAACAAAATAACCATAAACAGATATATTGCTGCATGTTCCTTTATGTGATTTACAGCTAGCGTTCTTTTTTGGTACATCGGAATCCTCCATTCGATTTTAAGATGAACGTAATAATTTTTTAGACACGCCCTTATAATAAAATCTATGAAGAATTCCTGATAATAATACCATATTTACATTTTTAATAGTCTTCTTTTTCCGGATTGGCTACACAGTCCGGAGTAGTAGACCTTTGTCCGGACCGTCATTTAACTGTCATTCGATTGGGCAATACTTCCATATCGGCCACCGCCGCCTGCATGAATCGTCTGCTTTCCTTCTCGCATTTGCATAATCGCATTTGCTAGTTTTTCCGGAACCGTTTCTTGCAATTCTTTCAATGTGGCATGATGAATGACATACATCTCGGTTTGAAAACGATCTAATAGTTTTTGGAATGTTTTTGGACCTAGTTTTGGCAAATATTCCAAGGGAACCTGATACAGATACGGCGGGCGCTCCCTTGTTACTTCCTTGGCATCTGCTAATTCTTGAATCCGGTCAAATACGCCATTGATAATTTTTTTCGATCCACAGTTTGGACATTGTTCCGTTTTATACGTCACTTGTGTTAAACAATTACTGCAAACGGTTGTGTGGTACTTACCCAATTGCGGATTCATCCCAAAATTTTTGGTGATTTTTCGTCCGTCCACTTCATGTAGTGCCCAATCAAATTCTTGAAATGATGGCTCTTCCATCAAAATTTCCTGATACTCTCTGGCAATCTTCGCCAGGGAATGGGCATCCGAATTGGAGACAAAGGTATAGTCATGTAATTCGCTGATTTGATCCGCCATATCGGTATCTGAACTTAACCCAAGTTCAATTCCATCGATTAAATCAGGATCAAATACCTCGGTTAATGATTGGTGTACCCCTTTGCCATACATACTTTTAAACGGAGTAAACACATGGGCCGGGATGAAAATGCCTTCCAGTTCTTTGACTTTATATTGCAGTTCCTTTGCGGTTCCATAATAACGTTGCGAGCTCAATGTAATATTTTTCATCTTGGTTGTCAGCCACTCGGAAAAACGTTCCATCATATCCAGAGTTGGGAGAAAACAGAGAACATGAATGGGGCCTTTACAGTTTTCATCATAAATTTCAATTTCCGAGCCCAATAGTAGGGTTACCTGTTCAAATCGGATCCCGCCATTGTCCAATTCATAAGCGGAACCCTGCTCCATTAATTGTTTGATCTCCTGTTGCACCGCGGGGGCATGGCTATCAATGACTCCGACCATTTGAATCCCCTTATTTCTACTGGCCTCTTTTAATATGTTCGTTAATGTCAGGCTTTTCGCACCGGTTATTTTCACTGGTTTATTGTACATATCCCGGCCAATATGAATGTGCATATCAGCAAAATAGGCTTGTAACATGGTTTACATCATCTCCAACATTTCTAAATACAGAATTGCATAGTTTGTCTTGGCATCATGAATTCGTTGTTCCTTAACATATTGTTTTGCTTCATCCAAAGTTAATTCCACGAGTTCAACAAATTCATCATCGTCACCAGCCACTTTTTCTTTAAGCGGTTCCAGCTTGTCCGTTAAATAAATATACATTAATTCATCGGCAAATCCCGGCGAGCTATAGAAAGAGGTAACAAGCTTGAGGCTGCTGGTTGTAAATCCTGTTTCTTCTTCCAACTCCCTTACCGCTGTTACTTCCGGTTTTTCTCCTGCCTCCAGCTTGCCAGCGGGGATTTCCACCAGCGATTTTTCCAACGGTTTCCGATATTGTTCCACCATCACAATTTTTTTGTCTTTGGTAATTGGAATAATCCCCACCCCTCCAGGATGTTTGATTAATTCCCGCTTGGCAGTCTTTCCATCTGGCAATGTAACATCATCCACTTGTAGCTTGACCACTTTTCCATTATATATCTGTTTTGTTTGAATGGTTTTCTCTTCAAATTTTTTCATATGATCACCTTCATTTTATAAGCTACTCCCCATTTTACCACATTTAAAAACTTGAGTTTGTGCATGTCTATTTTTACAATGGAATTACGAATGGAAAACGGAGGGAATTAATATGAAGCAAAACCGATTAGGTAAATCAGACATATATGTATCCGAGCTAACACTTGGCTGCATGTCATTAGGGACAGATCAAGCCAAAGCCCAAACAATTATTGACAAAGCATTAGCGGCAGGCGTCAATCATCTGGATACCGCTGACTTATACAATTTTGGTTTGAATGAAGAAATTGTCGGTGAAGCAATAAAAGGAAAGCGGCAAGAAATTATTCTCACATCAAAGGTTGGCAATCATTTTAACCGTGATACCAAAGACTGGTACTGGGATCCATCCAAAGAACACATTAAAGCAGGTCTAAAGGATAGCTTAAAACGATTGAACACCGATTATATCGATTTTTATATGTTGCATGGCGGTACCATCGATGATCCAATTGATGAATCCATTGAGGCTTTTGAACAACTAAAACAAGAGGGTCTCATTCGTGCGTATGGAATATCATCGATTCGTCCAAACGTCATCCGGGAATATGTCAAACGGTCCCATATCGATGCAGTGATGATGCAGTATAGCATGCTGGATCGCCGTCCCGAGGAAGAAGTATTGGACTTGCTGGCGGAAAACCACATTAGCGTCCTTGCCCGCGGGCCATTAGCGAAAGGGATCTTAAGTAAGAATGGAAGAAAACAAATCGAACGTAAATCACGGGATGGATATTTAGATTATACGTATGAGGAATTAGTAAAGATTTATGATGAAATAAAAAATGTGATTGGCGAGGACACCTCGTTCAATACTGCAGCACTTCAATATGTACTCCATCACCCAGCAGTTGCAAGTGCTGTATTTGGGGCAAGCTCAGAGGAACAGCTTGCGGAAAATACTGCAATGGACTCGTCTGCAGTACTTACTGAAGAAAAATATCGGGCACTACAAGCTATTACCAAACCAGTTCAATATACGAACCATCGGTAATTTTTGTGATTTCCACGCAAAATCTTGAAATGGGAGTCTTAGTGCCCGCTAAGGTGGGGCAAAAATGACAAAAAATAATCCCTCATGTGCTTTAGCCAGGCCGTGAGGGATTATTGCTTCACTGTGCCAACCCTTGAATGGGGTTAGTCTATTGGAACCGCTCCATGTTACAGCATGGGGCGGTTTTTCCTATTGTATGAACTTCTAAGGTTATTATACCATGAATCAGGCCATTGTAAACCAGACTTTAATCCCCGATCTTAAGATGTTAACTGTAGTGCCGGTACCACTGACAATTAACTAGCGTTCGCGATGAAACTAATGAAACCACCTATAGCTAGAATAACAGGGATAAATGACAAACTCGATATCGAACTACTTGTCATTAGTCCATAAACACCGTAAATGCATATGATGAGACTAGCAATTAACCCAATCCATATTCTAATTTTTGTTTATTTATGGACACCTCTGAAAATTACAATATGCTTAGTAATTAAGATTACCTATTCCAGTTCTAATTGTCTGATATTATAACGTCTTGTTGTTAAGCGATTATGTATGATGGAATTTCCCACTCTATGCTATCATCGGATCATTTCTCCGCCGCCCAAATCGTCCATCGATCTTTTTCTACAATTAGACCATCTTCTTGTATCAATTGGTTTACATGATCAGCAAATTGCGACACCTGTTGATCTGATAACTCATGGAGAATCGAGCGTCCATTTCGTGATTTAATATCGTTGAGCAATTCTTCTTTGTTCGTATACGTTTTTCGCACTTCCCAAAGTTTTATCTCTTTAATAGCATGGAAACCCGCGTTTCCCAGTGCGGCTTTAACAGTGTGGGAAGCATATCTTCTTTTTGTCTCGATCTCTCCAAGATGCGGAAATAAAGAAAATAAGTACCCGCGAATATGATGATGATCTCCTTGGATGAGACAATCTTCTGGTGTTCTATCCTGTACCAACAGCATTCCCTCTGGCTGTAAAATACGATAAACCTCGGAAAAACAAGCAGCCAAATTATCAAGATGATGAATGAGTGCTCTTTCCAAAACCAGATCTGCATATGCACTTGACAATCCAGTACTATAAGCATTTCCAAGTTTGAACTCGATTTGTTCATACAAGCGACAATATTGCTCAGCTCCATCAAGCATGACTTCCGAAAAGTCAATGCCAGTGATGGAAGGAATGCCCAAATCAGCAAGTGCCTTTGCATATATCCCTCCGCCTGTTCCAATATCCACTGCCTTGTTAATTGCCCGTCCTTGAATGAGTGCTGTTATTGCTGATAGCCATGTATCATCGACTTTCCTTGTCACATAACTATGTTTATTCTTTTCATTGTGAAAATCAATCCCCATCCCAAATACCCCTTTAATGTTTATGCTTTCAGTTTACGGAAGGTAGTTTACATGGATAATTTAAAAAAAACGAAAACTTATCTTATTTGGTAAGGTCGTTAAAATCAGGTAGTAGAACGGACCCCTCCATTAATCTTCTTGCACTACGACTCATTACAACCTTTTTTACAGTCCAGCCGATTTCCTCCTTTGCAGCTTCGGCACCTACTGTTAAAGTACCAGACGGGTGACCAAAGCGAAGTTCGGGCATAACGTCGCCTAAAATCTTGCTAACAATAGTTCCTGGTATTGAAGCTGCAGCCGCAATTGCTACTGCACCTGTACCAGTCATGGCGTGATGCAGCTTGCCCATTGAAAGGATTCGCGCCAAAATGTCGATATTATCCCTATGTACTTCTTTTCCATCCGAAGTGGTGTAACTAGTTGCTTCTTCAAAAAATGCAATTTTAGGTGTGTGCTGACGCTTCTTAGCATATTCTACGCTTTCCTCTAAACCCATAATTACTGCACTATGAGCCCGTATTAACTCAAAACGGTTCAGTAAGTCTGCATTCCTATTTATATCATCCTGAAGCTCCGTCCCTCTAAGCTCCAATGCAGACGCCTCCACAAAGACAGCAGGATTCCCGGCATTAATTAAAGTTGCCTCTACTTCTCCTATACCCGGGATATGAATGATATCTAGTGGATTCCCTGTAGGAAACATCCCACCACCATCTGTACTCTTTTCATCAGCACCAGCAGGATCAAGGAATTCCAATTTTATTTCTGCTGCCGGAAAGGTTACCCCATCAAGTACGAAATCCCCTAGTTCCTGTACTGTCCCGTTCTCTATTGGAACATGAGCTATGATTTTTTTCCCGATATTCTCCTGCCAAATATTAACCGTAACTATTCCGTTCTTTGGCGCTTCTACCAAACCTCTATATATTGCAAATGGACCAACGGCCGAAGTAAGATTTCCGCAGTTGCCACTCCAATCAACCAAGGGCTGCTCAATGGCTACCTGCCCGAATAAATAGTCTATATCACATCCTGGACGTTCACTTTTGTTTAAAATGACCACCTTACTGGTACTTGAAGTTGCACCTCCCATTCCATCGATCTGCTGCCCATAAGGATCTGGGCTTCCGATGACACGCAATAATACTTTATCCCGTATTACCGGGTCAGTAGGTAAATCATCTTTTAGAAAAAATAGCCCCTTGCTTGTTCCGCCCCGCATATAAGTTGCCGGAATTTGAATTTGTTTTCCCCAATTACCCATTTTCTTAGTTAGCTCCCTTGTTTTTAATGACCTTACCACATACTTCTACTTCATTCCCAAAATCCCTTTTTTTCAATAACAACCCAATTGGAAAGATGCATGATTTGAATGGAAAATTGGACTAAGCAGCGCTAGTTATCCGGACTGCGTAACATTTTTATTATCACTCAACAATAGAATAGGGGACGATTATATTAACTCCCTTTGATACACAAACGTTAATTCCGTATAATATCCTGTGCTCAAAGTAATGAATCTGCGGTTATGTGCCTTGTACAATTATGCAGCTCCAATTTCCATCCGTTTTCATTTTTCTCCAGGATGGTCAATGAACAATTGCCGAGTGATTCTTCCACATCATCATCCGGGACCAATTCCCCGAGCAGTCGCCTAATAAATGATCCATGACTGACAATCAATATATTTTTCCCGTTATTCTCACTAAGGATTTCAGCCAATACAGACTGTCCCCTTGCCATAACACAATCATCGCTTTCCCTTTCCAGATCCAGATTTCGCCAATTGATACCCCATTTTGCTATACGTTCTTTTTCCGTTGTTCCTTCAATTAGCCCTCCACCAACTTCACGAAGCCTTGGATCGAAATGGATTGTGACACCATTCATTTTATTCGCAATCATTTCAGCGGTTTCTCTGGCTCTTGCCAAATCACTAGCATAGATCACGTCCCAATCTTCTGTTTGCAAACGCTCCGCAAGTTTTGCAGCTTGTTCACGTCCCTCATTATTAAGGGGTATATCCGAACTTCCTTGCGCTCTACGCTCCTGATTCCAATCTGTTACACCATGCCGGATAAATCCAAATTTTGTCATCTTTCCACATCCAATCTTTTTGTTGTCTATAGGTAGAGGCATTGCCTTTTATCTCCTGCGTGTTGTTCACTCTGTAATCATTTTATCATAGTATCCGCGTACCGCACATTCTATAAATTACCATTGAATAAAGAACGTATATTCGCATATAATAAATACACGAACATTAGTTTCTGTAGAGGGGGATTGTGGCGTGAAACGCGTTATTTTCTTGGTGGATATGCAAACATTCTATGCTTCTGTAGAAAAAGCGGAAAATCCGGAGTGGAAGGATAAACCAGTCATTGTTTCGGGGGATCCGGAGCGGCGGAGTGGAATTATACTGGCTGCCTGCCCAATTGCAAAAAAATATGGCGTAAAAACAGCTGAAGCATTATGGGAAGCGCAAAATAAATGCCCGGAAGCGGTTGTTGTCAGACCGAGGATGCAGCGATACATTGATGTGTCCTGCCAAATCACCGAAATATTGGAGCATTATACCGATTTGGTTGAAGTGTTTTCCGTTGATGAACAGTTTCTGGACGTCACCGGAAGTCAAAAACTTTTTGGCGATCCATTTACGATTGCCCGCAAAATCCAGCAGGAAATCATGGAAGAAACGGGTGTTTATACGCGGGTTGGTATTGGTCCGAATAAAGTGTTGGCCAAAATATCCTGTGATGCCTTTGCCAAGAAAAACGCGGATGGTATTTTTCAGTTGGATCAATCCAATATGAAAGAAACCATGTGGGAACTCCCAATTGGTAAGATGTTTGGAATCGGCAGTCGGATGAAACAACACCTGCAACGGATGGGAATTCAAAAAATTGGGCAGCTGGCCACCTTTTCTGTGGATGCATTAACCAAACGCTGGGGCATCAATGGGCAGGTCTTATGGCAAACCGCCAACGGAATTAACAATGCTCCAGTAACGACAAAGACACATGATCACCAAAAAGCGGTTGGCCATCACATGACGCTGCCCCGAGATTACGAAACATTTGACGAGATTAAAGTGGTTTTATTGGAATTAAGTGAAGAAGTTGCCAGACGTGCCCGTGCCGGTGGCTATCGCGGCAATACTGTGTCGGTGGGGGTTCGGGGGATGAATGTGACGTTTCCGACCGGATTTCATCGGCAAGTAAAGCTCGCAACGCTGACCAATTTCGGGATGGATATTTTCCGGTCTGCACTATATTTATTCCGTATGCACTGGGATCGGCAGCCCGTTCGTAGTGTTGGCGTTACGCTATCACAGCTGCAACCGGCCGATCCTTTCCAGCTCAGCTTTTTTGATTTTTCCTTGAAAAAGGAGCACTTGTCAGAAGCGATGGACTATATTCACGACAAATATGGTCCAACCGCCATTGTTCGAGCAGCTTCCCTAACTGATGCCGGGCAGGCTTTTGATCGGGCTGAGAAGATTGGTGGTCACTATAAATAAAAGGAGAAAAGACGAAAAATGAACCCAAATAAATTAACCCCTGGACAAAATTTAATGTGGGAATCCAGCCGTATGATGCTGCCGGAGCACAAAGCACGCATTCGCAAACACCAAAAGGAACTAACCAAACGAACCAAGCCAATTATCGATGAACAGCAAATGGCTTTGTTTTCCCAAATTATTTCTGATGCAATGAAACAGGATCTTGATTTACGGATTGAACTTTTTCATCCCTATCATGATCATTTTGTAACAGGGAAAATAGAAAAGGTTGTCCCCGGACAGCAATTGAAATTGGTTTCGGCGGAAGACAGTGAGTGGATTGCTTTTACTGAAATGATTGATATTGCTGTTTTGTAAGTGTATAAATCCTTTCAATCAACAAAAAATAACCATCAATCCATACATGAAAGGATAATTAAAATGAATAACGACAAGGAAAACAAAAAATCTGCAAAGAAACAAGCTGGTAAGGTAAAATCCTATCAAGAAATTAACAATGAAATTTCTGATAGTAATACGTTAAAACAAATGCAACCAACACCACAACCAGAAGACTTTGAGGAAATCGATTATTGACTCTGTAACCCCCCTTTATGCTTCATGTTTTAACACGTGTCCAAAGATCACCAAATCAAAAGCAAGAGCCTCACTTTATCATTTGATGAATTTTGGACACCTTCCTTAAAAAGTCACCTAACTAAAACACACAATTTATGTATCTCACAAGGTAATCCCAAGTTGCTTCCCTTTGCTCTTTACATTCGTCAAATAAATCCAGCCAGTACCATCGCACAAAGTAATTACATAATGACCAGAAAAGTCACAATAAAAAACGCATGTACGCTAGTCTTGAAAAAAGTCACCCAAAAAAGAGGCGGACTTGGGATAATGTCCCTAACATTCGCTACCTGCTCACATATATTGATTGTAGGCAGTATGGAGGTGATACTTGAATAAGCAAGGCTGTTTGCAGGAGCAGGATATGGTGGCGGATTTGCTTTAATCGTTGTGTTGTTTATCCTATTAATTATTGTATTGGCAGCCTATGTTGGAGGATATGGATATTAAACGGCAAGATAAAAATTTTAATTAAATGAAGGAGGAATTTTATTATGGGTTTCGGTTGTCGTAACATGTGTGGTTGTGGAGGATACGGATACGGCGGTGGATATGTCGGTACTGGCGGCGGATTTGCATTGATCGTTGTATTATTCATCCTTCTTATCATCGTTGGCGCTTGCTGGTGTTAATCACCAGCAGTGCATTGGAAAGTAAAACTTAAAAATACAAAGCAATGCAGGCTGTCAGATTACCGGCAGCCTGTTGACGTTTTCACAAAAACCCCCCCCTGAGTAGATCACTCCTTTATTCCCTTAACCCTGATCCGTTCATAATCCGCAATCCAGCTATTATCTTGAAACATGGTATCCCGTAAATCATTTTCCACACCCGTAATTATCTTTTGGATTGTTTCATACTCCAACCCGATAAACATCATTTTGCCAAACATCTCGATCCAATTTCTCAATCCGTTCCCGCCTTCAAGTGGTGTTGGACGTTCGAATTGACTGGCATAGACAACTTTAAACCCAACCAGCTCCATTAACGATGCATACTCACCAACACTTGGAAAATACCACGGAAAACGTTCCTGCTGATAAGTTAGTCCCAACATAGCAAATTGCTTTTCAATAGAATTGGTGATTGTTTTTACATTTCCTTTCGCACCAAATTCCGCTACAAAACGACCGCCTTTTTTCAGGCTATGATAAATCGACTGCAGGGCCTTCTCCGGCGACTTGATCCAATGAAGCGTTGCGTTGGAAAATATTGCATCAAACGTCTCATCAAAAGGTAATGCTGTAGCATCGCCAACTTGAAACGGTATATCTGGATACTTAAACCGGGCTTGGTCAATCATATTTGCTGATTTATCCATTCCTGTTACATAGACACCAAGATCATAAAGCGTTTTTGTTAAGTCTCCGGTGCCGCAGCCAAGATCAAGAATAGACTCTCCCATGTTCGGTTCCAATATATTGATAACGTTATTCCCATATTTGGAAACGAATCCATGCTTCCCGTCGTAAAGGTTTGCATCCCATATATCATCTGATTCTACTGGTTTATTCATCAAGTTCTCTCCCTAACCATGCTTCACTATTCTAACGATAATTCCAAAACCATGTTTGATAATCGTCAATTAGTTGATAATTTACATTTTCCTCATCGACTACAATATCAGCTAATTCCCGTATTGTTTTCTTTCTCCCTTCCCTACATTCAACGAGGATTCCGTAAAATTCTTCAAATTGTATCTCTTGATCCAGCTGGAGACAATTCAACTCATGTTCAGTAAATGAAAGCGGTCCCGTTTCTTCTTCATAAGTTGCTCGAAAAGGAAAAGTCAAGTGCTGTTGCAAATACCGGTAGTACCTTCCCAAATGCTCGTTCGTTACTTCCATCAATTCAAATCGTTCACTGTCACTTTTATCTTGTATGGTAACACCCAGGATTTCGGCTACCCTTAATTCCCATCATCCAAATCTGTCTTAATCATATCGTTTGGAACGAGTAGTCCATTTATCATTGACATATTATTAAGTGGATTCTCTTGTTTAACCGACTCTGTTGCAAACTCACTATCAAAATAGGACATGTTAAACATATCGCGAATCTTTTTTGACTTTTGCGAGACAGTACTTTTATTTGTATGAAAATATTCATTGATATCTGTAACAGAAGCATATGGTTGCGTACTCTCGTCAAATAAAAAATTCACCGTCCCCAATGCATGAATAATAGCCGCAGCCCAAATTTCAATTTTCCCGGCAATAAATGGCACATCCCGCTTTCTAGCCATTTTATCGATCAGCTTTTTTACAACCACCTCATATTCCTCATTTAAATACGTTTTGCTAAAATCACCTGTAAGCTGAAGTAACTGCTCTTTCTTTTCTGCTAATTTTTCCTTTGCGGCTGCCACGTTCATTCTCCTCTCCTTTTGAGACTGTTTCAAAATAATTCGCCAAATTTCCGTTCCAACCGGCATTTTTCACATCGTTTTGGCCACTGAAAACCCATGTCTTTAAAAAACTTTTGTTCTCCGATTGAAAAGGTAAACCGATCACCACATTCCCAGCACTTTAGCTGTATATCCTGTGGGCAGATCCTTTTAATGCTTCGTTCCATTCCTGTTGCCTTTCCAAAGCTTCACTACGATCAACCTGTTCTCCAGATTTCAACATGCCGATTGTTTTCCTGATTTCCGCACGTACCTTTTTATAGTCAACCTGTTCCCATGCCTCCAGATACGGGATATATTTAGTTTCCCCCGATTCCTGCACTTTTTTCAATAGCAAAAGTATCATTCCTCGATTGCGATCCTTTAAGTAGGTCATATCTGGTATTGGTTGATCTTCTTCTATCCACTTATCCCATTCAGCCAAAAATTCATCAGCACGCCGATCCCGTTCAATATACCAGCCGCGTTCCGTGAACACAATCATCGGAAGTTTCCCTGAATATTGAATATCAAGGAAATCATAATCGATCATCCACTCAATTTTTTCCTTGACCGCTTCCATTTTTTCCGGTTTGAAATAACCATAGACTGGGCACTTGTCCAATTCTAGTGCAAGAACCTTTTTCTCTCGTGAACCTTTCAGGATTTTGGCAAGCAATGTCCGTCCGCCTTGTGCAATAATTTCATCTGCAGCCCGTAATATAGCCAGGATTTCATGTTCCGGTAATGATTGGGTCGCTGTTTCCATTGGGATTGTCCTTTCTTTAAAATAGTAATAGCCAAACTATCTTTCCGATTAATGTAACCATTATTATATACTTTTTACCGCTACCCTGCCAAGAAATAAAAATAGAACCATAGCATTGGCGCTCGCTATGGTTCTACTAATTTGTTACAGTTATTTAGCTGATTTATTGATGTATTGTCGCTTATTATCCGTTATACCTGCAAAGCAAATGGTTGCAGGATCCTGGTCGATTTCCAATTCCACCTTCCGATCATTCGTGGGTAAAGTTTCCTCAAAAATGGCTTCGTATTCAGGAACAGTTACCTCGGTACGTTCAGAAAATAGCTTGGTATGTTGGTCTATTTGCAGGTGTTTTCGGTAATTTGGTTGCAAAATTCCACTGAAGAACTCACCTACTGCACCCGAGCCGTAACTATATAACCCGATTCTGGATCCCGCCTCCAGGTTTTCTTTTTGTTCTAATAACGATAACAAGCTTAAATACAATGATCCTGTATAAATATTGCCGACCACCCGATTATACGCCGTACTAATTTGATAATTGGCCATGATCCGTTCCTGGTCCACTACTGTTCCTTCATCCAAAATGGTGCGCAACGCCTTTTTACCCATTTTTGTATATGGCAAGTGATAACAGATTGCTTCATAATCTTGCAGTTCCAGACCTGTCTTTTCTTTGTATTGCCGCCAAACGTTATTGAAAAACGCAATATACTGTTCATTGGAAAATTTTCCATCCACAAATGCCTTATCAGCGTAAATTGGCCGCCAGAAATCCATAATATCAGCGGTCATGTATGCATTATGTTCTTCCAAAACCATAATTTTTGGATCTGCACTAATGAGTAATGCAACTGCACCAGCCCCTTGCGTAGCTTCTCCCGAGGTATTCAAACCATAACGGGCGATATCTGATCCCAATACCAGCACTTTGCTTCCTGGATGTAGTGCGATATGCCCTTTAGCCATTTGGATACCAGCAGTTGCCCCATAACAGGCCTGTTTTAATTCAATGGCGCGTGCTTGTGGTTTTAACCCAAGCAATTGATGAACATATACCGCTGCTGATTTGGAGTGATCAATCCCCGACTCCGTTCCAAAAATAACAAAATCAATCTTCTCTTTATCATCGTCATCTAATATTTTCAGGGCCGCGTTTGCTGCAAGTGAGACAGCGTCCTGAGTTAGCGGTGGAATTGCCATTTTTTCCTGGCCGATTCCGATTGTAAATTTCTCGGGTTCTACATTTCTACTGACAGCCAGTTTGTTCATGTCTACATACAAATGAGGTGTATAAAAGCCTATTTTATCGATTCCTATTTTCAATTTTCTTCTCTCCTGCTTGCTATAAAATTTATATATCATGTGCTGGAGAAAAACCCCAAGCCGCATCGATACTTCGTGATTATTTTCACATACCTGTACAACCTTAAGTTAACAGTATAAATAATAATATAAATGGGTGTGAAAAACAATGAAAAGGTTGCACTGGGACGGACCTGGTTAAAACTACCAGGTCCGTATCGAGCAGTTTGTATAAATCGGCAATTAAGCCGTCCCGTTCAATTCAGTTGACGGCTTTCCAGGAAAAATATAATAGTGCTGTCCTTAATGATTTTATTCGGGACACTTGTAGCGATTCCAACTTTATTTACCTCTTAAGCGAGGGTCGTGTATTATTGTAATACTCGCTTCTCCATGGTTGATCCGATATTGTAAGTTCTATTCTTGTGACCTAGGGAATATAATTTTAAACGTTGTCCCTTTCCCGATCTCGCTTCTTACATCAATTCTTCCGTTGTGCGCCTCTGTTAAGTGTTTAACGATGGCAAGCCCAAGACCTGTACCGCCGGAATTCCGGCCCCTTGCCTTGTCAACGCGATAAAAACGCTCAAAAATTCGCGGAATTTCATCCAAGCTTATTCCTATCCCGTTATCCTTGACAATAAATTCAACAGTACGAGGGAAACCTTCAACATGAACATGTATAAACCCTTTTTCGGGGGAATAAACAATAGCATTTGTGATAACATTAATGAACATTTGTTTCAAGCGAAAAGGATCGCCCTCGATCACGGTATGTCCTTTCGCCCCGGATTGTATATCAATGCTTTTTTCTTTTGCTTCTTCTTGTAGTAATTCAAGCGTTTCATCTACAATTTTGCTAAGATCCACTTCTTGCCAATTCAGTTGAAACGTATCACTTTCAATTTTTGAGAGTTCCAGTAAATCATAAATTAACGCTTCCAATCGCTCACTTTCTCTCAAAATAATCGTCATAAATTTCTTTCTAATATTTTCATCTTTCATCTCTTCATCCAACAGTGTTTCGGCAAATCCCTTTAGAGAGGTAACAGGGGTTTTTAATTCATGGGACACATTAGCAACAAATTCTTTTCTTACTTTTTCTAGTTTCTTTAGCTCAGTAATATCACGAAGGACGACAACAATTCCTTTCGCATGACTGGAACCGTGTTTAATTGGGGCACAGTAAATGTCAATATATCGTCTTTCAATACCAAGCGGCAGGATAACGGATTGACGTACAATCGTTTCGTTAACGATGGATTCATGTATTGTGTTTCTAACTTCCTCATCATGGAGAACATATTGATAGTTTTTGTGGAACCAATCTCCTTTTTTAATATGAAACATATCCTGGAAGGTTTGATTGGCAAGCCGTAAATGCCCGTCCATATCAATGAGAAGTAAAGAACTGTCAATGTTTTCAATTAACGTCTCCAACTGGTCTTGTTGAATCTGGGATAACTTGACCGTTTTTTGCAAGCTTTCTCCAAGTTCGTTCAAATGACGATTTAGCTGACCGGTGGATTTCGGCTTATCTATGTATGTACGTGTACTGAAATTACCAGCTGTGAACTGCTTGATCATTCTAACCGATTCATCCAATGGTTTTGCAAAATTCCTAATGACAAAATATCCAATGAATAGGAACAAAAGGAATGTCGATATTAACACTACGGAAACGAGCAACAAGTGTCCTGAAAACAAAAATAGCACAATTCCGGCACCTAATAGTAACACCAATAATATCCCACTCAATATAGCCATAAATTGGAATACGATATGGTGTATCATTTGGGTTCCTCCAATTTATATCCAAATCCGCGAACCGTTTTTATATAACCCGGTTTTTTCGTATTTTCTTCAATTTTTTCACGCAAATGGCTAACATGCACATCAGCAATTCTTGTGTCACCGACATAATCAAAATTCCAAACCGCATTGAGAATTTGTTCCCTTGAAAGAACATTGCCCTTATTTTGTGCTAAATACACGAGTAATTCAAATTCCTTCGGCGTACATTCCATTTCCTGGCCTTTGAAATAAGCTTCATATTTTTTGGGGTAAATTTCCAATTCACCAATGACTATTTGTTCTTCCTTTGATAATTCCAATTCATCATTTGCAAGAATGGTACGTCGGAGTACCGCCTTTACGCGGGATACGACTTCCCTCGGACTGAATGGCTTGGTAATGTAATCATCCGCCCCCAGCTCAAGACCGAGTACTTTATCAAATTCGTCATCCTTTGCCGT
This sequence comes from Lentibacillus daqui, assembly GCF_027186265.1. Lineage (NCBI taxonomy): Bacteria > Bacillati > Bacillota > Bacilli > Caryophanales > Bacillaceae > Lentibacillus > Lentibacillus daqui. The sequence goes on along the minus strand of NZ_CP114176.1, from coordinate 1,754,517 downwards.
TAGCATAATAATCGGGGTGAGCAATTTCTGTTCCCTTAGCTGTTTGCAGACATCTATTCCATCCATCCCCGGCAACATTAGATCAAGAACAATTAAATCAGGCTGTTTTTCTTTGACTAGATGGAGAGCGGTAAGACCATCCGTGACGGGTATTACCTCATAGCCGGCTTTTGTGAGATTAAATTCAAGCAATGTAACGATGGAGATTTCGTCATCGACAACCATGACTTTTTCGTTCATTTTCACACTCCATTCTGCGTTTATTGTTTAACGGACTTTTGTTCCACACATCAGGGGACACTATGTTTAATATATACAAATCATTTGAAAACCTCAATGAATGTTAACATTTGCTTCAGGAATCACTCAGGGTTTATTTATCCGAACTTACCTGAGATATAGTCTTTCGTACGTTGATCAGACGGATTTGAAAAAATGGAAGCTGTATCAAACATTTCCACCACCTCACCATTAAGGAAAAATGCAGTTTGATCCGAAATCCGTGACGCCTGCTGCATATTATGGGTTACGATCACAATGCTAAATTTTTCTTTTAATCTTTGGATAAGTTCCTCGATTTTCAATGTTGATACCGGGTCGAGCGCAGATGTCGGTTCATCCATTAAAATGACACTTGGTTTCACAGCTAAACAACGCGCAATACAAAGCCGTTGTTGCTGACCGCCAGAAAGGCCATAAGCATTCTGATCAAGACGGTCTTTTACCTCATCCCATAGCGTTGCGTCCCTTAGACTTTTCTCAACAATTTCACTTAGATTCTTTTTATTTTTAATTCCCTGCATTTTGGGCCCATAAGCCACATTATTGAAAATGGACTTGGGAAATGGATTCGGCTTTTGAAAGACCATACCAATCTCTTTGCGAAGTCCTACAACATCAATTTTTCGATCGAGTAAATTAACATCCCCGTAGACAATTTCACCTTCACATCGTGCTTCGGGTATTAAATCATTCATGCGGTTGAGTGTTCTTAAAAAAGTGGACTTTCCGCATCCTGATGGCCCAATTAAGGCTGTGATAGCTTGTTTTAGAATCGATAAGGAAACATTTTTTACGGCATGGTTTTCTCCATAATAAACATTCAAGTCTTTAAGCTGAAAAATTGGGGTCGTTTCATTAGCCATTGGCATGACGTTGCTTTTCATCTGTGTACTTATCAAGATAATTTTCCTCCCTTAGTTACCATTCATTTTTTTGTAAATGACATGACCAATCCAACGTGCAAGTAAATTAAACAGTAATACGGCAATCACCAAGACAGCAGCAGATCCATTTGCGACTTCCCTTATGTCCGGAATGATCCCATTCGCATTCACATTCCAAATATGAACGGATAGAGTTTCCGCTGGACGGAAGATATTTAATGGTGAATTTGCTGCAAATGGGTTCCAATTTGTGAAATTGAGGTTTGGCGTCGAAAGTCCTGCTGTGAATAACAATGCTGCCGATTCACCAAACACACGTCCCGCCGACAAAATCACCCCGGTTAAGATTCCTGGAAACGCGGCAGGAAGCAATACAGTTTTAATCGTATGCCAGTGGGGAACACCGAGCGCGAGACCTGCCTCTTTTAATTCAATTGGGATAGAACGCAATGCATCTTCAGACATTCTGACAATGACCGGTAAGTTAAAGACCGTCAAAGCAAGCGCTCCTGATAGAATCGAATACTGCCAGCCAAAGTAATTGACGAACAGGAGCAAGCCAAACATTCCAACAACAATAGATGGTAGTGATGCCATGACTTCCACACAAGAACGAATGAATGATGTTAATTTATTCGGTTTTGCATATTCCGCAAGATAAATTCCGCCAGCTATGCCAAGGGGAACAACCATGACCATTGTAATGAATAAAATGTAAAAGGAATTCCACAGCTGATTTTTGATACCACCTCCTGTTAGAAAGGAACTGGAATCAGTGGTTAAAAAACCAAGGTCAATTTGCGCAATACCATGATATAAAATATAGCCCATAAGAGTAGCAAGCATTCCGATCATAACCAGGGCACAGCAAATTATCAAAGTGGTTGCTATATGATTTACTGTTCTACTGTTCATTTACACTTTCCTCCTCCGGGATAAAAATCGAATAAAAATAATAAATACATAGGACATCACAAGTAGAATCAATCCCAAGGACCAAAGCGCATTGTTATGCGGACTTCCATAAGTTGTGTGTCCCATGCTAAGGGTGGTAATCGTTGTTAATGTTGCAGCGGGATCCACTAAAGAATTCGGCATTCCCTGTGCATTGCCAATAACCATTTGAATGGCCAGTGCTTCCCCAAATGCTCGTGCCATTCCAAGCACAATCGCTGTCAGTAATGAGGGTAAAGCAGTTGGAATAACAACTTTATAAATGGTTTGCCATCGCGTTGCCCCAAGCGCATATGAAGCGTCATGCAAGTGGTAGGGGACAGACCGAATCGCATCGGCTGCAATACTTGTAACAGTCGGTAAAATCATCATACCGACAACAATTGTTCCAGCCAATAAGCCGAAACCAGTTCCCCCGATAAACTGCCTAATAAGTGGAACGATGATCGATAATCCAATCAAACCATAAACAACAGACGGAATGCCAACAAGTATTTCAATAACCGGTTGCAGTACCCTCTGCCCCCATTTCTTGGCGATCTCTGTCATGAAAATGGCACTTCCAATTCCGATCGGGGCTACGAACACGGCGGCCAGAAAGGTTACCGACAATGAACCGAAAATAAATGAAAATGCGCCGTATGAAGGATTTTCTTCTCCCGTTGGATTCCACTCTGTCCCGGTAATAAAATCAAATATGTTGATTCCGTCTTGAATAAACAACTGCAAGCCTTTGATCGTCAAAAAAAGTGTAATTGCCACGGCAGCCGCCATCATAAAGAATGCACTAACGGTAATGATTAATTTTCCTCGTAATTCACTATTTCTGCAGAACAGGGCTTTACTGATTTTTTGTCTTTTCACAAGTCTTTTACTGGCAAATGTGGTATTAGCAGTTGGGTTCCATTCTACCTCATTGTCGTTTAGAGCCATTCAATCAACTCCTCCTTCTCCAAACCATACTTTCTGGATGTTTTATACTGAATCATAAAAGGTATAAACGGGGTAGACATTCCTTGCATTACCTACCCTACGCTTATAATTTTATTTCTTAGTTATTTCACCTTGAGCATTACGCTCGACATTCATTTTTGAGGCTGGGATATATCCTTGCTTAGCGACGGGGCCATTTTGAATTGTATCGCTCATCATATATTCAAGAAACGCCTTTTCCGCACCGTCTGGTTTACCGTTTGTGTACATGTGCTCGTAAGCCCAGATCGGAAATTCGCCAGAGATAACACTTTCGTCCGTTGCTTCGACATTGTCAATATTCATTTTGACAACGGAATCATCGAAGTAAGAGAATGCTAGATACCCGATCGCTCCAGGGGTTTCCGCAATAATCTTTTTCACTGTGTTGGAAGAGTCCTCTGTGATCCCTTCGGCAGGCGCTGTACCGTCCAAGGCAAAATTAATGAAAGTAGCGCGTGTGCCCGAGCCGTCCGGACGGTTAACAAGTGTTATTTTTTCATCCTTACCGCCGACTTCTTTCCAGTTTTTTATTTTCCCGGTAAATATCTTGATCAGATCGCTTTTTGAAAGATTGGTTACACCTGCGTCAGGGTGAACTGCTGCAGTAATACCAACAACAGCTACTCTGTGATCAACCAATTTATCAGCTGGAATGCCTTCTTGTGATTCCGCAAAATAATCAGAGTTTCCAATATCAAGATTTCCTGCAGCGACTTCACTAAGCCCTGTACCACTACCACCGCCTTGCACTTGAACCTGTGTGTTAGGGTGTTTATTCATAAATTGTTCAGCGGCAGCCGTTGCCAATGGTTGAAGAGCACTTGAACCACCGATAATAACGGATCCGGATAATTTGTCTTTGTTATTGTCGGCTTCACTCCCCGATTTGCCATTCGCTGAATTTCCGCATGCAGTTACAAAAACCATCAATGTAACCAAAGTTATTAAAACCAGTTTGTTTTTCACCTTCACAATAATCCTCCTTAGGAATGTAATATGTTCTCGCAACTACAAGGCTATAGATCAATCGTTAATTGAGTATTAAGAGAATGTAAAGGTTTTGTAAAGAAATATTGTTCCGATGAATAAATGTTTTGTCCTTTTATTCATCGGAATATTTCAATATCGAGGCTTGTACGGGAAGTAGTAACTTCTGCGTTGCCCAAAGGACGTGGACAATACAGAAGTTACTACTTCCCGGCACATGAGGATCGGAAAAGCAAACCAACGAGCTTTTTCAAAGGAAGGCAGGCCAAAACAGGCTTACGATCAGGGTTGGCATACCCCTTTTGCAGGGGCACGTCAATTTTACCGGATTTTTGAATGTCCCCTATTAGAGCGTGTTCAAGAAATACCTTTTTTAAAGAATATGAACCGGAAGTAAGTAATCTTTACTCCCATAATTGGAAATGAAAGTAAATGGTGTGAATTGCGGAGGTAGTAATTGAATATTCAATAATTTGTAGTCAAAAAAAGGACATACTTCCCCCTTGGATTTAAATAGTTTTTTAAAAACCATTTGAAGTATAGATAAACTTGGAGATTAAACAGCTAAAGGCAATGACATTTGCTCAATTTGTTGTTTATGCAACTCTTTAATTTTTTCAACATGATCTTTGGGCAAAACCGTTTCCCGTACATGTTTGATCATGCGTTCAATCAACCTAAATATGTCTCTCATAATGAAAAAGGATTGCACTTTCTCCGTTGTTTTGACTGGGGCCTTTTTATGACGCAAGACCGATCCTTATTAAAGATGAGCGCCCTTTTACGGAACAAAAAATGATGCTATCAGCCAAAATCCCGATTGTTTAAGTCTTAAATAACCATAAACCAATATTATTGTAAATATCGCAACTAATACCCTCATTAGCTGTTCAGGTATATCTGGGAGACCAAACCTTTCTGCAATGCCAACGGAATTTGCATCCGCATCAAAAAAATAGAGGTAAATAATAAAACAATGGTGCCAAAGATATAAAAATAACTTATTATCGCAACACCAAAAGGTCTATTTAATTTTGTTGTATACCCCTTATTATCAGTGTGTTATTATTGATTCAATTTTATGCAACAAAATGGCCCAATGTTGCATTGTCACAGTACGTTTTGTCAATGTGATTTTATCAAACTTTTTTATAAATGATCGAACTTTATTTCAAAGTCACAACAGACCCCGAGCAAGGATACCATACGGACTCAGTTGACGGATTTTCAGGAGAAATATAATGTAGATGAACTCATGGCCGTGTCATATATTCACGACAAGGATAAACAGAAACGTTCCTATGAAATTTTGAAAGAAGTGGTTAGTGAAGAATAGATATAAGTGCGGGACTTTTCAATGATTTTATCTTGGTGATTTTATGACGTAAAATTTATTTAAGTGGTAATTCATACGCATTAACGCATACAATAATAAAAACCGAATGGTACAGCTATCACCAAACGGTTTTAACCTAACGAACATGATGTTAACTACCCAAAAGTGCTTGTGACAGGGTAGTTATTTTTTTTGCTCAGACAATACTGCGACCATCAATGTTCCAAATGAAATCATCAGAACAAGCGCCTCGAATACAGACATGCTGCATCTCCCTTTCTGTTTGACTTAAAGGAGTTGTGCTGTTTTATCCGATTCTGAATTTTAACATATAGTTTTTGATAATTTTCTTTAAAAATGATTATATTTAACGATATGGGTGAATCAGCTTGTCTTATTCCACTTTTTTTAAAATACAAAAAAAGACGAAGCAGCTAAAGTAAATCTTCGTCTACATAAATACACTTGTGTAACGGTGGACACCCTAAAACCAGCCAAATTTTTATAAATAATTCCAACCGCGGCTGGGATAAGTTGTTAAAAATTTTACTTATGTTTGGTGGCTTCATGTTCAATTGATCGGCGATATCCTTTATGTAGATATTTTTATTTTTCGCTATTTCTTTAAACCGGTTTTTAATGACTGGTTGCTGTGTATTTTCCATGAAAGGATTAAGCCTGTCGAATTGTTTGATTTGTTCAATCTTTTCCATAATGCAGCCTACAACAAACTCTTCCATTTTGTAATCATCGCTTCTGGTTTTGTCGCGGTGACGATTAATCAGATTTTCCAGCTCAGTTATTTCCTTTAATTGGTCATATATGTCATCTTTCAACCTTATGGTCACGGTTTTCATGTATAAATCACCTCACAGTTGGAAAAATGGTAATGGAAAGGATGATAAAATTGCTGAGACATAATGATAAAGAAGATGTTATCGATGTTATCCATGAGACATTTGACAAAGGGAGAAAAGGCTAAAATTTAGGACAACCTCTCCAGCGTTAATCGAGCAATGTCCAATCTCTAAAATAGGATCCAATTCATTATAATTGGATCCTATTTCGTTAGTGAGTCTTTACTATTACATATTCTGTTTATACCGAAAAAATACATGTTGTTCATACTTTCAGTTGGAGGAAAAAACAGTATCAATAATGAAAACAACGAAAAAACAACCAAGATACAACCTGGAAGTCTTGGTTGTTTTTTATAATAGGGGGGAGTGTCGGCAGTTCATTTCCCTGTCCTTTTTAATCTTTTTCTTGTTTTACAGAGGCAGTTGCACCTGGATGTTTCGGCCGTTTAAATCCCTTATCCAACCTTCCCGCATTTTCAATATCTCCGGAAGCTTTATACCCTGCTATTTCCATGTTGGACGTTGTTCCATAAAACCCTATTCCACCAAGCTCTGCATTAACATTTTCCTGTATTTCTCCATTTTTGCCTTTTTTATCTGCCATCTTGTCAACCTCCTTGGATTATTGTCGCTTCTTTGTCTTTTTATTATTATACCTTTCAGTTGCAGTCAAAGGTTCATTAGCAAATTCATGATCAAATTCTGTTGATAATTTTTTTCTGACAGCCTGCTCATCACTCATGGCACCAGTATTTTTATTTTTCTTGTTCGCCATTGCAATACACCTCCACCCCATAGTCTTTGTTAATTGTGGAAGAGTATGCACACCAGGAACGATACAATCGTAAATTTTCAGTAACCCATGATATGAATATTTTGCATCCACATAGATGATCCGATCGAAATGAAGTAGTGAAGGGAAGAAGTGGTTGTCCATGTTTTCAAAACAAACAACCACAGTCATTAAAAACTGTGGTTCAAGGAAAGGTTTATGATTCTATTTTTTATTAAATTGCCGTTTCAACAATCGTTCTATTAAACCAGGAAAAAGTTGATAGATTTTATTTCCAAATGCCATCCAATATGGCAAATTTATTTCTCTTTTGTTTTGAAACAGATTTTTTACAACCTTTTTGGCTACTTTATCCGGATCCAGCATGTGGCGCGCAACATTTTTCTGATAGGTACCGTTCGGGTCAGCTGTTTTAAAAAAGTTGGTTTTTACCGGCCCAAGATTAACTGCGGTGACAAATATTCTATTTTCGGCTGCTTCCATCCGTAATGCATTGGTAAAGCCAAGCACCGCATGCTTTGTAGCAGCGTAAACAGCGGATTTTGTTGTAGCAATTTTTCCTGCCATGGAAGCAACATTTACAATATGACAGACTCTGCGGTTTGCAGAAAAATGTGGCAGCAATTGCTTCGTTCCATTGATTAATGCATAGACATTTAATTCAAACATATGATCCAAATCGTCCCATTCCACATCTTCAACTGCGGCAAAGACACCAGCACCGGCATTATTAATCAGCCCATGAATCTGTTGATGTTCCGTCAGAATTTTTTCCAAAACCTGTGCATAGGCATCATGATCGGTTACATCTGCTTGATACACATATGATCTGATATCAAACTCCCGAACAAGCTTATCCTGTAAATTTTCCATTTTCGCTCCAGAGCGGGCAATCATAATTGGAATACCACCATTTTTAGCAATGTGCCAGACAAGACGTTCGCCAATCCCGCTGGATGCACCTGTTACAATAATTCGTTTATTCTTGATCAGTTGTTGTTTCACGAGCATCACCTATTTAATTTGATAGAAAAGTATACCATCTTTCACGGTTGCCAGTATTTTCCCCTCATTTTCAAGAAAATCCAGTTGGCCGATGGTTTCAGACATGGTTAAATCAAGCTGTTTTGCAAACTTTTTGGGAAATAATTGCTGACAAATTGCAAATGGTTTTTGTTCCTTAACCTGAAGCATTTCAAATACTTTATTTGCCCGTTTTTCCTGCAGTTTTAGCTGGGCTGGTATCAATTCATCCAGATTCGAAAACACCTCATTGTGACCCGGGTACACTTTTTGGATTCCCAATTGCAAACACTTATTTAAATTACTTCGATACTGCAGTAATGGTTTTGGCCGTTCTTGTCCTTCATTATAAGGTGGCTCCAATACCGGATTCGGGGTAATATGGGCAAGCAAGTGATCACCGCCAATAAATGACCCATCTGATTCCCGAAAAAAAGATAAATGACTTTGTGCATGCCCCTTTGTCCCGATAACTCGCCATTGGTCATGACCAGGTAAAACATCCCCTTCATCGATAACAGCTGTTAATGACCCTTCACCAAAATGTCCCAGTTCTGATTTCATTTGCTCCAAATATTTTAAATATACGTCCGGAACACCAAAGAATGCGAAATAATCCTTAAAAAATTGTTCATACCGGTTGAAAAATGATTCATCCTTCGTCAACCATGGTTCATTAAATGAATGTCCGACAATGGAATGTGCACGTGGAAATTCTCCAACAAGTCCAATATGATCTGGATGATGATGGGTTAAAATAAGTTGTTCAATATCATTAGGCGAGTAGCCTAGTTGCTTTAATTGTAATACCAGCGCTTCCCATGCTTCTTTTGTTCTCACCCCCGCATCAACGAGCGATAAAACGTCACCTTTTAAGAGGTAAACATGTACATCTCCTACTGCAAAAGGCGTGGGAATCGTTAGCTGATGAATGGTGTCGTGTAATACTTTCATCATAAGCCTCCAAGTGAATGGTCGTTCAGTTTATTACTATTTTACACTTTTTCTCCGTTTTTGTCACTTTTATCTCTTATCCGGGTTAGTACTTCTCACGGTCGATCCCTTGTGTTTTGCCTTTCATATCTGCTGTAATACCCGACTCTCGGTCGACTTCCAGCGTTTTTCCTTTCCTATTAGCCGAGATAGCCCGTCTCGGTTCGATTTTTTTCAAATTGAATACAAAAACACCTTTTAAATCGAAGTAGTATATACATAATAACCAGAGACTGACTGCAAAGAACTGACCGTTCATGTAATAAGCATTTGAAAATTGACTTTTGCTGTGAACTACAACACAATCATAGAGGGGGTGAAACGTGTGACAACTGAAATCATTGCACATCGCGGTGCCAGTAAACTTGCTCCAGAGAATACAATGCCTGCCTTTGAGCTAGCTTATAAACAAGGGGCAGACGGTATCGAAACTGATGTGCAGCTTACCAAAGACGGTATACCTGTGTTAATCCACGACGAACAGGTGAAACGGACAACAAACGGAAAGGGATATGTCAAAGATCTGACGCTAAATCAACTAAAAGAATTGGACGCTGGTTCCTGGTTTTCCAAAAAGTTCATAGGTACCACGATCATCACATTGGAAGAATTTTTACAATGGATCAAACCCAAGTCGTTATACTTAAATATTGAGTTAAAAAATACTAAGATAATCTATAAGAACATGGAAACAATTGTGTATGATATGCTATCACACTACGACTTATTACATCGAACGACACTGTCCACATTTAATCCCTTTAGTGTCAGACGGATAAGCGAACTTTGCCAAGACCTTGATATTGCTTTATTGACTTCCCGAAGAAATCCAAACCTTGTACATGATGCCAAGGCAATGGGAGCAAATGCACTGCATGTCAAGTTTCGCTTGCTTCGGCTATCCCTTAAGAAGGCATGTCAAAAAGAGAATATGACACTGCGAGTATATACCGTGAATCGACCGATGCATATGCGTCAATGTTTCACCCAAAAAATAGATGGTCTGATTACTGATGTTCCTAATCTCGCATTGCAACAGCGTAGCGCATATCAGTTAAAACATAAGGACTAGGAGGAATTATACATGCAAAAACTATTTACACCAATACACTTTCAAGACGTGGAACTAAAAAACCGGATTGTGATGTCACCGATGTGTATGTACTCTTGTTACAATCAGGATGGTATGATCACACCGTTTCACTTCACCCATTTAGTCAGCCGGGCTGTTGGTCAAACAGGGCTTGTGATCACGGAGGCTACTGCTGTTCAGCCTGAAGGTCGAATTTCTGCACAGGATTTAGGAATTTGGGATGATGCGCATATCCCGGGACTAACAGAGTTGAATGAACAGTTGCATGCATATGGTGCAAAAACAGGTATTCAACTCGCGCATGCTGGTCGAAAAGCGGAACTGGAATCAGAAATTTTTGCACCATCTGCCATTCGATTCGATGATTCATATAAAGTTCCAAATGAAATGACAATCGATGATATCAAACAAACCATTGATGCGTTTAAACAGGGGGCACGACGCGCAAAAACTGCAGGCTTTGATATTGTGGAAATTCACGGTGCACACGGATATTTAATCAATGAATTTTTATCACCATTAACCAATAAACGAACAGATCAGTATGGTGGTTCACCAGAAAATCGCTATCGTTTTCTTTCTGAAATTATTGATGCGGTAAAGACAGAATGGAACGGTCCGATTTTTGTCCGGATCTCAACAGATGAATATCATGAAGACGGCAATACCTTGGATAACATGCTTTATTTTGCTGAAGAAATGAAGAAGCAAGGCATTGATTTAATCGATTGCAGCTCAGGTGGTGTTGTACCGGCAAAAGTTAATACGTATCCAGGCTACCAGGTACCCCGATGCGAGACGATTAAGCATGAAACAGCTATTGCAACCGGTGCAGTGGGACTGATCACAACTGGTAAGCAAGCAGAAGAAATTTTGCAAAATGAGCGTGCAGATGTTGTCGTCATCGGACGGGCATTACTCCGGAATCCATATTGGGCTAAGGCCGCAGCTGACGAACTAGGTTATGACATCGAAGCCCCGATCCAATATGAACGCGGCTGGCGGTAGGAGGTAGACAGATGGAATTAATCTTCCTTGGCACGGGTGCAGGAGTTCCCTCTTTGGAACGAAACGTCACAGCGATCGCGCTTGCCATGCAACAAGAGGCAAACAGTATCTGGCTGTTTGATTGCGGTGAGGCAACCCAGCATCAAATCTTAAAAACATCCATCAAACCGCGGAAAATAAACAAGATTTTTATTACCCACATGCATGGCGATCATATTTTTGGGCTTCCAGGGTTTTTAAGCAGCCGCTCCTTTCAAGGTGGCAATGATGTGTTAACTGTTTATGGACCAGCCGGGATTAGGGATTTTATCGAGACAAGCTTGTGTACAAGTGGAACACACTTGACGTATCCGCTTGAAATTGTAGAGGTAACGGAGGGACAAGTTTTTGCGGATGAAAACTTCACCGTTTATTGCAAAAAATTGCAGCATGGTATTCCTTGTTACGGATTCCGTATTGTCGAAAAAGATAAACAGGGCGAGCTAATGGCCGATAAGCTGAAAGCCTCGGGTATCAAGCCGGGTCCGATTTATCAGCAGATTAAAGAAAATCCAACAGTCACAACGCCTGATGGACAAGTGATCGAACGCAAAGATTTTATCGGTCCTGATAAACCTGGACGGATTATTTCAATACTTGGCGATACAAGAAATCCGGAGCAAAACAGCGCGTTTGTGGAAAATGCCGATTGTCTCGTGCATGAAGCAACATTTGAGCAGAGCAAGGCAGATCTTGCCAAGGATTATTTTCATTCCACCACTGCACAGGCAGCTCAACTTGCCCATGATGCAAATGTCAAACAGCTCATCCTGACGCATATCTCATCGCGCTATCAAAAGGCAGACAATGTCTGGTTACGTCAAGAAGCACAAGCGATTTTCCCCAACACGGAAATCGCCAGTGACTTTTTTCGGACAACCATTCCTGCCAAAAAATAAACGAACGAACAAAACGCTTGGGAGTTTGTTACCAAGCGTTTTGTCATTTATTCAAGTTACAGCTTGCCATTATCCCTCCATCAATGCTTTCGCCTGTGCCAATTGCTGCTGCACCTGACTTTTCGCCGTACCACCCAAACTTTTTCGCGCATCTACCACATGTTTTGGTTCAAGAAATGTAAAAACGTCCTTTGCAAATAATGTGCTAAATGATTGGTATTCATCTAGTGATAGTTCAAGCAAATATTTCTTCTGCTGGATCGCGTATAACACGATTTTTCCGATGATTTCATGCGCTTCACGAAATGGCAAACCTTTCGTCACCAGGTAGTCGGCTATATCCGTTGCATTGGAATAATCCTGGTCAACAGCATGATACATGTTTTCCTTTTTCACCTGCATCGTATCAATCATCGGCGCCAACAGACGTAATGACCCGTCAAGCGTTGTCGCTGTATCCAGCAGCCCTTCCTTATCCTCTTGCATATCTTTGTTATACGCAAGCGGAAGACCTTTTAAAACGGTTAACAGACCAAATAAATTCCCATGTACCCGGCCGGTTTTCCCTCTTAGAAGTTCTGGTACATCCGGATTTTTCTTCTGTGGCATGATACTTGATCCGGTACAAAACGAATCATCCAGCTCGACAAAATTAAATTCCTGACTGGACCAGATAACCAACTCCTCCGAAATTCGGGAAAGATGGGTCATTAAGATCGAAGCAATTGATAGAAACTCCAGTACAAAATCGCGATCGCTAACCGCGTCCAGGCTATTTGGATAAACCGTATCAAAGCCAAGCAACTCTGCGGTACGCTCCCGATTGGTTGGAAAAGTCGTCCCTGCCAGTGCACCAGCGCCAAGTGGCGACCAATCTACGCGTTTTATACTATCCTTCAGTCGCTCTTTGTCCCGTTCCAACATCCAGAAATATGCCAGAATATGATGGGAAAACAAGATCGGCTGTGCCCGTTGCAAATGTGTGTACCCCGGCATGATTACATCAATATTCGTATCTGCCTGATTGACAAATGCTTGCTGAACTGCTGTTATTAGGTTAATCATTTCCTTTGTTTTCTTTTTTACATAAAGATGAATATCGGTTGCCACCTGGTCATTACGGCTTCTTCCTGTATGCAGTTTCCCGGCAACTGGTCCAATTTCTTCAGTCAGCATCCGTTCGATATTCATGTGAATGTCTTCATCTTCAATCGTATAATTAACAGATCCTGACTTGATTTTCTTTTTAATCGTTTGTAATCCGTCGATGATTTGCCGTGCTTCTTCATCTGTAATAATCGCACATTCACTTAGCATCGTGACATGGGCAATACTTCCCTCAATATCTTCTATGGCAAATTGCTGGTCAAATTCAATGGATGCCGTGAATGATTCAACCAGTTGATTGGTTGCTTTGGTAAAACGTCCGCCCCAGAGTTTTGACATAAAATGTTCACTCCTTTATGTATAGCCTGCGGAAGCTCAGTAGACTTCCGCAAAAAACTATTGATAGACTTCTTCCTGATGTTTTTTGTTTTTGTTTTGATGAATCTCGGCATGAACCTTGGTTGGTAATCCCCAAAGCTTAATAAAACCGACTGCAGCATTATGATCAAACATATCTCCCTTTTCATAGGTAGCCAGTTCCTCATTGTACAGACTATAATCTGATTGACGGGCAATTACTGTATGGTTGCCTTTGAATAATTTTACACGTACCTTACCGGAAACGGTCTGTTGCGTCTCTGCAACAAAGGCATCAACGGCGGTGCGTAACGGTGAATACCACAGACCATCATAGATCATTTGGGCAAATTGCTGGTCAACTGTTTTCTTAAATTGGGCTACTTCACGCGTATGGGTTAAAAATTCCATTTCCTGATGTGCTTTGATAAGAATCAAGGCAGCTGGGTTTTCATAGACTTCACGCGATTTAATCCCAACCAAACGATTTTCGATATGGTCAATTCTACCAATCCCATGCTTGCCGCCCTCTTTATTCAATGTCTCAATGATCGACACTGGATCCATTGGCTGGTCATTCAGTGCTACTGGAACACCCTTTTCAAACGAAATATCCACATATTCCGGCTGGTCTGGTGTTTCTTCTACCGGATTCGTCCAGGCAAAGGCCTCTTCAGGTGCAACATTCCACGGATTTTCCAATACACCAGCCTCACAAGCTCTGCCCCAAATGTTGGCATCAATCGAAAATGGGTTATCCAAATCAACCGGAACTGGAATACCTTTCTCCTTAGCATAAGCAAGTTCTTCATCTCTGGTCATTCCCCATCCTCTAACTGGAGCAACAACCTGTAGATTAGGGTTTAATGCCTGGATAGAAACCTCAAAACGCACCTGATCATTTCCTTTTCCAGTACAACCATGGGCAACCGCGACCGCTCCTTCCTGCTCAGCGACATCGACCAACAGTTTGGCAATTAACGGCCGACTTAATGCGGAAGATAACGGATATTTGCCTTCATATAAGGCATTGGCCTGTAATGCCGGCAACAAATAATCATTTGCCAACTTATCCTTGGCGTCAATCACAATTGCTTTAATCGCACCAACGTTTAGCGCCTTTTGTCTGACCGCTTCCAGATCTTTCTCTTCCCCAAGATCAATCGCCAAAGCAATCACATCATAATTATATTTATCTTGTAACCATTTAATCGAGACAGATGTATCCAATCCCCCGGAATATGCCAATACAATCTTTCCTTCACTCATGCCAATCCCTCCAAATTTATTTATCCCACACGAACTAGCAATAATTATCCATTCGTTTTTCAACTAACATTCATCTGGAATGAAGTTCCACTTATCTGATAATACCATTTAATTAACAAGCTTCCTATTCATTTGATAATAATATTTTTAGTAATGCCTTTTGTACATGCAATCGATTCTCTGCTTCATCAAAAACAACTGAATGCGGTCCATCGATAATATCTGCTGTTACTTCCTCTCCACGATGGGCCGGGAGACAATGTAAAAAGATATAATCCTCGTTAGCGTGTTGACAAAGTGTTTGATTCACTTGAAACTCGTGAAAATGACGCTCCTCACTTTCCGCTTCTTTTCCCATACTGGCCCATACATCAGTAATAACAATATCCGCATTAGTTACGGCCTCAATCGGGTTTTCGCTGCAAGTTAGTGTACTTCCGTTTTCTTCCGCTTCTTGCTTCATCGTTTGGTAAATTCCATCATCTGGTTCATAACCGGCAGGACAGGCAATAGTCATATCGATACCTGTCTTTACTGCCCCCTCGATCAGGGAATGACACATATTGTTATGGCCATCTCCCAGATAAGCAAGCTTCAATCCAGCAAGTTTTCCCTTGTATTCGTATATTGTTAATAAATCGGCCAGCACCTGTGTTGGATGGTGCATATCCGTCAGACCGTTTATCACCGGAATCGTGGCCTCTTTTGCATAAGTTTCAATGATGTCATGCCCAAAGGTTCGAATCATTAAGCCATCCACATATCTTGATAATACTTTAGCGGTATCTGCATTCGATTCCCCGCGTCCCAATTGTATATCCTGTTTACTTAAAAATATTGCATTTCCACCGAGCTGCTGCATACCAACTTCAAAGGAAACCCTCGTACGGGTGGACGCTTTCTCAAAAATCATTCCAAGGACTTTCCCTTGTAAATATGGTTTATGAACGCCTGCTTTTGTTTCTTTCTTCAATTTGACAGCTTCATCAAGCAATGCCATCATTTCCGAACCATCAAGTGCGTGTAATGTTAAGAAGTCCTTTTGCTGCAACACTGGCCGTGCTTCCTTCGCTTTTGTCACTGCACTTTTCAAATCAACATCCCCTTTTTATACGTTGTGTACTGCTGATGATATTCCTGAAGTGATGTAACACTGGTTGCTGTCCGAACCATACCATCAAATGCAACTTGTAATGTTTCTGCTGAGGTAAATAATGTAACCTGATAGTTAATCGCCAATGTTCGTATTTGCTCGCCATTTTTCTTCTGTTGTAACCCATTTGGAATAACAATTGCCCCTGCTAATGTCTGCTTGGCAAACAACTGCTCCATTGTTTCGGCATCATTGTCAATCTTCTGGTTTGGCATATGATGTTTGGTTAAATATGCACTTGTTCCCGGTGTTGCCAGTAAGGTAAAGTGCTGACCAAGTTGTTTTAGTATCGGTAGAAGTAACGACTTTTCCCGATCGGAAACTGAACATAACAGATATGGCTTTTCCGGGTCCTTTGTTAATGTATACGCTTTTGTATCGGCAGCCTTTGCCAATGCTTCCTGGTAATCCATTGCAAGACCGAGTGTTTCTCCAGTCGATTTCATGACAGGTTCCAGCTTCGGATCGACACCTGCTAATTGTCCCGAAGAAAATACTGGTACTTTCACAGCATAATAGTCAATGGGTTCCGGAAAACGGTTCTCACCAAGTTTTTCTCCAAGCTGTACGCGAATGGCGTGCTCGACCATCGGAATTCCTGTTATCTTGCTGATCATTGGAATTGTTCGTGATGCCCTTGGATTCACTTCAAGTGCATAGATTTGTTGATCTGTAACTACGAACTGCATATTCACCAGGCCAACAATATTTGCTTCACGACAAATGGATGTCGCGTATTTAATCAGTTGAGCTTGTTGAGCATCAGATAGTTGGACGGGTGGCATCACCGCGATACTGTCTCCGGAATGCACGCCGGCACGTTCCACATGTTCGGCAATCGCAGGTATGAAGCAATGTGTTCCATCACTGATAATATCTACCTCCGCTTCCAGACCGGGTGTATATTTATCAACAACAATTGGCCATATACGTTGATCTGAATCCGTTAATATTTCTAAATACGTATCCAACATTGCTTTCTCATGAATAATATACATCGATTGCCCGCCAATAACATAAGATGGCCGGACAAGAACCGGATAACCGATTTTTTGAGCGCAAGCCTGCAATTCCGATACACTATACGCCATTTCGCCCTCAATATGCGGGATATTGATTCGCTTTAATAGCTGATAAAAATGCTCACGATCCTCGAGTAAATCAATATTTTCTGTTGAGGTTCCGTAAATCGCAACTCCAGCTCCAGTCAATTCGCGCGCTAAATTGATCGCTGTTTGCCCCCCAAACTGAATCATGACACCTGTTATTTGTTCGTGTTCGATTACTGCCAGAATATCTTCTGTTGTTAATGGTTCAAAATATAATCGATCGGCAACCGCACTGTCCGTACTAACGGTTTCCGGGTTGTTATTTATAATCACTGTGGTATATCCTAATTTTTTCAAAGCATAAACAGCATGAACCGAGCTATAATCAAACTCCATTCCCTGCCCAATTCGGATCGGGCCGGAACCTAAAATTAATACTTTTTTCGGGTCATTCGATGCCTTTTCCGGATTCACTTCCCGTTGCCAGGTCGAATAAAAATAAGGAAAATGATTTTCTGATTGAACGACCTGATAACGAGCGGTTAACTGGTTCGCTTTTAGTTTTTGCTGTACTTGTTGCTCGGTTGTCCCCAGGTATGCTGCCAAGGCCACATCGCTGAATTGCATTTGTTTCGCCTTTAACAACTGCTCCTTGGTCACGGACTCCAATGATTCATTCGCAAGCATTTGCTCCATTTCAACCATTTGTTTCATTTCGATTAAGAAAGGTTTGCTAATGGAAGTTTGCTGGTAGATTTCCGTAATACCTTTTCCTTGACGAAGTGCTTCGGCTACAGCAAACAGTCTTAGATCAGTAGGCTGTTGCATATGTTGCAATAAAACTGAATAATCCTTACCAGCAATCAATGGATGTGCTAATGAATGCAATCCATTATCCAACGAACGAATCGCCTTGTTTAACGCCGCGGCAAAAGTTAGATCAATTGCCATTGTTTCCCCGGTTGCTTTCATCTGCGTACCCAGTTTTCTGTCCGCTGTAGGAAATTTATCAAACGAAAACCGCGGGATTTTGACAACTGTATAATCGATGTTAAGCTCATGAACTGTAGCATTTTTGGTTGGGAAATAGGAATCCAATGATTGACCCAGAGCGCATTTGGTAGCAATTTTGGCGATTGGACAACCAGTAGCCTTTGAAGCTAATGCTGAAGAACGACTGACCCTGGGATTGACTTCAATCACCGCATATTCATTGGCATCTGGTTTCAGTGCAATTTGGATATTACAAGCACCGATCACACCAAGATTGCGAATGATGTTTACCGCTGCAGTACATAACATGGTATGTTGTTGTTCGGTCCACGTTTTTGCCGGAGCGACAACAATTGAATCCCCCGTATGGACGCCAACAGGATCAACATTTTCCATGCTGCAAACAATCACACAGTTGTCATGAATGTCACGTATCACCTCAAATTCGATTTCTTTCCAGCCTTTAATGCTCTTTTCGATTAGCACTTGGTGAATGGGACTTAGTTTTAGCCCAGTGGTCACAATCGTCTGTAATTGTTGTTTGTTTTCGGCAAATCCACCACCTGTACCACCAAGTGTATAGGCAGGACGGGCAATAACCGGATAACCGATTTTATCTGCATAATCAATCGCATCATTCAGCGTTGTCGTGATATATGAATCCGGAACTGGTTCGTTCAACTGTTTCATCAGGGAGCGGAATTGTTCCCTGTCCTCTCCTTTTTGAATCGAATCTACGGTACTACCTAATAATTGCACATGATACTTTTCCAATAATCCGGATTGATAAGCTTGTAATGTTAAATTTAATCCCGTTTGCCCGCCAAGCGTACCAATCATGCCGTCCGGACGTTCCTTTTCGAAGATTTTTTCAAGTGTTGCAAGATTCATTGGTTCCAGATAAATAGAATCAGCGACTGTTTCATCGGTCATAATCGTTGCCGGGTTGTTATTTAGTAATACAACCTCGATGCCTTCTTCTTTCAATGCCAGGCATGCCTCTGTACCAGCATAATCAAATTCAGCTGCCTGCCCGATCACAATTGGTCCGGAACCAATAACAAGTACCTTTTTAACCGTTTCGATAAGTCATCCCCCCTGTAAGTTATGCATACACTTGTTGCAATGCATTTCGAAACTTTTTTGCAAACAACGTAACATCATCTTCAGTAATCGTTAATGGCGGTAGCAGTCGGATAACGGTTGGTCCCGCTGTTAGAATCAGTAATTTTTCCTTGATGGCTGCCTTGACTATGTCACCTGCTGAACTGTCTGTTTCTATTCCAATTAATAATCCACGACCGCGAATTGCTTTTAGTTGTGGAAAATCCTGTTTTAGTTGATTGAGGTACGTCAGTAAAATATGGCTTTTCTCCTCCCCGTTTACGATTGCTGATGTATGTTGCAATTCGTTGATAGTCGCTAATCCAGCTGTTGCGGCCAGTGGATTCCCCCCGAACGTGCTGCCATGAGTTCCTGGCTGAAACGCCTTGGAAACTTCCTTTTTCGCCATCATCGCCCCGATAGGAAAGCCGGAACCCAATCCTTTGGCAATTGTTACCACATCGGGGTCAAACCCATACTGCTCATGGGCAAATAAGGTACCAGTACGTCCCATCCCTGTCTGTACTTCATCGACAATCAGCAGGATGTCATCATCTGTACAAATTTGCACCAGTTCATCAATCCATTGCTGTTCTGCCGGATGGACCCCGCCTTCCCCTTGAACAAGCTCGAGCATCACCGCAGCAGGTAATTCTTCTTTCAATTTAGTTAAATGATCAAGGTCATTATAAGGAAATTGAGTAAACCCGCTGAGTAACGGAGCAAAACCGATCTGAATTTTTTCCTGCCCGGATGCACTTAGTGTCGCCATGGTGCGTCCATGAAATGATTGTTGAAAGGTGATGATGTTACTTCTTTCTGGATGGTATAAACGAGCAAGCTTAATGGCCGCTTCATTTGCTTCTGCACCACTATTACAGAAAAACACTTGTTCCAGACAGCTATTTTCGGTTAAAGCTACGGCTAATTGCTCTTGTACATTGATGTGATATAGATTGGAACAATGCCAAAGATTCTCCAGTTGTTGCATCAATTTCGTCTTGACTGCATCTGGTACATGCCCGAGATTGCAAGTGCCGATTCCCGAGGTGAAATCCAGATATTGATGACCATCTGCATCCCAAACATAACAACCTTTTCCTTTTACAGGATTTACGTGAAATCGATTGTATGTCTGCATTAATGGCGAAATCATGGTATCTGTCTTCATCGTATTCCTCCTTGCTGCAAATTCGCTGGCTCCCGCTGTAAAGTAAATGAGGTTCCCACCTGTTTCCCGACTGTCAGTTTAATCAGGCTATCCTGCTCCAGGCCGTTGAAGATGACAACACGTTTGATACCTTGTTGTAAACAGCTAATTGCTGCCCGGACTTTCGGAATCATTCCACCATGAATTTGTCCCGATTCGATCATCATTTCTACGTCTTGGGCATCCAAACGGGAAATCACGCTATCGTTCTGTAAAACCCCTGCAACATTTGTGACCATATATAGCGAAGCATGGAGTGCCTTGGCTACAGCTCCGGCTGCCAAGTCAGCATTGATATTCCAACGCTGTCCACTTTGACCGACTGCTATGGGGGAAATAACCGGGATTTGCTGTTGTGCGGTTATCTCCGTCAACATTTTCGTATTCACCGTTTTAATTTCACCTACAAACCCCAATCTTTGCTTATGTTGCAATGGTTGTGCTTCCAACAATCTACCGTCAACGCCACTTAATCCAACCGCATCACCACCACTCACATGGATATTTCGGACAATCTGCTTGTTAATCGATCCAGATAGAACCATCTCTACAACATCCAGAACATCTTCTGTAGTGACTCGCATACCATCAACAAATGACGTGGCAATGTTCAGTTTTTCAAGCAAAGAGGAGACCATTGGACCACCGCCATGTACAATCACTGGCTGTACGTGATATGCTTTTTTTATGGTGACGATATTTTCGTAAAACGTTTTGGGAAGTTGCGGTAAAATACTGCCGCCACATTTGATAACTACATATGCCATTGCTTTCCTCCCCTTAGGTACGATAGGAAGCATTGATTTTTACATAATCATAGGAAAGATCACAGCCCCATGCCATCGCTTCCTGCATACCGCTATTTAAATTCGCCTGAATAATGATTCTTTCATTTTGCTTTAAATATTCATGTACAACCGCCTCATCAAATAAAACTGGTAAACCGTTATCGATAATTTTACTCGTACCAAGCGAAACGGTAAGCTTATTTGGATCAAACGTAATACCGCTGTAGCCCATCGAACAAATAATTCTTCCCCAGTTGGCGTCAGCGCCGAATACCGCTGTTTTGACAAGACTTGAGCCAACAATCGATTTGGCAATTACTTGCGCATCTTCCTTACTATTGGCACCTTTCACTTGTACCTCAATTAATTTGGTTGCCCCTTCGCCATCTCTGGCAATCTGCTTGGCTAGCGATTGGCAAACTTGTATTAAAGCCTCTGTGAATAATGAAAGATTATCTTCATCCGCTATAGTGATTGTTTTATTCGAAGTCTGACCATTTGCCATCACCATTACTGTGTCATTGGTGCTTGTATCTCCATCAACGGTAATGCAATTAAACGTCTGGTTTACAGCAGTTCGTAAAGCCATATCCAATGCTTCTGATTCGATTGCTGCATCGGTTGTGATAAACGAAAGCATTGTCGCCATATTGGGATTAATCATTCCGGATCCTTTAGCAACCCCGCCAATGGTTACCAGCTTCCCATCCAGTTCCAGCTGTACACAGGCGTTTTTGGTAAATGTATCAGTCGTTAAGATTGCTTTTGCAAAGTCAGCTGGAACAGATTTATCGAGATGGATAGCTTCAATTCCAGCAACAAGCTTTTCCATTGGCAATTGGTCCCCGATGACCCCAGTTGAATTGACTGCAATGAAGTTGTCAGCAACACCCAACTTCTCAGCGAATAAATGACGCATGTGATAGGCATTATGTAAACCTTCCTCACCAGTACAGGCATTGGCTACTCCGGAATTAACCAGTAAACCTTGAATCTTCTGTGCTGTTGCAATACTATCCTTTGTAACCTGTAAAGGTGCTGCCTGAAAAAGATTTGTCGTGTAGACAGCAGTCGTATTTGCCGGAACTTCTGAATATAGCCAGCCAAGATCGTGTCGTTTTCGCTTGATGCCACAGTGCAGACCCCCGGCGTGAAAGCCTTTGGGTGTCGTAATGCCTTCCTCTACCTTGTTGATCTGCGCCAATTGTTTTGCCATGTTTTCCTCCTTCTATGGGTAAACCGGAATTACATCAAGTGCTGTCCGCTCATCCCAATTATTTAATAGATTCAGATTTTGGATTGCCTGACCCGCCGCACCTTTAACAAGATTATCAATTACTGAAACGACGATTAACAAATTTGTGCGCTGATCAACCGCAAGACCAATATCACAATAGTTCGTACCATACACTTCTTTCGTTGTCGGCGAGATACCCTTTGGTCTAACCCGAACAAAAGGTTCATTTTGATAAATTTCCTGATACAACTGCACTGCTTCACTATCAGTTAACGGTTTTTTTAACGGCAAATATGTTGTACACAAAATCCCTCTCGTCATTGGAACAATATGGGCAGTGAATGATAAATGTATATTCTGTCCGTGAATATCAGAAATGATTTGTTCAATTTCCGGTGTATGTTGATGGCTTGCCAGCTTATAAGCTTTGGTATTTTCATTGATTTCAGAGAACACGATTCCTTGTGATGGTTTTCGTCCGGCACCAGATACCCCAGTTTTCCCATCTATAATAATCGGACCATTTATATCGATTATTTCCGTTTTTAAGGCAGGCATGATTCCGAGTATGGCAGCTGTTGGGTAACAACCGGGATTAGTAATAAATGTGCTTTCTTTTATCCTTTCTCGGTAAAGCTCCGGGAGCCCATATACCGCCTGCCTTAAATATTCCGGGTCAGCTGGTGATTGTTGATACCATTGTTCGTATAAGCTGCCATCCTTTAAGCGGAAATCACCGGAAAGATCGATACACGGCACCCCCTTTTCGATAAACGAAGGGGCAATTTCTTTGGTTACCCCTGAAGGTGTTGCGAAAAATAGGACATCGACCCGGTTGCTTACTCCCTCCGCATCCAGCTTTTCCAACGGAAGTTCCACAATGCTATGTAAATGCGGATACTGATCAACAATATACTGTCCCTGGGTGGAGTTGGATACAAGCAATTCTAATGTTACATGAGGATGATTGTGCAACAGCCTGATGAGTTCCGCTCCACCATATCCGTTTGCACCTACAATTCCTACCTTCAAGATTTGTCAGCCCCTTACGATTAATTTGATTGTGTATCATTATACATATTTATGTATAAAAATGCAATAGTTTTTTATATTATAATTTCACTTTTTCAGAATTAAATCATTTATAATAAAAAACAGCTCATTTTGGTATGAGCTGTTTTCACAAACTATTAGTTTAGAGCGTAGGTTTGCAGAATACTAATTTCATAATTTATTTTATCGCTTGTGGCATCAACATGAATCGTCCAGTTTGGAGATAACATATCGTTAATAACCGCTAATTGTTTTTCTGTAACAGAAATGCCGCTGAGTCCATTTTCGGTGTGCCGGTAATCTTTATCTGCTTCCATACCGAATTTAAGCCTAAGTAACCGTTGAATCCCCTTAATAGTCACAAACTTCAGGGTGTACCCATCGTTTAATATGCAAGAAAGTGTTTCTGTATCTTGTTGGTATAAATCAACCAACCGCGTAAAATCAAAATGGGGATTGAAATTTTTCCATTCACTTACATTGCCTTGTTTTACTTTTTCAAGCAGTTCTTGGTTTGATATACCATTCGCACGTATTGTTTCGATTAAAAATGCATCCATTTGCGTAATTTTGTTTCGCTCAGTCATAATTATCCCCCTTGTTGCAATTACTGTACAGGTGTAGCATCTTTCTTGTTAATCGGATAAAAACAAGCTACTTGGTGATTGTCCTCACCTTTAGATTCTAATGCTGGAATATTAGCTTTACAAAGCTCTGTAGCAAAGGGACATCTTGTATGAAATACACACCCGGTTGGTGGATTAGCAGGAGATGGCAGTTCACCACGTAATACTATTTGATTGCGTGACTGCTCTTTTTTTGGGTCTGGTAATGGAATCGCCGACAATAATGCATTCGTATATGGATGCTGTGCATTTCGATAAAACGATTCGCCGTCTGACACCTCCATCATTTTCCCCAAATACATGACAGCTACCTTATCCGCAATATGCTTGATAACCGATAAATCGTGTGCAATAAATACATAAGTAAGATTCAGTTCCTTTTGCAAGTCTTCAAACAAATTAATCACCTGAGCCTGGATTGACACATCCAAGGCACTCACTGGTTCGTCGCAGATAATTAATTTCGGTTTTAAAGCAATCGCACGAGCAATCCCGATACGCTGCCGTTGACCGCCGGAAAACTCATGGGGAAGCTTATGATAATCATCAGGTTTTAGACCAACAAGTTCCATTAATTCCTTTACCTGTTGTTCCTCATTCGTTATCCGCTTATATGCCCTTAATGGTGCTGCAATGATATCGCCGGCTTTCATCCGTGGATTCAGACTTGTAAACGGATCCTGGAAAACCATTTGTACATCCTCACGTAACCGACGCATTTGTTTCGAATTATAATGAGTAATACTTTCCCCTTCGAACAAAATATCTCCAGACGTCGGCTTTTGGAGCCCGATAATCGTTCGGGCAAGTGTACTTTTCCCGCACCCGGATTCCCCGACAATACCAATCGTTTCACCTTTATCAACCGATATATCGATACCATTAACCGCTTTTACGCTAGCATTCGATTTTTTAAATAGCCCATTATTAATCGGAAAGTGAACATGAAGATCACGTATTTCCAGCAAAGACTCAGTCAAGACTATTCACCTCATTTTGTTCAGTAGCTTCGATTTCTTGTTTACGCACAGTAAATTCCTCATTTGTAAGAATACACGCAGCGCGATGGCCTTCACCCCTAGTAGTCAAAGATGGATCCACTTGCGTACATTCCTCCATTGCAAACGGGCAGCGGGGATGAAAATTGCATCCTGCCGGCGGATCTACAAGATTTGGCGGCTGTCCTGGGATTGCCAGGAGACGTTCCTGGATGTCCGCATCAATACGCGGCAATGAACGCAGAAGTGACCACGTATAAGGCATGGACGTTCGGTAAAATATATCCTCTACCGTTCCTTCCTCGACAATTCGACCAGAGTACATTACCAACACCTTATCCGCTAAATTTGCAACAACTCCCAAATCATGCGTGATGATCATAATTGCCGTTCCATATTTTTGTTGAATATCCTTCATCAAATGCAATATTTGTGCTTGAATAGTAACATCCAGTGCAGTTGTTGGTTCATCTGCAATCAGTAATTTCGGCTGACAGGCTAGAGCCATCGCAATCAAAACCCGCTGCCGCATTCCACCGGAAAACTGATGCGGGTAATCCCGTAATCGGCGTTTGGGATCCGGAATGCCCACGTCAGATAACAGCTCCAAAGCCTTTTGTTCGGCCTCTTTACTTGACATCGGCTGGTGGGTGCGAATCGCTTCTATTAACTGTTCTCCGATCCGAAAAACCGGATTTAAGCTGGACATCGGATCTTGAAAAATCATCGCAATCTCATTTCCACGAATATTACGTAGTTCCCGTTCATTCAGTTCCAATAGATTTCGGTCTTCCCACAGAATCTCACCCTTAGGATAAAAAGCGGGAGGCTGTGGATTAAGTTGGATAATGGAGAGGGCAAGCACACTTTTACCACTTCCAGATTCCCCAACAATGCCAATCGTTTCCCCCGCTTCTACGGTTAATGACACGTCGTCAACCGCCTTTACTATGCCATCTGGTGTATCTAAATGGACTTTCAGATTCTTTACTTCCAACATATTGCTCACCCCTTTGATGCTGAAACCTAATAATTAGGCAAATTTTTGTTTTCGTTGTTTCATGGAACGTTTCGTTGCTTTTTTCAATTTTTTTGCATGTGGATCAAATGCGTCTCGCAACCCATCCCCGAGCAAATTTAAGGCAAGTACAGTAATCACAATAGCAAGCCCCGGAAAAATAGAAAACCATGGTGCAATAGTAATGTAAATTTGTGATTCCTGCAGCATATTTCCCCAAGTCGGTGTAGAAGGATCGACCCCAACCCCTAAAAAGCTAAGTGCTGCCTCGGCCAAAATTGCCTTGGCAAAAATAAACGTTCCTTGCACAATAATTGGGGAAAGGATATTTGGCAAAACATAGCGTGTTAAAATAACCAGATCACTTGTCCCTGTTGTTTTAGCCGCTTCCACATATTGAATCGAATTAATTTGCAGTACCGTTGACCGGACAACCCGGGTCATAACCGGCCAAAAAGCTAGCGTCAAAGCAATGATAATATTTGTAATGCTACCACCCAATGCCGCTACCAATGCCAATGCAAGCAATAGTGCCGGGAAAGCCAGCATGCCATCGATTATCCGCATGATGATGAAATCTGCTTTTTTGTAATATCCGGCGATTAATCCGGTAATGGTTCCAAACATAGTTGACAAAAATGCAACAACTACACCAACCAGCAGGGATACCCGAGCTGCAATAACAGTCCGGGCAAATATATCCCGTCCAAAGTCGTCTGTCCCAAACCAATGTTTCCCAGTCGGTCCCAATAATCGATTGCCAGAGTCAATATCGTATGGGGATAACGGGAGCCACCATGAAGCCGTGATTGTAGCCACTGCCATAAGGACAAGTACGATTAATGATAGCAAATTACGCTTTTTCTTTAACATGGTTGAAAACCCCTTTTTGATTTTGATCCCATTTCAACAAATAGTTCCGGTTTAATCGTAGCGTATTCTTGGGTCCAAAAACGCATAAAGCAAATCGACCACCAGATTTACCAAAACATATATCGCAGCGATAAATAAGACAACTCCTTGAATAACCGGGTAATCTCTTCGGTGGATCGAATCGATTAAGAGCTGACCAATCCCAGGGATGGTGAACATAGTTTCCAAAATCACCGTTCCACCAAGTAAACCAGCTACCGTTGTACCGATAACAGTTGTTGTAGGGATCAACGCATTGGAAAACACATGTTTCATTAACACCCTGCTTTCTTTGACACCTTTAGCACGTGCAGTCCGTGTATAATCCTGATTTACGGAATCAAGCATGCCATCCCGCAGCATCCGTGCAATCAGGCCAATTTCAACAGCTGCCAGCACAAAAGCAGGTAGTAAAAGATGGTATAGCCAATCACCAAATCCTTCTGCCATTGGGATATATCCGGCAACAGGGAAAATTGGAATTGCTACTCCAAAAGCAAGTACTAATAACATCGCAAACCAAAACTCCGGAATCGAAACACCAAGCAGTGACACCGAAATAAACATTGGATCCAAAACCGTTTTCCGTTTCCATACAACAAAAATAGCCGTTGGAATTGCAATCAGTAAAACGAGTATTAACGAAAGAATCATTAAACTAAATGTTGGGCCAAAATGACCAATAATAATATTTAAAACCGGTTCCGATGAGTAAACCGATTGTCCAAGATCCCCTGTAACAATGTTTTTGATCCAATCAAAGAACTGGATCACCATTGGCTTATCTAATCCAAGCTGGCTTTCCAATTGGGCAATGCTTTCTTCTGAACTGTCTTCCCCCAAAATAAGAAAGGCTGGGTTCCCAGGTGTCAAATGAACAATTAAAAAAACAATAATACTGACAATAAACATAACCGGTATGATGGATATTAATCGACGTATGGTATACTGAAGCAACTTATTTCCCTCCTTTGAATGAAAAGGGAAGCACGTCGGGATACAAAATGACAATGCTTCCTACATAATCATTTACTTACTCTTCCAAGTATTCCAGAACCGTTGTCCGACCCAGCTATCATAGTCTTTTAATTTATCGCTTTTGGCATCAAGAGTAGATTCATTAACTACCTTAATAAACGGAAGTTCCTCGTTAACGGTCTGGTTCATTTTCGCTAAAATCTCCTTCTTCTGTTCCCTAGAGTTGGCAGTGCTCCATTGATTTAATAATTTTTCCCAACGATCACTGTTGTACCAGCCGCTACTATTGGTATCTAAAATTAGCATACCAAGCTCACTCGGGGAGAAACGGGTTGACCAGCCAACGACAACCAGATCCCAATTTTTTGGATCCTGCCATTTTTCCAAATATGTTGCCCATTCATATGGTTCCAGTTCAACTTTGAATCCGACTTCTTCTAATTGTTCCTTGAGCACCTCGGCAATTTTTTCATAACGAGGATAACTATTGCTAAACATGATTGTGATTGGCTTTCCATCATAACTTGATTCCTCTAGGAGCTGTTCCGCTTTGTCCTTGTCATATGCCAAATAACCATCTGTTCCGTCTTCTGTATATAATTCCTTTTGTTCGGGGTCAAACAATCCGCCATCAAAGTGATAAAACTCATCGTTTCCATAGGTTGCCTCAGCAATGGTCTTTTTGTCCAGGGCATGGTTTAATGCCTTACGTGCCTTTATATCATCAAATGGTGCTTTTGCTTTGTTCGGTGTAATCGTTGAGTAGCCATTAATATATGACACTGGATCCATTTTGGGGTCACTTTCGACCATTTGATATAAATCCGGTGGTACTTGTTGCACATAATCATATAGATCCGTTTTTAAACCATTAATCATTACTTGTGGATCTTTGACAATTTGAAACTTAATTTCATCCAAGTAAGCTACTTTCTTCCCAGTTAACCCGCCCCAGTCGGTTTCATCTCGAGCAGAATAATCCTCGAATTTAGCAAGGACAATTTCACTTCCGCGGTCCCATGTTTCAAATTTAAATGGACCGGTACCTACAAGTTGCTCTGGTTGCAATGGTTGTTCCCCAGCGTCTTTAGCAATCTTCTCCGGGATAATGGTAAGCGCCGATTTTGGTGCAGCCATATCCGCCAAAAGTGGGCTATATACTTGGTTTAACGTTATCTCAACCGTATGTTCATCTGTTGCTTTTACCTGATCAATGTATTCGCTGGCGATAGTTCCAACAGAAGATACCTTTCTCCATCGGTCAATCGATGCAACCACATCATCCGCGGTAACAGCAGAACCATCGTGAAAGTTCACATCTTTACGAATATTGATTGTATAGGTTTTTTGGTCATCACTTATTTCATAATCCTCCGCAATCATTGGTCTAGGTTTGTAGTCTTTATCTAGTGCAAACAGTGTTTCAAATATATGCCAGCCTACATCCCGGGTTACTGTGGCCCCTGTATACATCCAGTCAATCGTGTCTGGATCGGCGGATATCGCGACATTTAATGTTCCGCCTTCTGTTGGTTTTTGCTTAGCGGAGTCTGTATTTCCGTCTGAAGCGGCATCTTTACTACAGCCGATGAGACCACTCATTAGAAACAGACCTAATATTGCAATAAAAATATGATTATATTTTTTGATATTCACGGTAATCCCCCATTTACACCTTATCAGTAATTCTATAAAACTATCT
This sequence comes from Lentibacillus daqui, assembly GCF_027186265.1. Taxonomy (NCBI): domain Bacteria; kingdom Bacillati; phylum Bacillota; class Bacilli; order Caryophanales; family Bacillaceae; genus Lentibacillus; species Lentibacillus daqui. The sequence continues at coordinate 1,724,837 of NZ_CP114176.1, read as the reverse complement.
ATCATCCTTATAATTTTTTATTCTCTTCTGTACTTATTCTCTTCTGTACTTTTAAGCCAATACCTCTTTATATTTTTCACACAGTATAAAAGCGTCTTTTATCGATAAAATATACAGTAACGAGTTCGCAATTAGGGTTCAAAAACAAAAGTAATCCCACCATTTAACTTATGTATTAAAATTTAATACGTGAACTAAAATTTCGTCATTATCTTGTAGTTATGTAAAACGGAAGCCCGTTATAAACGGGACCTCCGTTACATTCTACTCCATTTGTTTCCAGGTGTTCCAAAAACGAGGTCCAACCCAGTTCTCCAAATGACGAACTTTATTACTTTTGGCGTCAAACCGCTTCACATTAGAAATTTTTATAAATGGTAGTTCATCATATATGGTTTGATTCATTTCACCTAAAATTTCTTGTTTCTCTTCCGTTGATTTGGCCGTTCCCCACTGATTTATTAATTCTTCCCAGCGTTCGCTTGTATACCAGCCGCTTCTTGCCGCATTTAACTCCAGCATACCAAGTTCACTAGGAGAAAACCGGGTAGACCAACCAATAACAACTAAATCCCAATTCGATGGATCCATCCATTTTTCCAGATAGGTCGCCCATTCATAAGGTTCTAACTTCACCTTAAATCCTATTTCTTCCATTTGTTGTTTGGCAATTTGCGCAATCTTCTCATACTCCGCTGTGTCATTGGAATATAAAATGGTCAGCGTCTTCCCATTATAATTTGACTCATTAAGCAGTTCTTTTGCTTTCTGCTTGTCATAAGCTAAATAGTTGTCTATTCCTTTATCTGAATAAAGTTCCCCTTGTTCCGGATCAAATAATGCTCCATCAAAACTATAAAATTGTTCATTTCCGTATGCAGCCTGAGCAATTGACTTTTTATCCAATGCGTATTGAAGCGCCTGACGAGCCTTAATATCGTCAAACGGAGCCTCTGTTTTATCCATTGAAATAATGTTATACCCATTCATGTAGGTAACCGGGTCTAATTCTGCATTAGCATCAATAACATCAAACAAATCGGCTGGAATGCTTTCAACATAATCGTATATTCCTGTCTTTAATCCATTTACCATTACTTGTGGGTCTTTCACAATTTGAAAATTAAGTTTATCAAGGTAAGCCACTTTCTCTCCGGTTAAACCATTCCAATCTGTTTCTTCACGAGCTGTGTAATCATCAAACCGGGTTAAAACAATTTCATTTCCTTTATCCCATTTTTCAAATTGATATGGGCCAGTTCCAATAAGCTGGTTCTGCTTAAGCGGCTTATCATCTGCTTCGTTGGCAATTTCCTCAGGTATGACAATCAAGGCTGATTTTGGAGCAGTCATATCGGAAACAAAAGCATGGTAAATTTCCTTTAATTTAATTTCAACCGTATACGCATCAATCGCTTTTACTCGCTTAATATATTTACCAGTAATCTTCCCGACAGAGGATACTTTTTCCCAACGTTCAATGGAGGCAACAACGTCATCAGCTGTCACGGTGGCGCCATTATGAAATTTCACCCCTTTACGCAACTGAATAGTATAGGTCTTTTCGTCATCACTAAGCTTATAGTCCTTTGCAATCATTGGTTTTGCACCAAAATCCTGATCTAAGGCAAATAGAGTTTCAAACATATTCCAAGCGATGTCTCTTGTGGCAGTCGCAGAAATATACATCCAGTCAAGGGAATCCGGCTCAGATCCGATCGCCACATTCAGCTCTCCTCCCTTAACCGGGGTACCGTCTGTTTCTTTATCTGCATTCTGACTGTTACTATCCTTTGAACAGCCAATTAAACCAATAATGACTAATGAGATTATTAAACGTAATATGATTTGCAATGATTTGTAAACCTTCATCACACTCCCCCATGTTCATCGCTCATATTTAAAACAAATAATAAGAAACAATTTTCGTAAATGCCTTTTCAATATTCAACAACGCCCGCTCATCGATATCAAAATTCGGGTGATGATGTGGGAAATGTGTGCTTTCATCATCATTTCGTGAACCAACCCGGAAGTATGTACCTGGTTTTTCTAATAGAAAGTAGGAGAAATCTTCAGCACCCATGCCTGTTTCAAGATCAACAACCGAACTCTCTAAAAAAGTTTCACTTAATAGCTTTTTGACTGTTTCCGTTTCTGTTTGATGGTTATACAATGCTGGATAACCAAATAAATAATCTATTTTCGCTGTTGCCTGAAAACCGGCTGCAATGCCGTTTACAATTGAATAAATCTGCTCGCTCACTTGCGTTCTTACTTTTTCATCAAATGTACGTACCGTTCCTTCCAATCGTGCAGTTTCAGGGATAACGTTAAATGCATTTCCCGCCTGAAACACACCAAGCGTGACGACCGCCGATTTTAATGGATCGACTCTCCGGCTGACGATTTTTTGCAAGGCATTGACAATATCACTGCCAATAACAATCGGATCATTGGATTGATGTGGCCTTGCTCCATGGCCTCCAGTTCCTTCAATTGTAATTTCAAATTTGTCGACTGCAGCTGCTTTATATCCTGCCCCTACACCAATTTTCCCCAATGGAATGTCAGATGCAAGATGTGCAGCGAATACGTAGTCTACGCCATCTAGTACATTTTCTTCTATCATATATTTTGCTCCCCCGGGAGGCAGCTCTTCAGCAGGTTGGAAAATGAAGATGATCGTACCATTTATATACCGGCGATACTTGCTGAGGGTTTTAGCTGTTCCCAATAAAGCAGCGGTATGACCATCATGACCGCATGCATGCATGACACCAGGGTTTAATGATTTATATGGTACATCCTTTTGATCTTCAATCGGCAAGGCATCGAAATCTGCGCGCAATGCAATTGTTTTTCCGGGTTGATTTCCTTCCAAAATGCCGATGAGTCCATTACCACCAATGTTTGTCCTTACCTTCAGTCCGAATCCGATCAGTTTTTCTTCAATAAATTTAGCAGTGTTTTCTTCTTGAAATGAAAGTTCCGGGTGTTGGTGCATATACCTTCTCCAACCGATAATTTCCTCCAAATTCTGATCCAGCTCTGAATAAATCGATTCAAGAATATTGTTTTGCTCCTTAATGTTCATGCTCCTTCTCCCCCTTTTTTTATGATTAAATAGCTAAAAAATCCTCTTCCTTTAAGACAAGAAGAGGGTAAACCACATTTAATCACATATGGCTCCTTCTTATCTTCTGAACACATACACGTTCACAGGAATTAGCACAGTACTGCCACAGTCTGTTGCCAGGTATCACAGGGCCAGTCCCTCCACCTTTCTTGATAAGAATCTTTAATTGTTGATTGATTTTAATGTTAACAATACTGGTAGGGATTGTCAACATAAAATACGCAGCCCACATACATTTTATGCTTGATCCCCACAAAAAAGCCCACACCATACATAATGATGTGAGCACTTATCTCTTGTAATCATCCAGAAAATCCTTTTGAAAACTTGTATGTGGTTGTTCATCCTTTTCAAGATTCGTCAACTTCCTAAATGGGTTTTTGCCGTATTTTGTGGTTAATTCATCAATTGCCTTATTGAGCTTTTCCTTTTCCGCTTCCTGCTCATACGTGAATAAATCCAGTTGGTAGGCGATATTTTGTTTCTCATCCACATCCTGAACCGTTATACCAAGCAAACGGATTGGCTCCAAATTCCAGTGTTTTTGAAATAATTCATTGGCAGCTTGAAGAATATCCTCTTTTGTCTCAATATATGTTTGCAGTTTTTTGCTTCTGGTAATTGTTTTGCGGTCATGATAGCGAATCATGATTTGAACACTGCTTCCTGCTGCCTGTTTTCGTCTCATCCTGCGTTCCACATTTTCAGCAAGCTGGTGCATCAGTTTACGGATTTCTGTTTCATCGGTCGTATCTTCAGGTAATGTTTGTGAACTGCCAATGCTTTTAAACTCATTAACAGCATCTGGATCAACCGGTCTTGGATCCACGCCATTAGCCCGGTTTTGTAATCGTTCTCCATTAATTCCCAAAACCTGTTTAAGCTGGTATACATCATGACGGGCCAAATCACCAATGGTTATGACATCAATCGCGTTTAATTTACGGGCTGTTTTTTCCCCAACGCCATACATTTCACCAACTGGAAGTGGCCATAACTTCTGAGGAAGATCACGCTTACGAAGAATGGTAATCCCCATTGGCTTTTTCATATCGGAGGCCATTTTTGCCAAAAATTTATTTGGCGCAATGCCAATGCTGCAAGGTAAATCCAGCTCGTTTTTGATTTGTTTCTGCAATTTTTCGGCAATCGTAATCGGATCGCCAAGCTGTTCGCATTCCGTAATATCCATATAACCTTCGTCAATGGAGACCGGTTGTACGAACGGGGTGATTGCAGCAAGCATTTTAAACATTTCCGTTGAAGCGGTTCGATATCGATCAAAATTAGGTCTCATGACAATCAAATTGGGACATAGTTTGCGTGCCTGCCACAATGTCATCGTTGTTTTAACCCCTTTTTCCCTGGCCTCGTAACTGCTGGTTACCACAATTCCTTTTCGTTCCTCAGGATTTCCGGCAATTGCCAGCGGTTTCCCTTTTAGCTTAGGATTATAAGCCATTTCAACTGATGCATAAAAACAATTCATATCAATATGGAAAATTACCCGTCCGTTTTTCGGATACCATTGAGACATGTTATCCACCCTTTGCGAACTGTTGTTTCTAACATTATAACATATATGAAGAGGCTGGGACAAAACTCCAGTAAATAAAAATTAAGGCGTAGGAGCTTACACTAAAAAAGTGTAGGCCCCACGCCTTTTTTGACATTATTTTAGTAAACAAAAAGGACACCCTTTGATAAAATTAAAGTAACTACACAATAATTTATGGAGGTGTCCTTATGTTTAAACATTATACCATGAATCAGGTAGTTTTGCCGCTAGATTTAGAAATTAAATTGAAAGAGAATGATATTGCTTTTGCGATCAATGATCTTGTCGAGAGTATTCCTGAAGAGGTTTTCGATGACTTTATACGACAAACCGGCCGTCCTGCGTACCATCCTCGCATGATGTTGAAAGTCATTTTGTGTGGGTATACGCAATCCGTGTTTTCTGGTCGTAAAATAGAAGCTTTATTACAGGATAGTATCCGCATGATGTGGTTGGCTCAAGGACATGAACCCAGCTATCGCACGATCAATCGATTCCGTTCTAATCCACACAGCGAAAAGTTATTGCGTGAATGCTTTGTCCAGTTCCGGAATCAGCTTGTGGAAAAGGAATTGATTGAAGAGGAAGCCATTTTTATTGATGGTACAAAAATTGAAGCGAACGCCAATAAGTTCACCTTTGTGTGGCGGAAATCCGTTGAAAAATATAGTGATAAGCTAATCGAAAAGTCCAATCAACTGTATGATGAGCTGTTGGAGAAGGAGATCATCCCGGCAATAGAGCGAGAAACAGAAGAGGAACTTTCCGTTAAAGAAATGGGAGAAGTAGTCGAAAAGTTAGATGAAAAGGTTGAGGAATACGATAAAAAAATCGAAGCTTGTGAGGTTGGTAGCGAACGAAAGAAAATCCGTTCCGAACGTAAATTTCCAAAACAAGCTCGCAAGAAATTTACCGATTTCATCAACCGTAAACAAAAGTATCAAAACGATATGGAGATTTTTGGTGATCGCAATAGTTACTCAAAAACGGATCCAGATGCGACGTTTATGCGCATGAAGGATGACTACATGAAGAACGGTCAATTGAAAGCTGGTTACAATGTCCAGATTGCAACGGAAGGTCAATACGCGCTCGCTTACGATGTTTTCCCAAACCCGACGGATACACGCACCTTAATTCCTTTTCTCGACTCGATTGAAGAAAACTTTTTCGAACTGCCGGAACACGTTGTCGCGGATGCCGGATATGGCAGTGAACAGAATTATGAAGATATCATCGAGAACCGAAATCGAACGCCACTTATTACATACAATCAATATCGAAAGGAGAAGAAAAAGAAGCATAAGGACAACGCTTTTCATGTAGATAATTGGGATTATAATGAGGACGAAGATACTTTTCTGTGCCCAAATGGACGGAAAGTACGATTTAGCCATCATTCCAAACGAACAGACAGGTACGGATTCACCCGTGAATTTAAAGTGTACGAATGTGAGCACTGTTCGGGCTGTCCACTCCGCGATTTATGCACGAAAGCAAAAGAAGGGAACAACCGAAGAGTCTACATTAATGAAAAGTGGGAATCCCAAAAAGAATATGTACGTGCGAAGCTTTCAGACGAGAAAACTGGTGAAATTTACGGAAAACGTAAAATCGATGTAGAACCAGCGTTCGGCTTTCTGAAGGCTAATTTGCGTTTCACTCGTTTTTCCGTTAGAGGAAAACAGAAAGTGAAAAATGAATTAGGAATTGCATTGATGGCGGTGAACTTGAGAAAGTACACCGCCACGAACAGTAAATTAGTACCGGAAGATAGAAACAACTCCACAAAAAAGGTTCCAAGCAAACTTTTGATTTGCTTGGAACCTTTTTATTTACTATTTTTGGCTAGTTATGTCCCAGCCTCTTCGTGAAATTCCAGTTATTATTGTTTGGCTGCTTCTTGAGCAATTGCAGTGATTAATTCCGTAACTTTGACCAGTTCGTCAACAGGAATGCGTTCATTGGTCGTATGAATATCCTCATAACCAACGGCTAAATTCACCGTTGGAATGCCAAATCCAGCAATCACGTTCGCATCACTACCGCCGCCGCTTTTTAACAATTTGCTCTCCCTGCCGATTGCTTTGGCAGCATTGCGAGCTACTTCAACAACTTGGTCACCCTGTGTTTGCTTGAAACCTGGATACATCACTTTCACATTTACTTCGGCACTGCCTCCAAGTTCGTTCGCCGTTGATTCAAATGCTTCTTTCATTTTCGCCACCTGTTCCTCCATCTTTTTCGGAACAAGCGAGCGTGCTTCCGCTAATATTTCCACATAATCGCAAACAATGTTCGTCTGTTTTCCACCTTCGAATCGGCCAATATTGGCAGTCGTTTCTTCATCAATTCGGCCCAAAGGCATTTTTGCAACTGCTTTGGCTGCAAGGGTGATGGCCGATATACCATTCTCCGGTGCAACTCCGGCATGGGCAGTCTTTCCTTTCATGACCGCAAATATTTTGGCCTGCGTAGGTGCGGCAACAACAATATCCCCTACCGTACCATCACTATCAATTGCATAGCCGTATTTCGCCTTAAGCATTGCCGGATCCAAGGATTTTGCACCAACTAAACCGGATTCTTCTCCTACCGTGATAACGAATTGGATATCACCATGTTCGATCTCGTTTTCTTTTAAAGTACGAATCATTTCCAGGATAGCCGCTAGTCCGGCTTTATCATCAGAGCCAAGAATGGTTGTTCCATCAGAAACAATATATCCATCCTGAATGGAGGGTTTGACACCATTTCCAGGGACAACTGTATCCATATGTGATGTAAAATAAATCGTATCCACATTGTCCTTTGTTCCTTCCAAATGGCAAATTAAGTTTCCTGCACCATGTCCTGTCTCTGACTTACTATCATCTTCTACAACATCAAGACCTAAGTCTGTAAACTTTTGTTTTAAGACCTCTGCTATTTTACTTTCCTGACCTGTTTCCGAATCAATCTGCACTAATTCCATAAATTCTTCTACTAGACGATCTTGATTTATTTGAACCATTACCTTACACTTCCTCTACTTTTCAGATTATCATTATCTACATTTGTAAAAATCTTATAATACTGGCCACTTGATGGAACTCCATGCAATTTTCTCCCTTCATCTTGTTTACACTTGTCCCAACCAACTTTTAACGATAAAATACAGGTAGGATTCGCCAATGAGGGAGGAATACTGGTGGTACAAAAACCAAAAAACAAACAAGTAAAACCAACGCAAAAGAAACACTCAAAACAACAGAAACGATTTAAACTTATTGTCTACCTGATGATACTTGCCATGCTTTTAACATCACTTACAACTGGACTAGCCATGTTTTTATAGCAATATTCCAAAGACTGGACTACCGGCCTGTTTGGTCGGTACCAGTCTTTTTATTTTTGTCCACATCGCTTGCCTTGTATTTCTTTTTCAATATTAAATAGTCTTCAATATCATGCAGCAATCGAAACAGGTTTGCCCTTGTTTCAAATTCCTCCTGTGTCTTTGGCAGTGGTTCTTCGTCAAACTCTTTCTTGAGGTTTTCCAGTTCATCCAAAAACAGTTCTGCCGTATTCTCAGGATGGACGGATTGGGATAATTTCTCAAAAAAGTCGGCAATCGATTCCGAAATAGTTACGGTATTTGGCAGTTTGGTGACAAGCGGAAGCATTCGCCGCAAAACTTCAAACTGTTCTTTCCGCATGATAAAGTAATCCTGATAGGGGTGCTTCTGTCTCAGTAAATGATTTTCCATATCCCGTTCCACAAGGTCATTCGCTTCTTCCAGAATATGTTCTACCTCGGTAATTTCTTTTCCACTCCATGATTCATTTCTATCCCGTATGTACGAGGCAATTTCCATAAGAATCGTTTGAAAGTTTTTTTCCAATTTTCGCTGCATTCGTTTTAACTTTTTTTCCAAACTAGGCATATATAAATTAACCAGTAATCCAACGCCAACTCCTACCAATATCAATAAGAACTCTTCGAAAATAAATCGTACAGTAATGTGTCCGGCACCATATAACTGCAAAATAATAACCGAACTTGTGGCAATACCTTGTGATACTTTTAGAAGTACGGTAACGGGAATAAACAGTAACAGCATAATTCCCACTGATATTGGATTATAGCCGATTGTTTCAAAAAATACAAAAGAGAAAATGAGTGCTAATGTACATGCCAAAAAGCGATCCCACGCACTTAAGACGGATCGTTTTCTTGATGGCTGAATACACAGCATCGTTAAAATACCCGCAGATACATAATTAGTTACACCAACCAATTGAGCGAGCGTAATCGCAACCGGTGTACCTATTGCTGTTTTAATGGTCCGATAGCCAATTTTCACGATACAAAGCTCCCTTAACAAGCGAACATTTACATTATTGACCAAAAATGAGGCTGACCCGTAAATCTATGAGACAGCCTCAAAAAGATATTGAAGTTTTTATACTTCTTCACAATTTTCATCAAAAATATGTTGCAGTTTACCCATTACATCCATCGCTGTAAAACCTTCAATATCATGACGCTCCAGCATTGTCACAATTTTTCCGTCTTTTAGAAAAGCAAACGATGGTGATGAAGGCGGATATCCTTCAAAATAGGTTCTGGCCTGCTCGGTTGCTTCCTGATCCTGTCCGGCAAAAACAGTTACCAGATTATCTGGTCGTTTATCATAATGAATGGCGTTTGCAGCAGCTGGACGAGCAACACCACCGGCACAACCACAAGTTGAATTAACCATTACCAGCGTTGTCCCTTTACGGTTGAGTGCCTCATCTACTTGTTCTGGACTCTTCAATTCTTCGTATCCAGCTTCGACGATATCTCTGCGTGCAGCATCGACTACATCATTCATAAATAGATTAAAATCCATCTGAACTTCCATCCCCTTAATTGAAATATTGTTAAATCCTATTCATAGCTTATCAATTTTATCAAAGGATTTCAATTCAAAGTGCCTGCCCTGTAATACCTTCTTGCAAAACACGCACTAATAAATCGATGTTGTATCTTTATTCATGTTTTCCAATATTGCTTTAACCTTTGCCAAAAATCTGCCGCAAACAAGGCCATCCAAAATCCGGTGATCCAGTGACAGGGATAGGTTCACCATATCTCTGGCAGCAAACATGTCATTAATAATCATTGGGCGTTTGACAATTGATTCCACCTGGAGAATTGCTGCTTGTGGATGATTAATAACGCCCATGGAATGTATCGAGCCAAACGTACCGGTGTTGTTCACCGTAAATGTACCACCCTGCATATCATCCGGGGTTAACTTGCCGGTACGCGCTTTGTCGGCAAGCGCGTAGATTTCTTTTGCAATGCCTTTAATACTTTTTTCATCGGCATGTTTAATTACCGGAACAAATAATTTATCTTCATTCGCTACTGCAATTGATATATGAATATCCTTTTTTCGGATAATTTTATCGCCTGCCCAGGTGCTGTTGAGTTGCGGATATTCTTTTAATCCTTGGGCGACAGCTTTGACAAAGAAGGCAAAGAAGGTAAGCCCAAATCCCTCTTTTTGTTTAAAGTCATCTTTGATTTGATTACGATACGATACAAGATCTGTCACATCTACTTCAACGGTCATCCAGGCATGGGGAATTTCCTGTTTGGAACGAACCATATTCTGGGCAATTGTTTTACGCACGCCGGTAACTGGGATTTCAATATCCCCGGTGTTAGTTGTCTGTTGCTCGAGACCAGCAGATAATGATGGTTGTTGGATCGTTTGATGTGTTTGTTGGTCTTGTGCCGTTTGTTCTGCTGTTGTCGGTTCCGGTGTCTTTCCGGATGCGATTATTTTTTCGATATCCTTCCTGGTTATCCGGCCGCTTCTCCCACTTCCATTTACCTTGGTCAAATCAATATTATTTTCCTGGGCCATCCGTAATACAGCAGGGGAATACCGGGTTTTCATGGATTGATCCGTTTCAATATCCTCCTGGACTGCATGAACTATTTCCTGATTTTCATCTGCTTTGGTTGCGCCCTGTTCATTTTTTATTGCTTCTTCTGTTTCGATATAACCGATTAGTTCACCAACCGGAATGGTATCTCCTTCTTGGGCAACGAGCTCTTTTACCACACCCGTAAATGTGGATGGTACCTCAGCGTTCACTTTATCGGTCAATATCTCTGCGATTGGGTCATATTTATTCACCTTATCGCCGACTTTTACCAACCAGGAGCTAATGGTACCTTCCGTAACACTTTCGCCAAGCTGGGGCATCGTAATTTTCTCAGTGGCCATATAATCCCTCCTTCGTGAATATCCGTCACTTTTCCAATTGTATATGCCTTCTTTAGAATTCCGCCAAATCCCGTATCGCAGTTTCCACTTTATCTGGATTGACCATGAAGTATTTTTCCATTGTTGGTGCATATGGCATAGCTGGAATATCTGGTCCCGCCAGTCGTTTAACAGGGGCATCGAGGTCAAACAAACAATTTTCAGCAATAATAGCCGCAACTTCTCCAATAATACTTCCTTCTTTGTTATCTTCCGTAATCAGCAGTATTTTTCCCGTCCGTTGCGCTGCTTCAATAATCGTGTCTTTATCAAGAGGATAGATGGTACGTAAATCAACAATATGCACATCAATTCCTTCCTCCGCCAATTTTTCGGCTGCCTGCAAAGCGAATTGGACACATATCCCATATGTAATCACCGTAACGTCTGATCCTTCCCGCTTCACATCTGCTTTACCAATCGGCAACACGTAATCATCGTCTGGCACCTCCCCTTTCAGCAACCGGTATGCACGTTTATGTTCAAAAAACAAAACTGGATCATTGCTGCGGATGGATGCTTTTAATAAACCTTTCACATCATATGGCGAAGAGGGCATAACGATGGTTAAACCTGGCTGATTGGCAAACATTGCTTCGACCGATTGGGAATGGTACAGCGCGCCATGAACCCCTCCGCCATACGGTGCACGAATAGTAATCGGACATTCCCAATCATTGTTTGAACGGTAGCGTATACGGGCTGCCTCGGAGATAATCTGGTTGACGGCAGGCATAATGAAATCCGCGAACTGCATTTCTGCGACCGGACGCTTTCCGTACATGGCCGCACCAATTCCAACACCCGCAATAGCAGATTCAGCGAGTGGGGTATCCATCACTCTTAGATCGCCAAATTCATCAAATAACCCCTTTGTTGCCCCAAACACACCACCTTTTTTACCAACATCTTCCCCCAGGATAAATACATGTTCATCCCGCTGCATTTCTTCTCTTAATGCTGTGGTTACAGCCTGAATATACGACATTACTGGCATAATCAATCTCCCTCCCTACGATTCATAGACAAATTTCAATGCTTCTTCCGGCTCGGCGTATGCTGCATTTTCCGCATAATCGGTCGCTTCATTGACTTTTACAGCAATGTCATCCAGAATCTCTTGTTCAAGTGCGTCTGTCAGGATTTCCTTTTCACGTAAATATGCTGCAAATGTAACGATAGAATCTTTTTTTCTGGCCGCTTCCACTTCTTCACTATTTCGATATTGGCGGTCATCATCATCACTGGAATGAGCGGTCAGCCGATAGGAGACAGTTTCAATTAAAGTCGGACCTTTACCATTAACCGCTCGTTCGCGTGCCGTTTTAACTGCTTCATATACTGCCAGCGGGTCATTACCGTCGACTGTCATACCAGGCATACCATAACTACTTGCCCGGTCAGATACTTTTTCACAAGCCAATTGCCGTTCAATCGGTACCGAAATAGCATATTTATTATTTTCAACCATGGTAATCACTGGTAATTTATGGACGCCAGCAAAATTCAATCCTTCATGAAAATCACCCTGGTTGGAAGATCCTTCTCCTAGCGTAACGAGGGATACAATGTCTTTTTTCTCCATTTTTGCAGCCAGCGCGACACCAACCGCATGTGGAACTTGAGTTGTTACCGGGGATGATCCGGTAATAATTCTGTTTTTCTTTTGGCCAAAATGCCCGGGCATCTGCCGTCCGCCGGAGTTTGGATCTTCTGCTTTCGCAAAACCGGATAACATGAGATCACGTGTCGTCATGCCAAACGATAGTACAATACCCATATCCCGGTAATACGGTGCGACATAGTCTTTTTCCCGGTTTAATGCAAAAGCCGCGCCAACCTGTGCTGCCTCCTGTCCTTGGCAGGAAATGACAAAAGGAATCTTCCCTGCGCGATTTAACAGCCACATCCGTTCATCAATTTTTCTTGCCAGTAACATGGTTTTATACATATCTAAAACCTGATCATCTGACAAACCCAGTGTTTCATGTCGGTTATTTGCCATAAATGGTGCCTCCTTCTTAACAATCTATTATTTTCGGCTTTGTTTGCCTATAGAGGATGTTCAATAAGCCCGAGAAGAATTCACATTTCAAAGGGGAGCTTTGACTAAGCACCCCGGTCCTTTTTGAACACACCTTAAGAAAAATGGATTATCCGTGAATTTGTTTGCCATCAACAGCAAGTGCAGCTTCGCCAATTATTTCAGATAAAGTTGGATGCGGGTGAATGCTTTCAGCAATTTCCCATGGGGTAGCATCAAGTATCTTGGCAAGCCCGGCTTCGGATATCATATCAGTGACATGAGGTCCGATCATATGGACTCCCAACAAATCATCATTTTGTTTATCCGCGACAATTTTAACAAAACCATCCGGCTCACCATATACGAGTGCTTTACCAATCGCCTGGAATGGAAATATGCCTGCCTTTATTTCTTTTCCCTGTTCTGTGGCTTGCTTTTCCGTTAAGCCGACACTTGCTATTTCCGGGCTGGAATAAATACAAGAAGGAATAGTATCGTAGTCAATTGGCTCTGGGGCTTGATCAGCCATATGCTCCACCGCAATGATCCCCTCATGTGAAGCAACATGGGCCAGCTGCATGCCGCCAATACAATCTCCAATTGCATAAATATGGGATTCCTTCGTTTGATAATACTGATTGGTTTTTATCATCCCATGATCCACCACGATGTCCGTATTCTCTATCCCGATATTGGTTGTATTTGCCAGGCGTCCAACTGAAACAAGCATTTTCTCCGCTGTAAAACTTTCCGGCACCCCATTTACCTCGACTTGGATTCGTACCCCATTTTCGATAGCTAATGACTCTGTTGACACGTTTGCACCAGTAACAATAGAAATTCCTTTTTTCTTTAACAGTTTTTCAGCTTCCTTGGCAATCGCCTCATCCTCTGTTGGCAGAATATATGGCAAGTATTCCAATAAAGTCACATCGACACCGAAATCAGCAAGCATAGATGCCCATTCAACCCCGATAACTCCACCACCAACAATAATGAGCGATGCCGGCAATTCTTCCATTTGTAATGCATGGTCAGAATTCATGACATGTTCCCCATCAATCGTTAATCCAGGTAATGATTTTGGAGCTGAACCAGTGGCAATTAATACATTTTTGGGAACGATCATCGTGTTTTCATCCCCGTTTGCATATTCAACAGAAATCGTTCCGGGCATTGGTGAGAATATACTAGGGCCAAGTATTCGGCCAAAACCTTCATACACATCAATTTTCCCTTTTTTCATTAATCCTTTTACACCCTGGTGCAGGGTTTGCACCACACGTTTTTTTCGGTCTTGAACCTTGGCAAAATTCAATGTGACATCACTTGTTTCGACGCCATAAATATTTGCTTCTTTCGTTTGTCTGAACACCTCGGCACTTCGGAGCAATGCCTTTGAAGGAATGCACCCGCGATGTAAGCATGTGCCTCCGAGTTGCTCCTTTTCAACAACAGCCACTTTCATTCCTAACTGGGCACCACGGATGGCAGCTACATAGCCACCTGTTCCTCCACCAAGAATGGCAAGATCATATTCTTCCGTCATAACTCCATTCTCCTTTTTCAAAATCAATGTTTCATTTTCAAATATATTATATCGTGGTTGAACCAGGACTTTATACTATTGATTTAAAATGGATGTTCCAATCCAGTCAACCTTCATTATCTACGGCTTAATGTATGATGTCCATTTAACAGGAACTGGCTGCGGGATTTGCTGACAGAAGCAATGCGCTCTTCAGCCATGCGATCTGCAGCAACGTAGGTAGGAATTTGATCCCGGTTGGCGATGGCAAACACCTTCGTTAAGCTGTCATAAATGGTTTCTACTTTTCGCATTGCCCGATCCTGATTATAACCTTGTAATTCATCGGCTACATTAATAACGCCACCAGAATTAATCACATAGTCAGGAGCGTAAACAATCCCTTTTTCATGAATAATATCTCCATGTTCCGGGTGTTTTAATTGGTTGTTTGCCGAGCCCGCAATTGCTTTTGCCTTGAGCTGTGGAATTGTTTCATCGTTAATGGTGGCACCTAGTGCGCATGGTGCATAAATATCACATTCCACGCTATAGATGTCATTTGGGTCAACCGCCTTTGCACCATAAGCATCAACAGCCCGATCGACTGCTTCATTGTTGATGTCGGTAACAATCAAATTTGCCCCTTCTTCATGCAAATACTTGCAAACGTTGAAAGCAACATTGCCAACCCCTTGTACGGCAATAGTCCTTCCGGTTAAGGAATCAGATCCAAACGCGGCCATTGCTGCTGCCTTCATCCCTTTGTATACCCCATATGCGGTGACAGGAGATGGATTACCGGATGAGCCGAATTCTGGAGATATCCCTGTTACAAAATCTGTTTCCATATGAATCAGATCCATATCGTCAACTGTGGTGCCAACATCCTCGGCTGTGATATACCGTCCATTCAAGCTTTGAATATAACGTCCAAACGCCCGAAACATCTCCGGATTCTTATCTTTTTTCGGGTCACCAATAATAACCGTTTTTCCGCCGCCAAGGTTTAAACCGGCTGCAGCATTTTTATATGTCATCCCTTTAGCCAGGCGTAATGCATCTTCTATTGCTTCTTCCTCAGAATCGTATGTCCACATCCTTGTTCCACCAAGGGCAGGACCAAGCGTTGTATCATGAATTGCAATAATTGCTTTGAGTCCTGAATTTTTATCCTGACAAAAAACCAATTGTTCATAGTCGTCTTTTTCCATATAATTAAATAGTTCCATTTTCTATTCCTCCCCAAATGAACCCCTATGTTGCATCAGGATTGTTCATTATACTTAGTTGTGTATCGTGTTGAAGTGCCTAAAATAATATTGCAATTTCCATGCCAATTAAACTCCTTTGTAAGCGCTTCATTTCCTTTAGAGATTACCATGCAAAATTTTGCACTTATGAAAGGTCTTGCAGGTTACTTTTTTCAATTTGATATTTACTCATTTTATAATACAAATTACGAATGGAAACATCTAAATCTTTTGCTGTTTTAGTTTTATTATAATTGTTCTGTTGGTACACTTTTTTAATATACTGTTTTTCATAATTTTCTATGGCATGCTTTAGTGAAGTTCTCGTGTGCTTTATTTTTGAAACCTGTGCTTCCGGATTTTGCTTAATAGATGCCAAATCCAAATCGGGAATATGTTCCACGTTGATTTCTTCTTCATTCATGTCCATATAAATGATTGCGCGGCCAATTACATTCTCCAATTCCCGAACATTGCCCGGCCAGTGATATTTTTCCAGTCGCAATAAAGCTTTGGTAGAAATCGAGCGGACATGGCGACCATAATCCCGATTAATTTTTTCAATTATATGTTCAATCAGACATGGTAAATCAGTTTTGCGCTCTTGTAGTGCAGGAATATAGATTGGCAAACGGTTCAAGCGATAATATAAATCTTCTCTGAATGTTTTGTTCATAATCGCTTTTTCCAAGTTTACATTGGTTGCGGTAATAATACGAACATTGATCGGAATCGGGTCTGTCCCCCCGACACGGACGATTTCGTTTTCTTGTAGCACCCGCAATAATTTGGCCTGCGTATGTAATGATAATTCACCAATTTCATCAAGAAAAATACTTCCCATGTTTGCCTCTTCAAAAAAGCCGCGTTTCCCACCACGTTTTGCTCCGGAAAATGCCCCCTCTTCATAGCCAAATAATTCACTCTCCAGAATTGACTCTGCAATGGCTGCACAATTCACTCTGATGAATTTGTTATGCTTGCGGTCACTCTCGTTATGAATCGCATGGGCAAACAGCTCTTTCCCCGTTCCAGATTCACCCCTTAACAGGACAATTGCCGGTGTGCGCGCCCCGATCTTCGCTTGTTCAAGCGCAAGTTTCAATTCCGGAGAATCACCAATTATATCGTCAAATGTATACTTGGCCTCTAAGTTACGAATGATCTGCCGTGCCCGCTTTAACTCATTGGTCAATGCTTTTATTTCGGATACATCATGGAGAACGCCAACACTCCCTTTGATCTTGCCATCCACGATTACAGGAGCAACATTGACCAGCACATCACGTTTGGCAGCTCCAACCTTCATTCGAACCCCCCGTACAGGCTTGCGGGTTTTTAACACTTCCATGTGTATACTTTCACCTTCTGAAATATCAACATTTGCCGGTTTGCCGACCACATCCATTTCTTTTAAACCGGTTATCTTCGTATACGCCGGATTAATCATAATACCCTTGCCGTTTTCATCAACAACCGATATGGCTTCGTCGGATGAATGAATAATCGCCTCCAGCATGGTTTTAATTTCAATTAAATCAGTATTTTCTTCTGCAAGGGTCATCACTTCGGTAATATCCTTAAAGACGGCGAAGGCTCCAACCAGCTCACCATCTGCATCAATCATTGGGATCCTTGTGGTAATAACCTGCTTGCCGTTTTCCAAAAGTAATTTCTGATTCACTTCCTTTACCCGGCTATGTAATACATGGGGGAGTCTGCTTTGGGCGATTAAATCCGTAATTGGCTTACCCACAGAAGCCTCTTTTGCAATGCCCGTGATTCGTTCTGTGCTTTTGTTGACAAATTGAACAATACCTTGATTATCAACGACAATCATGCCATCGCGAATATTATTCAGGATCAGGTGTTGATGATTCATTTGTGTTTTGATATGGCGAAATAATGATTCCTTTTCGTCTAATAATTCGACAATAATATAGGCAATGGAACCAGGAATTACAATCATTTTCCCATGACTTGTTTGCATTAATTCATCAAGTACTTGTTCATTCCCCGTCACCTCAATGACAATATCGACGTCCTCATCCATCCATTCCTTCCAGTTTGAACCGGTTGGAATACCATAGATTTTGGCCAGTTCAAGCCCTTTTGCCTGTTGATTATGGTCAATAATCGCTACGACCTGCATCCGATCAGCTACATATAACATTTCCAGTAAAGCGGTTCCACCCTTACCTGCCCCAACAATCAGCACCCGTTTCATTAAACCCCACCTTGCAATTTTTTGCATATTATTATCATACGCTAATCTGCACATTTCAGCAAACATTACATCGTTTCTATCTTCATAGTTTTTTGCTATACTGGCAATGGACAAAGTCATCAAGCGCAAACGGAAAGCAATAAAAATGATGAGCAAAATTTTTTACATTCAAAGGAGAATGAACATGCGAATAATTGCGGTCTTAATACTGGTTGTTCCAGGAGTTATCGCGGCCTATGGTATAAAATTGATGCGGGATGCATTATTTAATGAACTAACAGCAGTCTTTCTCCACATCGGCCTGCAATTTTTTATCGGCTTTATCCTTTTTGCTGCAGGAATCGGATTTATCGGCGGTTTTATCGTCCACCGCGACCGTAAACGGCAAGCTGTTAAAAAACAGATACATGCGAATAAAAGATGACTAATTATGTAATTTAGTTATCTTTTTTTATACACAAAAGACTAATAATGTGGTACCATTTGTAACATTATTATAAATCTTTATTTATTGGAGAGATATTATGAAGGTAGCAAAATTTGGAGGAAGTTCGGTAGCAAGTGCGAACCAAATCAAAAAAGTCGGTGCGATTATTAAACAGGATCCAGCAAGAAAATTTATTGTGGTGTCAGCACCAGGGAAACGCTACAAAGATGATATAAAAATCACCGATACGTTAATCAAGATATCGGAAAACGATGATCTGGACCGTCCATATGAAGATTTGCTCGACCTGGTTAACGATCGTTTTCTAAGTATCCTTGAGGAACTTAACCTAACGTCTGCGATTGCTCATGAGCTTCACCAAACCATAGAAGATGTATTGGCAAGTGATGCAGAAAATTCACTTAAAGTAGATACCATTAAGTCGCTGGGTGAAGTTTTTTCAGCAAAAGCGCTTCAAGCATACTTAACATCAATTGGTGTTGAAGCTACATACTTGAACCCGGAAATAGCAGGCATTATTGTGAGCGATCAACCTGGAAATGCACAAGTTCTCGAAGAAAGCTTTACCAATTTGTATAAATTACGTCAACAAGATGGCGTGCAAATCATCCCCGGTTTTTTTGGATATACGAAGTCAGGAAAGTTGGTTACTTTTTCCCGGGGCGGATCTGACATTACAGGTTCGATTGTCGCAGCAGGTGTACAAGCCGAACTTTACGAAAATTTCACCGATGTCGATTCCGTTTATACCGTAAATCCATCGATTGTTGAACAGCCTAAAGAGATAACCACTATCACTTATAAAGAAATGCGTGAGTTATCATATGCCGGGTTCTCTGTATTCCATGACGAAGCATTAATCCCGGCGTTTAAAAAAGGAATCCCGGTTTGCATCAAAAATACAAATAACCCAAATGCACCAGGTACAATGGTGGTCGCTGAAAAGGAACCAACGGAACAATGTGTTGTCGGAATTGCCGGTGATGACGGGTTTTGCAGTCTCTACGTCAGCAAATATCTGATGAACCGTGAGTTGGGTTTTGGACGAAAATTATTGCAGATCTTTGAAGACGAAGAAATTTCATTTGAACATGCACCATCGGGAATTGATGATATGTCTGTTGTCATTCGGCAAAAATACTTCACAAAAGAGAAAGAAAGAAGAGTGATCGAACGAATAGAATCGGAATTACACGTTGATACCATCAAAATTCATCGTGATTTGGCAATGATCATGGTTGTCGGGGAAGGAATGATCAGTACGGTCGGCGTAGCCAAAAAAGCGACAAGTGCGATTACCGATTCCGGTGTCAATATCATGATGATAAACCAGGGTTCATCTGAAGTTTCCATGATGTTCGGTATTCAGGAAGTAGACCTGGAACGTTCGGTGCAATCATTATATAAAGCGTTTTTCACCTGATTTTTTTGAAAGTCAGCGAATAGCGGCAAAAATAGCACGGTGAGTTTGTTACGACAAATTCACTGTGCTATTTTATCCCGCCTGCATCAACTTGCCTTATGTTCCAGCCTTAATCGGTCAGCAACCATTGCGATGAATTCCGAATTCGTCGGCTTTGCTTTGGAAATGTTCACTGTATAGCCAAATAATGCCGAAATGGATTCAATATTACCTCTGCTCCATGCTACTTCAATGGCATGTCGGATCGCCCGTTCTACCCGTGATGCCGTTGTATTGAATTTCTTGGCAATGTCCGGATACAATACTTTTGTTATGGATCCTAATAATTCAATATCATTATAAACCATGGTAATGGCTTCCCTTAAATACATGTACCCCTTGATATGCGCCGGCACACCAATTTCATGAATAATATTGGTAATGCTTGCTTCCAAATCTTTTTTCTTTTGTTCTTTCTTATTAAATTTTCTCTGGTTTGAATGGCTAATACCGCTGCTTCCTTGTACTTGCCGAATCTGATCCGCCAAATTGTCCAAATCGAACGGCTTCAGAATAAAGTAGGAAGCACCCAAATCCACTGCCTTTTTCATGACTTCCTCCTGGCCAAATGCAGTCAGCATGATCACATTTGGATCATGCTCTCTATTCATGTCCCGTAGTTGGTTAAGCACCGCCAGTCCATCGACATGTGGCATGATAATGTCTAATATCAAAACATCCGGATCAATGTCATCTAACAATTCCAAGCAATCACGACCATTATATGCAGTACCGATAACCTCGATATCCTGCTGTCCTTCGAAATAATCCTCCATAAGTTGAATCAGCTCTCTGTTATCATCGACTAAACAAACCGTTATTTTTTCCACAGACTTGTTCCTCCTTTATGTATTTCCGGTCTCTACGTAATGTATTCGACATTTGATTTAAATATCCTCTATTTATTTAAAAAACTTTAATTTTTACGGAAAAAACTTTGTATATCTCTGATTACCTTCGTTTTACGACTACATTTGATAAAAATTGCGGTTTTACGACAAAACGCTACTATTTTTGTCGTATTTTGTCATAAAAAATACTCAAAAGCAATGTTTTCCAAAGCTTTTGAGTACCCTTTATTATTAGCTTGCCTTTTTTTGGGAATCATTAACGTTTATTCCCGCCTCCTGCAACATCCACTCGATATGAACACCATAACCGGATGTTGGATCATTAACAAATACATGGGTAACGGCACCAAGAACCTTTCCATCTTGAATAATCGGGCTGCCGCTCATCCCTTGTACAATTCCACCTGTTTTTTTCAGCAATTTGGGATCGGTAATTTTAATGATCATTCCTTTTGTTGCCGGGTATTTCTGTGGAACACTGCTGACAATTTCGACATCAAAGGCCTCCACTTTTTCACCATCAACCACCGTTAGGATTTTGGCAGGTCCTTCTTTTACCTGATGTGATAAAGCTATTGGCATTGGTTTGTCGTAAATACCATTTTCAACAGATTTTTTTAATTTGCCAAAGATCCCATACGGACTATTTTTTGTTATATTACCCAATTTATCGTCTTTTACAGAGAACTTTGCTTGCTTCTCTCCTGGGGCACCGTTATCTCCTTTTTCAATCGAAGTCACTTGGGAACCGACAATGGTACCATTATGGACTTGAATCGGTTTTTGCGTATCCATATCTGAAATAACATGCCCTAACGCACCATATTTTTTGGATTTGGGTTCATAAAATGTCATTGTTCCTATACCTGCTGCTGAATCGCGGATATACAAACCAATTTGATATTCAGATGATTTTTTATCTTTTTCCGGATGAAGCGTGGTTTTCATCGTTTCTTTTCCCCGTTTGATTGTTACATCCAAATCTTCGCCGCTTTCCCCAGCTTCTTCCACATAAGGCTTTACATCTGCCATTTCTTTTACTGATTTCCCATTAATTTTTAGGATGATATCGCCAACTTTTATGTCAGCTTTCTCTCCAGGGGATGAGGCACCATTATCGCCTTTGACCAAATGATGTCCAACAACCAAAACGCCTAGCGTGTGGAGCTGTACCCCGATGGATTCGCCGCCAGGTACAACCTTAACATCATCTAAAACGGAAAGATCCACCTTTTTTACGGGGAAACCTGCTACATTATATACCAATTGGCTATTTCCCGTTTTGGATGCCTGAAATTTGGAGGAGTTTATTGCCTGAACATTTTTGTTATCGGTTTTAATCTTTATTTTATCTCCTAGAGCAGGAACTTCAAATGGAGCTTGGTTGATGAATGTGACCAATTTATTGGGAATGGACAGGTATTGCTTCAGTGGTGTAAAAAAAGGAACTGCAATCATCGCTGTCAGAAGCAAAACACCAACCAATATTCGTATTTTATTTGTGTGCTTCAATCAATTCACTCTCCTCGTTCCTTGCCCATACCATATTTATTTCTGTATTTCTAATTTGACCGAACGAGGTCCTTTTTAAACTGGGGAATGATAAGAAAAGCAGTGTAACATTTCCTTTTTCAAATATTTAGCGCAGAAAACAAACAACCAGACATAATTGTCTGGTTGTTTGAGCATAATTCAGGGGATATCCATTATTGAATGTCAATTAAGCTGCATTTGTATTTTTTGTTTAAAATTTTCGGCCAAATCCAGTAATTCCTTTGCATGTTCTTTTGCTGTATCAGTTAATTTCGTACCGGTAATCATCCGGCTAAGTTCGTCAGTTTTTTGCTTGGTCGTTAACTCGGTTACAGCTGTGACCGTTCGATTGTTATCCGCATGCTTTTCGATTAACTGATGTGTATCAGCCATAGCAGCAACTTGCGGCAAATGGGTAATACATAAAACCTGGGAATCAGTAGAAATGCGAAAAATCTTTTCGGCTATTGCTTGGGCAACCCGGCCGCTAACCCCGGTATCCACCTCATCAAAAATTACACTGGTTACACCTTGGTGTTTGGCAAAAATGGTTTTAATAGCTAACATAATTCTGGATAATTCTCCACCAGAAGCCACTTTTGTTATATCCTTTAATGGTTCACCAGGATTGGTTGAAATAAGAAAACGTACATGATCATAGCCATTTTCAGATAACCGCGGCTGTTTAACCGGATTTGTTTCATCGTTATTCGCATCGAAAGCAACCGCAAATGACGCTTTTTCCAAATATAATCCGGCAAGTTCCCGATGAATCGCTTCTGTTAATTGTTTTGCAGCAAGCTTGCGAATATCATGCAATTGTTTTGCTTCCAAATATGCATCTTGTTCCAATTCGTTTATTTCATCGGCTAATTGAACCAAATGGGAATCTTTATTGGTAAGCTGCTCGAGTTCTTCCTCAATGTTCGCCATATACTCAAGGATGTCATTAACAGTAGGTCCATATTTTTTCTTTAAACGATTTATTTCATTCAGTCTTGCTTCCAATTCATTTAGGCGTTCGGGATTGTATTGCAATGTTTCACTATAATTACGCAATGCAACAGTTAATTCTTCAATCATATAGTAATGGTTGGACAATTCTTCTGCTTTTTCAGCAACAAAATTGTCGTACGCTTGATTCTCCTGGAGTGATTGGCTTGCCATGCTTAACCATTCCAAACCTTTTTGTTCCCCGTACAGAGCGTTATAAGCATCTTGAAGCCCGTGATAAATACGTTCAAAATTCGCCAGTCCCGCACGTTCTTCTTCTAGTGTTTCATCTTCATTGGGTTGCAGTTCTGCCTTTTCCAGCTCGTCCATTTGAAATTGAAGAAGATCAAGGCGGTGGGCAGTTTCTTGTTCATTCTCGGATAACGACTGATAGCGCTTTTTTAATGTTTGTAATTTTTCATATAATTGTAGGTAGGTGGTTTTAGCTTGTGAAATAGCCTCTGGATCATACATGTCAAGTAAGCGGATATGGCTATCAGGATCCATTAAGCTTTGTGTTTCATGCTGACTATGAATGTCGATTAATGTTTTTCCAAATTCTTTCAGGATGGCTAACGTTACCAATTTTCCATTCACCCGACAGATGCTTTTCCCGCTTGCTGTAATCGTTCGATGTAAAACAACCATTTCATCCTGGATATCAATTCCGTATTGTTTTCCGCAATTGTAAATGGGATGATCCGGATTTTCGATAGTAAACAAACCTTCAATTTGTGCCTTTTTGGTGCCATGCCGGACAAATTCAACTGAACCGCGTCCACCGGCAAGTAATTGAATGGCGTCAATAATAATCGACTTACCGGCTCCAGTTTCACCCGTTAAAACAGTGAGACCTTCTTGAAAGGTTAGTGAAATATGATCAATTATAGCAAAATCTTGAATGGATAATTCCGTAAGCACGTTACGTCTCCCCTTACAAAATAATGAATAAGCTTTGTATCTTTTTTATTATAGCATACTTAAAAAACGATCTTTAATAAGCAATGATTCAGCCTCCGTGTGGCAAATAATCAGACATGTATCATCCCCGCAGATCGTACCCATAATCTCTTCCCAATCCAAATTATCAATCAAAACCCCAATCGCATGTGCATTACCTGGCAATGTTTTTAGCACAATAAAATGGCTGGCATGATCAATTTTGACAAATGCATCCACAATTAAGCGTTTTAATTTATCCAGGGGATTAAAGCGCTGGTCAGCTGGGAGACTATACTTATGCAAACCTTTGCCTGTTGGTACTTTTACCAGATGCAAATCCTTTATATCCCGGGAGACAGTTGCTTGGGTGACATTATATCCAAGACTTTTTAAACGATCCACTAATTCATCCTGTGTCTCAATTTCGTTTTCTGTAATTAATTCACGAATTTTAATATGACGTTGAATTTTACTCATCATTTTCCCTCTTTTTTACGATGAAATTATGGTGTGCCTTGGCGACTAATTGCCTCAATTCAAAATCGGTGATGGTTCTACCAGTTTTGTCATGATTCCAGCCAAAATGAGCTAAAAATTCGATATTGCCATCGCCGCCGGTAATTGGTGAGTACGTTATATCGAAAACTTGGTAGCCTTCCGCTTTGGCAAATGCAATGATTGTTGTCAAAACCTGAAGATGTACCCGCTTATCCCGAACAATTCCTTTTTTGCCAACTTGTTCACGCCCCGCTTCAAATTGCGGTTTAATTAGGGCAATAATATCACTGTTTTCAGCCAGCAATATTTTTAAAACAGGTAAAATCAATTTTAATGAAATAAAGGAAACATCGATAGTAGCAAAATCCGGTCTTCCTTTGTCAAGCATATCTGGTGTTACATAGCGGAAATTGGTTCGCTCCATCACCACAACACGGTCATCATTCCTTAACTTCCAATCGAGCTGATTATAACCAACATCAATGGCATAACTTCTAGTTACCCCCTGCTGCAAAGCACAATCGGTAAAACCGCCTGTTGATGATCCAACATCAACCATAATCCGACCGTTCACAGAAATCGCAAAATAGTTCAAGGCCTTTTCCAGTTTTAGGCCGCCCCGACCCACATAAGGCATCTGCTTACCCTTAATAACCAATGGAATCGTTTCGTCTACCTTCACACCGGGCTTGTCCATCCGCTCCTGGTCGGAAAATACTAAACCGGCCATAATAACCCGCTTTGCCTTTTCCCGTGTATCGATTAAATTCCTTTCAACTAATAATACATCCAATCTTTTTTTTGCCATATGCATAATCCTCAATTTTGTTGATTTTTTTATTTAGATAATATCTTGATTTTGAAACGGTGATCTAAAAACGCAACCACTTTTCCAGTGTAAAAAATAATATTCGTGGAGGCATGGATCGCAAAATATTTTCCAAATGCTTTCCCGCCCACAGTTATTGCCGCAACTAAACTTGTTAAAAACACGTTTAAGGCTATTTGAGCAGAAGAGCCATCGCCTTGTCCCAGCATGTTGGCAATTTGTAACACAACAATAGTAGTTGCTGTTCCACTAACAATCCCGGAGATGTCACCGATCACATCGTTACAAAAACTGGCAAACTTGTCAGCATTACGAATAATTCGGACCGCCTCTTTTGCCCCATTTATTTTTTCAGCAGCCATCGCATGAAATGGCTTCTCATCTGCAGCAGTTGCGGCAATTCCCAGCATATCGAATACCACGCCAATTAAGACGATAAACAGTACAATCAATAATCCAACAACCCACATGACATCACTTAACAATGACTGTGATATGACTGAAAAAATTGCCGCTAACACAAATGTGATAACGGCAGTGGTTAAACTAAATTTAATCGAGCTTTTTATATGTGATTTCATTCTTTACCTCATTTGAATAAATTAGAGGATGTTCAAACAGTCCGGTAAAAATGACGTGCCCTTGCAAAAGGGGTATGCCGACGCCTGAGCGCAAGCCCGTTTTTAGTCGGCCTTCCTTTGAAGAAGTTCGTTGGCTTGTTTTTCCGCTGCTCAACCTATACAAGCCCGCTGCTCAAAACTACGCCGCCTCGAACTTCTTGGTCCTTTTTATCCTCCTTTTGAACACTCTTGGTATGTAGAACCGGAATGGCCGTACAAAAGATTAAAACTGTGGCTTAGGTCCAGTAGGTTTTCCCAGATGGTTACCCAATGTTGCCATAAAAGGCGGTTCCCCTTTAAAACCATCTCGGCTTGTCACCAAAAGCCGGACTGGATTACCACTTAGTCCACACTATAATCTCTTTTATACGTCCATAAGAACAGTCTAGGAGATTTCCTCAACAGCCTTTAACCGTTCCCTAGCCTCTTTTGCAGTCTCGATTTCATGGAGAAAACAATAGTGAAACCAGTGGCCATCTGATTTACTATTTTTAAAGTCCAATCCTCTCAAGTACCACTCAAGGCAGGCTACGCTGCATGTGAGTTGTCCCTTCCCTCACATAAGCAGGTTCATACCCCATTCCATAATGATTCCTAGGCTTAGTCATCACGACAGATATGGGCCTCCGCGGTAATAGGGTCATCGCCCACATGCCTTTGTGGATCGCCCTAAAACCTTAACTCCCAGCACTGACCCAAGGCTGGGCGCCTCAAGCCAACACAAGGAACTTCATCGATGTGCCCTTTAGCAGATTTTTAGGCCTGCCTTCAGGAGCGGAGGGCTGACTAGAATACTGCACCATTCCGTATTGACTATATTATAGCATGTTTCGCACCAAATTTCTACGATTTTACCATCATGACGTCAGGATGCAGGTCCTTTCACATTGCCATAAGACGACATCCCTCAAGTCGGTTTTTGCATCCAAAGCGATCCACAGCCGGCTTCAACGCCTTTGTTTTTAATGGTCGCGGTTACTAAAATAATCGGTTAGTTCCATTAGTAAGGAAGTTTCCGCTCCGGCTTTTTCCAAGGCTGTATTCGCTTTTTCTTTATAAACTTGTTTCTTATTTTGTGCGCCATCGAGACTCAATAATTTGGGGTATGTGTTTTTGTCGTTGGTTACATCGCTGCCAAGCGGTTTGCCGATTTTATCTTCATCACCTATTACGTCAAGAATATCATCCTGAACTTGAAAAATCAGTCCCAAACAGTGTGCAAATTCCCGCAAATGTTCCAGTTGGCCAGGTGTTGCTCCTCCAAGATATGCACCAGCCGTTATCGCAAACGCAAACAACTCCCCGGTCTTTTGTGCATGAATTTCTTCCAGTTCTGCCAAGGATATTTCATTGTTTTCCGCCTCCATATCCAGCATCTGCCCAGCCACCATTCCTTTTGGTCCACTGGCCTGAGACAGCAGTTTAATAACCTCCACCTTCTGGTCCTGAGTAAGCAGCGGATCATCAGCAATAATTTCGAAACTGTACGTCAATAAGGCATCACCAGCCAGGATTGCGGTCGCTTCATCAAACACACGATGGTTTGTCGGTTTTCCACGGCGGAAATCATCATTATCCATCGCTGGCAGATCATCATGAATCAGGGAATACGTGTGAATCATTTCCAATGCGACTGCTGTTGACAATACGTTACTTTTCTCCTTGCCATATGCTTCAAAGCCAGCCATGAGCAAAATTGGACGCAATCGTTTTCCCCCCGCTTCAAGCGAGTATAGCATTGCTTCTTTTAAACGATTGGGAATCCGTAATGATTGACAATAACGGCGCAATTCCTCATCGATTATTTTCTTGTTTTGTTCGATATACTGTTCAAATGTTTGCGGCACTACTCTTCCTCCTGAATCGTAAATGGTTCCGTTTCTCCCTGTTCATTCATTATTTTAGTCATTTGGTCTTGTACCTGTTTCAGTTTATCATTACATAATTTAGAAAGTTTCATACCGTCCTGATAATAGGAAATGGCCTTTTCCAGAGGTACATCTCCTTCTTCCAGCCGTTCTACAATCTTTTCCAATTCTAACATGGCCTCTTCAAACGAAATTTCTTCAGATGTCGTCTCCATCATGCTCCTCCTCCATACTCGTGCCTTGTCCGGTATCGAGTTTTCGTGACCGGTATTTCTCAGTAATCCTGCAATCCAGTAATCCGTCCGCAAGCTGAACGGAAATGTCCTCATTTGAATCTACAGCCGCTATCGATCGGATAATCTGACCATTGGCTGCATATGGAATGGCATAGCCACGTTTCATCGTTTCCAGTGGATTTAACAAGGATAGTTTATCAATCATATTTGCAAAAGTTACAGATTTTCTTTTAACGATTTGCTTCATAGCATTACGCTGTTGTTTGGTTATTTGCTTTAATTCCTTTTTCATTTGTTCCAACAATTCTCGGGGATGCTGATTTAGTAAACGTTGTTCAATCACTTGTAATGACCGTTGTTTATCGGCAGTCACTTGATTAAAACCCTTTTCCACTCGTTCAACCAGCTTATCCAGTTCCTGCTCTTTTTGAACGACAAGCTGTTCGGGATACCGAAATGCATATGCCCGTTTCATACGGTTTAAATGCGTTTCAGCCTGAGTGATATTTTGGGTCATTATTTTCGTCAAGGAGCGTTTGAACCCTTGAATTTTATCCATTAGTTCCACTTGTGAAGGGACAGCGAGTTCTGCTGCTCCGGTTGGGGTTGGTGCGCGCAAGTCGGCGATGTAATCACTAATCGTTACATCTGTTTCATGTCCGACAGCGGAAATGATCGGAATTTCTGAATGAAAAATTGCTTGGGCAACGATTTCTTCATTAAAGCTCCATAATTCCTCAATCGAACCGCCGCCTCGACCGACAATAAGCACATCGAATGCTGCCAGTTTGTTGGCATATTCGATCGCCCGTTTAATCGAATCAGCAGCAGCCTGTCCTTGCACAAGCACCGGTATAACAGTCGTTTCAACGATCGGGTACCTTCGTTTAATTGTTGTAATGATATCACGAACAGCAGCTCCAGTTGGTGAAGTAATCACACCAATATGCTTTGGATATTTTGGTAATTGTTTCTTGATGCTCTCTTCAAAGTACCCCAATTTATGTAGTTTTTCCTTTAATTGTTCAAAAGCTAAATACAATGCACCAATGCCATCGGGCTGCATTTGCTGAATATAAAGCTGGTACTGCCCTTGTGGTTCATATACACCAATTTTCCCTTTGATCAGGACACGCATACCATTTTCCGGGACGAATTTTAAATACCGGTTATTTCCGGCAAACATAACAGCTCGCACTTGCGAATATTCATCTTTTATCGTCAGGTACATATGACCCCGGCTATGGTGTTTAAAATTGGAAATTTCTCCTCTTAGCCAAATGATTTGCAAGTGTGGGTCGGTATCAAATTTCCGCTTAATATATTTTGTCAGGGCCGTAACTGTTAGATATTTATCGTTCAATGGTCTGCCAGTCCAATCGCAGCTTTAATCGTGTTCTTCAATAGCATGGTAATCGTCATTGGCCCCACACCTTTTGGCACCGGTGTAATGTATGCAGCTCTTGCCTTTGCACTGTCAAAATCAACATCACCCGTAAGCGAGCCATCAGCCAATCGATTGATTCCTACATCAACAACTACAGCTCCATCCTTCAAATAATCGGCATCAATTGCATTCGCCCTGCCAACAGCAACGACGAGGATATCTGCTTGTTGGGTATGATGTTTTAAATCCGCTGTTTTGGAATGGCAATACGTTACCGTCGCATTTTCATTGAGCAAAAGTTGGCCAACCGGCTTGCCAACTATATTGCTTCTGCCAATGACAACCGCATGTTTACCAGCTATTTGAATATCCCGGGATTTTAGCATGGTTATAATTCCATATGGTGTGCAAGACAGGAATGAATCCTTACCTGTCATCATTCGACCAACATTAATTGGATGGAACCCGTCAACGTCCTTCGCCGGATCAATTGCCTCAATGATCGATTGTTCCTGGATATGTTCCGGTAATGGTAACTGAACCAATATTCCGTGAACATCCCGATCATGATTGAGCCGGTCAATCAATTCAAGCAATTCTTTTTCTGTTGTAGACGAGGGAAGTTCAATGATTTGCGATGAAATCCCTATTTCCCCGGATGCTTTTTTCTTCCCATTTATATATGATTTTGATGCCGGGTCATCTCCAACTAACACTACCGTTAAATGTGGTATTAGTCCTTGTTCACGTAAGCGGGATACCTCTGCCTTCATCTCCGCCTTGATTTCAGCTGCCAATTCCTTACCATTTATCACTTCTGCCGTCAAGTCCTCATCCCCTTTTGATTTATGGGCCGTTTACCCTTTCTTCTTGGTTGAGTTTACTCGCGCTTAAAAAAGGAGGCGGTATTACAGCCCGTTAATGCGTGATAAAACGCCATTAACAAATTTACCGGACTTGTCATCCCCGTACGTGTGTGCCAATTCAACAGCCTCATTGATGGAAACTTTTGCTGGCATATCATCAAGATAACGTAATTCATAAGTTGCTATTCGCAGTATAGTCCGTTCTACTGTCGCGATCCTGGTGATAGACCATTTCTCCAAATGATTCGTAATCACTGAATCAATTTCTGTTTTATGATTGATGACACCTGACACAAGTTTTTCCAAAAATGCATCCTGTTTCACTTGCTCCTCTGCAACATGTTTGGGGTTTATTTCATTGATGTCCAGTTGAAATAAAATTTGAAAGGCCTTCTCTCTTGCCGCATGACGTTTCATCAAAACACTACTCCTTCTATTATATCTCTACAAATCATAACATGATTACATGAAAAGTAAAAGCGCTCTGGTAGCTGGGCATGCACCTTTGCGAACATGGATATATCATATAGATTCTCCGCAATAAAAGCCATGGCCAAGGGCGTATTCCTTGGACCATGGCTTTTTATTTCTATTCGTCGGTTTCTGCTTGTTCACGATTTTCCATTTGGATCCCAACGACATGAATGTTAATTTCCGCGATTTCAAGTGCAGTCATATTTTTAATTGTCTGTCTGATATTCGTTTGTAGCTTTTGAGCAACTTCCGGAATGGAAACGCCAAAGTTTAAAACGACATACAGATCAATCAATATCCCTGAATCAGTTAATTCGACCTTGACCCCTTTACCATGTGACTTCTTCCCTAAGCGTTCCACCACCCCGGCAGCAAAATTGCCACGCATAGATGACAGGCCGTCTACTTCAGAGGCTGCAATACCGGTAATTACCTCTATAACCTCAGGGGCAATTTCAACCTTTCCAAGACTTGTATCATCACTAACGTCTAATAATGGTTGTTCACTCATATTTACCCTCCTTTTGAACACTCACCTTATTCAATTTCCTCAATCGGATGTTCTTCCAGGAATTTCGTATTAAAATCACCGCCAACAAACACTTCATGGTCCATAATGATCCGATGAAACGGAACCGTCGAATAAATCCCTTCAATAACATATTCATCCAAGGCACGTTTCATCCGTTGAATGGCTTCTTTTCTTGTTGGCCCATAGGCGACTAATTTCGCAATCATGGAATCATAATATGGCGGTATGGTGTAGTCCGGATATACTGCTGAATCAACGCGAACCCCTAAACCGCCTGGTGGTAAATACATCGCAATTTTGCCTGGTGAAGGCATAAAGTTTTTAAACGGGTTCTCCGCATTAATCCGACATTCAATTGCCCAGCCCTCGAATTCAACTTCTTCCTGGGTAATAGATAATGGTTTGCCGTTAGCAATATTAATTTGTTCCTTAACCAGATCGATGCCAGTGACCATTTCAGTTACCGGATGTTCCACTTGGATACGTGTATTCATTTCCATAAAATAGAATGACTTGCTCGACCGGTCAAAAATAAATTCAATCGTACCTGCTCCAACATAGTCTACCGCTTTGGCGGCTTTTACAGCAGCTTCACCCATTTGCTTCCTTATTTGAGGTGTCAACGCTGGTGATGGCGATTCTTCTACCAATTTTTGCAATCGGCGCTGAATCGTACAATCCCGTTCACCCAAATGAATTACATTCCCATGCTGATCCGCTAAAACCTGGATTTCAACATGGCGGAAATCTTCAATAAACTTTTCCAAAT
The DNA here is from genome assembly GCF_027186265.1 of Lentibacillus daqui. Taxonomy (NCBI): domain Bacteria; kingdom Bacillati; phylum Bacillota; class Bacilli; order Caryophanales; family Bacillaceae; genus Lentibacillus; species Lentibacillus daqui. Next base: position 1,692,490 of record NZ_CP114176.1, on the reverse strand, counting down.
ATACGCCGGCATTACCAAAAGAGGTTTCTGCCTCTTTTTGTGTAATCCGGATTCCCTTGATCAGGTTGTCTTGATCATGAGCAACACGGATCCCTTTTCCACCGCCCCCGGCAGTAGCTTTAATAATGACTGGATAGCCAATCTTTTCTGCAACTTCGATTGCTTCTTCTTCGGATTCAATGATTCCTTCAGAACCGGGAACGATTGGTACATCCGCGTTCTTCATTGTTTCCCTGGCAACATCTTTGATTCCCATTTGCTGGATAGCATTCGAGGATGGACCAACGAAAGTAACATTACAAGCCCGACAGATCTCGGCAAAATCTGCGTTTTCCGATAAAAATCCATATCCCGGATGAATGGCATCCACCTCGGTCATCGTAGCAACACTCATAATGTTGGTGAAATTAAGGTAACTATCTTTGCTTGATGTCGGCCCAATGCAGTATGCTTCATCAGCAAGCTTTACATGTAATGATTCTTTATCTGCCTCTGAATATACAGCAACAGTTTCTATGTCCATTTCCTTACATGCGCGAATAATTCGAACAGCGATCTCCCCTCTGTTCGCGATCAATAGTTTTTTAATCATGCTATCGTCCCCTTACTTCGTCTTGACTCGGAATAACGGCTGACCATATTCCACCAATTCGCCATCATCCACTAAGATCTCGACGATTTCTCCATTCACTTCCGCTTCAATTTCGTTAAATAATTTCATTGCTTCAATGATACAAACCACGGTATCTTTTTGCACTGTGCTGCCTTTTTGTACATATGGATCTGCCTCCGGTGATGAAGAAGAATATAATGTACCGACCATTGGGGACGTAATCTCATAATCGTAATCAACGGTTGATTCGTTGGTGTGGGCGGTTTGTGATACTTGCGCTTGATCTTGCTCTGCTACTGGCTGTGGCGATGGATTACTAATTGTTTCGGCAGGCTTTTCAACTGGGGCTACTACCTTTTGAACTGGTTGCACCATCGTTTCACCCAAAGCCTTCTTCATCGAAATCGTTGTTCCCTGTGTTTCATAGGTAAATTCGTCAATAGATGTTTGGTCGATCAATTTAATTAATTCCTGAATTTCTTCTACATTTAACATTTCCTAAGCACCCCTTTGTTTACAGGACATTCAGTTGTGAATTCCTAAAAAATTAATACCAAAATATAAAAACAGGTCCTAAATTGTTCCCTTTCACATTTTACGATAAAGCCTTAACAAACATCAAGGGCAATACCTTCAAAATGCTTTATATTCTCTCTCCAATGGCCAAATAACAGTCTAATTATAGCAATAATGTGATCAGATTGCGAATACAAAATAAAACTCTTATCAAAAAGATAAGAGTTCACGTGATTTTTGTTTTTGGTTCATTTTTATTTTACCCTTCTTGAGGCTGGTAATTAACATCAACCGGAACCTCGCCAAATTCATCGCGTACCATTTGCATGATATTCAATGCCTGATCTTTTGGCATTTCATCTGTAATCACATTTACATGTACTTTACCGGCATCTTTATCGTCAAATCGGACTAGTACATCCTGGTAATCCGCTGATGCGAGAATGGATTCTTCCAAAATCGATTCTTTTGAAGACCGTTGTTCAAGCGCTTCAATGTCATCATATGCCTTATTTTTCTCTTCTGTACTTGCTGCATTGGAAGCAACGACATCCTCCAAGCGTGTAACTTCCTTGCTGCGCTGATCTTGTACTTCCAGCCTCATTGTTTCAAACAATTGGTCTTGTCCGACATTGGCAACGTCATCTACTTTAGCATCCCCACTATTTGCTTCCTCCGAGACTTCCTTATTTGTTTGCTGTTCATCCTTGTCATTTTCCAAAAAAGCTACCTCGTTTGTTTTGTTTGATGTCATGTAGTAAAAACTTAGGACAATCATCAAACTGAGCATTGTTAATAACCACACCGTTTGTTTTTTCAGCATATTCATTTCCTCCCCCTATTTTTTTGGCATTACGGATACTTTATGGACTGGTACATCGAGGACTCTCGCAACAGATTCGATCACCCACTTTTTCACTGTTGCATGGTCAACGCCTTTTGCAACCACGAAGACACCCCTGACATCCGGTTTTTTGGTTTGTATTAATAATGGGACTTCCTTATCGCCCTGTCTTACAAGTACAGTTTCAGTTTCTTCCGAGTTGTCCTCGACATCTCTTGTTCCCCCATTTTTATCAGACTCATCAGTCGTTTGCTGGTCCGTAATCAGATTTTTTTCATAGACTTTTACCTTTGTAGAATTAAGGTTGACCATTACCTCAGCATCTGATATACCCTGGATCTTGTCCAACATCGTCTCAAGATCTTTTTCATAGCTTGCTTCCAATTCATCTACATCGCTGGTAGCAGATTCTTTCTTGGCAAATGTACTATTCGTATCCTGGTCAGGCTGATTTGTTTTAAGTAGATCCTCTTTCCCTTTGTCAGATGATGAAGAAAATGCATTACTGAGAATAACTAAGAGCAAGCCCAACAAGCCAATGACGATTAGATATCTTATTTTTTTGGACGGGTTTTTCACATTGCTGTCGGAGTCTTTTTTACTGAAGAACTGTTTAAGTTTTTCGATCAAGATGACCCTCCTTCCATATGATTGTCAACTTTTCGTCATTGATCTCCCATACATCGTGCAATAAATGTTTGATCTCCTGTACATCTTGTTCATCATCTTCTACTGGGGCATCGGTATTAATATCGATGTTATCAACTGTTTGCACTGCTCCCTCCTCTTCATCTTCCATTTGACCAAGATATACAATGACTTCCTCCAGGTTTTCATATGCTGGTTCTTCGTCCGGCTTAAACTGGAAATCGATATTGACAATCTCTGCCTGGTATTCATCCTTGAGCCGGTCCTTGGCCAGATCTTTTAGTTGGACAGCCATTTCTTCTAAAATATATGCACGTTGTCCAGCTTGTATTTCTTTTTTTTGCTTTTCGATAGAATTTTTCATAGAATCTTGTTTTACCTCTTCCCTGCTCAGCTTGGAAAAAGCGGTATCCAACGATTGATCAATATTCATATTAAATAAATAAAAAACCGGTTTTAAAAATATCAAAATTAAGATAAGGCCTACAACAAGCTTAATATATTTCTTCATTGCCGTAGCCGGAATAAGCAAATCTATAATTAGCGCGATAATCAAAAATATGACAATTTGTGTAACCCAATTTATCAGTAAATCCATATACTCACCCCTAGCGCAGCAACAAGGTTATATTACCGGCGACAACGATGATTACAATTGCCAAAAAGAACATTAGCGTAACAGCCAGCAATGCGGCTAAAATATAAAACATATGCTTGCTAATGATATTCAAACAGGATATAACCGGTCCATCCCCAATCGGTTGCAAAACAGCCGCAGCAATTTTATAGATAAACGCGATTGCCAATATTTTCATCGCTGGAAACAGTGCCAGAAATACCACAATCACCAGACCCACAATGCCAACCGCATTTTTTAACAATAACGAAGCACTCAGGATCGTATCTGCCGCGTCAGTAAATGTCCTGCCAACAACCGGGATAAAATTGCCGGTGATAAATTTGGTTGTTTTCATGGCTACTCCATCCTGAATCGCGCTTGTAGCCCCTTGTACCGACATGACCCCAAGGAAGATAGTTAAAAAAGCGCCAAGTACACCTAATGCAACTGATTTAAATAAATTCGCCAAATGGGTTGCTTGATATTGTGTATTTAAGCTGCTAATAATCATAAGCAAGGCTGATAAAAATACAAGCGGTAAAATAAACTTGGATACGAGTACCCCGCTGACATAGATTAAAAAAACGATCACCGGATGGAAAAAAGACACGGAAACAACATTGCCAAAAGAAGCCATCAATCCCAATACAAGCGGGATTAATGCAATCAGGAAATTACTCATCGAATCAACGGCCTCTTTAGTATAGGAAAACGCCAAATAAAAACTGTTTAATGCTAAATAAAGCAATACCAAATACACAATAAAATAGGCAATTTTACTGACGGTATTTTGTTCAAAAGCTGTCTGTATCGTTTGCAGCAATACGGAAAACAATGTCAGCATCAGCAACAACCCAAGTAGTTTTCCATTCAAAACGATTTCATAAAATAAATATTTTATAACACCCAACACCATCGATTTGAATGAAAATGAACCATTATTCTTCAAAAATTCATATAGGCTTGTCTTTTCCAATTCGGGTATATAGCCGCTATAATCCCGAACAAGCTGGTCCCAATATTGCTGGATTCCCTCCAATTTGACATCGTCGAGAATGGAAGATTCCAAATCTGTTGCATCAGGTGAGTCAGGTAAATCTGGGGTGTCGTCAGGCGAAGCGAACACTGATCTTCCATTGGCAATTAGTAAAATAAGAAACAATATGGCGATACTTCGTTTAGCTAGTTTCATCCATCTACCTATTCTCCTTTATAGAGGATGTTCAAAAAGTCCGGTAAAAATGACGTGCCCCTGCAAAAGGGGTATGCCGACGCCTCAGCGCAAGCCCGTTTTTAGTCGGCCTTTCTTTGAAGCTCGTTGGCTTGCTTTTCCGCTCCTCATGTACCTCTTACGTACACTCCGGTGCTCAAAGCTACGCCGCCTCGAACTTCTCGGTCCTTTTTTATCCTCCTTTTGAACACGCACTTATACAGATTATGCGGTTGGCAAAAAGTTTAAGATCGCCTCAATAACAGCTGTGATAACCGGGATGGCCAAGAGCAGAATGAACACTTTGCCCGCAAGTTCGATCTTTTGGGCCACTGAGCTAAGCCCGGCATCTTTAGTAATACTTGCACCAAGCTCAGCAATATAGGCGATACCAATAATTTTCAGGATAGTTTCCATGTACATCCCATCTATATGTGCCTTAGCTCCCAGCGATTCCAGCATAGAAAATATCGTGCCGATTTGATTAATGATCGAAAGGAAAATAATAATTCCGGTAATCAGGATCAGGAAAAAAGCAATGGATGGGTTTAGATCCTTTAGCATGATAAACAAAATACTTGCAACAATACCGAAGATTACAACGTGTAAGATATCCATGTACCTACCCCTGGAACAAAAAGACTGACTTAATCTCCTGAAATAGATCCGCCAGACCCTGGATAACAATAATCAGAACCAGGATAAACCCAACCACTGTAGCAAGATGGGCAATATCTTCTTTCCCCATTTGTTTCATAATGGTATGAATAATTGCAACAATGATTCCGATCCCGGCAATTTGAAATAAAATGGTTGCATCACTTAGCATGGATGTACCCCTTTCCTTAGAAGGCAAGAATGGATTGTCCGGTTAAACTGGATGGTATAAAAATACAGACTTCTATTCTGCTCATGTAAAAGTATCACTACCTGAGTTCAAAGCCTTTCATTCTAAAAAAATAACAGGACAATAAACAATCCGCATAAAATGCCCAAACTTTTTGCCATTTTACTATATCTGTATTGATCATCTCTCGCCTCCGCCAACTCCCGGTCTAAATGGCTTACTGTTAATTGAATCTGTTTTTGTTGTTGGGTGAAATCGTGTTGTCCCAAGGTTTGTCCGAATTGAAGCAAAATCTCTTGTTCAATTTTCTTCAAACTAGACTGCTGCATCAGGACGTTTACTTGCCGCTCCCATAAATCAGCCAACTCCACATCATCTTTCTCCATAGCTTCACCTAAATTTTCAAAGAATGATCTTGATGGATTCGGTATTTGTTTGGCAATGGTTAGAAATGCTTCCTGTAATGGCAGCTGGCTATATAGGATTTCTGCTTCCAGGATTTGCAAGGCATTTTTCAACTGTCTAATATGCTTTGGACGATCATCTATTCGTTTACTAATTTCAAAACCTATCCATGTTGTCATACTAATGAAGAGCAGGGCACCAATCCATTTCATATGGCGTCATCCAAAGGTTTCTTAAAGATAATTTTTTCCTGCTTATCGTAAATAGACTGGATTTGACCCGGTGTTTTTTGCTTCGTTAGAATGACGATACGTTCGAAAACACGATGGTCAAAAAGCTGTTGGAGTGAGGGACGTCGTTTTAATTCGTCCAATGCCTTACCATGAATGGTGCAAATGACGCTAACTCCGGCATGAATGGCTTCCATCAACGCTTCTGCATCTTGCTGGCTGCCAATTTCATCCGCAACCAGGATATCCGGTGACATGGAACGAATCATCATCATCATGCCTTCAGCTTTCGGACATGCATCCATGACATCCGTCCGCAACCCCAGATTATGTTGGGGAATCCCTCTTAATGAAGCAGCAATTTCTGAGCGCTCATCGATAACGGCGACTTTTTTTGCCGGAATATTACGCCAGCCGGAAGCAAGTAATCGCGTTAAATCTCTGATAATAGTTGTTTTCCCTGTTTGCGGCGCCCCGACGAGTAGTGTATTCTTAAAGGTTTCTCGGTAAAGATACGGCAATAATGAAGCGGCGGCACCTATTTTTTCCTTTGCAATACGGATATTCATGAATGTGATATGCTGGATAGCCTTGACAAAACCATGTAAAGTATTTACCTTCCCGGCAAGCCCAACCCTGTGTCCACCTTCAATGGTGACATACCCTTGACGTAATTCATCTTCCAGCCGGTAGAGGGAAAACGCACTTATTTGGTTTAGTACATGCATGCTATCTTGTTGTGTCGGCCTGCACCTTGCCAGCCATTCTGTTTGATGATCAAATACAAGTTCAATTGGCTGATGCAGCCGAAACCGAATTTCCTGCAAGACAGTCCATCTTTGGCCTACTTTTGCTTGTACATGTTCACGAATTGATTGTGGAAATAAACGCAGTATTTCTTCCATAGCAAGTCCTCACCTTATAATATTAGCTTTATACTAAATGTATGTGGACATAGTAGGAATATGACTCGTTTAAAGAGCAAACAAAAACAGGAGCAGTCTAAAAGCGACTGCTCCTGTTGATACAATAAAATGCTATTTATTTATTAGCCCGGGATACATATTTTCCATCGGATGTATTGATTACCAATACGTCCCCCTTATTGACGAAAAACGGCACTTGAACAATTAAACCGGTCTCCAGTGTTGCCGGTTTGGATCCACCACTGGCGGTATCTCCTTTGATCCCCGGCTCTGTTTCCGTCACCTCAAGTTCCACATTATTTGGTAATTGCACCCCAAGGACTTCCCCTTCGTAGGTTATAACCGAGACCTCCATGTTTTCTTTCATGAATTGCAATTCGTATTCAATTTGGCTGGTCTGCAGTTCAATTTGTTCATAGGTGTTCGTATCCATAAATGCATGGGTATCACCTGATGCATATAAGTATTGCATTTTTTTCGTCTCAACATGGGCAGTGTTTACCTTTTCACCACCACGGAACGTCTTTTCCTGGATATTCCCATTCCGGAGATTCCGGAGTTTGGAACGGACGAATGCTGCCCCTTTCCCTGGTTTGACATGTTGGAACTCCATAACTTGCCAAATATCATTATCTACTTCAATAGTTAGTCCTGTTTTAAAATCGTTAACTGAAATCAATCGAGAATTCCCTCCTTGGAAAATTTATTTGAAGCTCAAAAAGTCCGGTAAAAATGACGTGCCCCTGCAAAAGGGGTATGCCGACGCCTGAGCGCAAGCCCGTTCTTAGTCGGCCTTCCTTTGAAGAAGTTCGTTGGCTTACTTTTCCGCTCCTCATGTACTGGGAAAAGGACCTTCTGCTAAAACCGCCCACGTCCTGTGGGCAACGCAGAAGTCAGTACTTCCTGTACAAGCCCGGTGCTCAAAGCTACGCCGTTTAGAACTTCTCGGTCCTTTTTATCCTCCTTTTGAACACGCATTTACAATTGAATTAATCCTTTATCAGCAAATGTCAGCCGTTCATTACCTGTTTCGGTTACTACCAGATCATCTTCAATCCGGCAACCGCCGACATTTGGCACATAAATACCTGGTTCAACAGTAACAACCATCCCAGGCTCCAATATTGTTTCTGACCGATGTGAGAGTGTCGGCTGTTCATGTACTTCCATTCCCAAACCATGCCCAGTGGAATGACCGAATTTGTCTCCATAACCTTGTTCTGTTATATAATCCCGGACAATCGCATCTCCCTCTTTGCCAGTGATTCCCGGTTTGACACCTTCCACACCTTTGAGTTGCGCCGTTAATACCGTATTATAAATGTTCCGCAACTCATCACTTATTTCTCCAACAGCGACTGTTCTTGTCGTATCGGAGCAGTAGCCTTGAAACAAAGCACCATAATCCATTGTGACAAGCTCTCCATTTTGAATCTCTTTTTCTGAGGCTACCCCGTGTGGCAGCGCTCCACGATAGCCGGAAGCAACAATTGTATCAAAACTGGATGATGTAGCACCTTGTCTGCGCATAAAAAATTCCAGTTCATTGGCAATCTCAATTTCCTTGACGCCCGGTTTGATATAGTCTTGAATATGAATAAAGGCATCATCAACAATTTTGGCAGCCTGTTTCATGATTTTGAGTTCGCTTTCCGATTTGATTAGCCGTAAATCTTCAATCAATCCACTGACTGGAACAGGTTCTGCTGAAAACAGTTCCTGATACTGTTCATATTCGGAAAAAGTCACATGATCCTTTTCAAAACCGACACGTTTTATATTCCGTTTTTGCAATTGCTCATGAAGCTCCTGAATCATGGATTCTTTATGCTGGATAATTTCAAATTCGCGGGCTTGCTCAGTAGCTTGGTCTATGTAACGAAAATCCGTAACAAATAGCGCCTCTTTTCCTGTAATAATCGCTGCGCCAGCTGTACCTGTAAATCCTGTAATATACCTCCGATTAACTGGACTTGTAATAATAATTGCGTCCAACGCATGGGATTCAAGCTTTTCACGTAGCTTTGTTAATTTCTCCATATTCCCATTCCCCTTTCTGTTTTGAGCTGATCAAAGTGTTCTCGAGTCGACTGTAGTTTTCTCATTTCTCTGTTCCTGCCATGGAAAGACTAATAATTTTTATCTGCACCTGATCTGTTCTGAATGTTCTATGTGTGAAACTTACTGCAAAACGATTTTTTACTTTTATAGTTTATCATAAACCCACTTGTTTGGATAATTATTTATTTCCTGTCTTTCCATACCTTTACAACCGTATCATAATAATCATATGAGATGGAATACCCAATAAAAGTACCATAAAGTATGAATAAACAGACCGTTGACACAATCGTATGCATGTTCATTTCGGCTAAAGATGGCACATCACCAAAAATCGGGTGTAAAACATAAAAAATAATCACCCAGAGGATAATCCCGTAAACTGCTCCAAACCACCACGGCCGGATTCGCTTGAACAATCCATAGTAGATAAACGCTGCCAATATGGAGAGTATCCCTGCGCCAAGTATGGAAATAACATCGCCAAGCCAGCTGTCTGTCCATTCTGTTTTTAACCAGGACCGTAACTCAAAAGTTTTGGGGGAAACCTCTGCAAAATTAAAATAATATAGGAGTACACCGCATATACTCCAGATCAGTCCGCCGATAAAACCGGTGAATAAGGATCTGGGCAATATGGACACTGGTTTCACTTGTTGCGAAGACGCTTGGTTTGGTTTTTTTTCCGCCACAATACCACCTCCACCCCTATTATCACCAATTGTCGAAAATTAAGTCTCGAAGTTTATAATCCGGGCTAGTGAAACCCCATGTTTTTTAGTAAAATGAAATTAGGAAGTGAGCCAATAGGAAGGTGAAGGAAGCACACTAGCCGCTGGGCGCTGGAGCCGGACATGGCCTTTCCAGTTATAAGCTTCATATATCCATAAATTTTATACTTTCTTTACTTTGAACAAAAAACCAAACTAAATTTGAATATTTTCATGTAAAAAGGAAAGAATTTAAGATAACCAGTAAAAAAGACGATATAAACCCCCTCTTTGGTGGTATACAGAAAATAAGGGAGTTTTGTATCTACGTACCTTGAAAGGAGGTCTGAATGTTTATGATTCGCAATAAGTTTTCCGTGTTCGTTTATGTGATCATCGGTCTTGCTGTTATCGGCTTGTTTTCTCAACTATTTAATAATACAGCACACTTTTTCGGCCGTATTTTTACCATGCTCGGTGTCAGTATAGCGATTTTCGCGGTAATCTATTTCGTGTTTCTTAAGAAAAGGGCCCCTTCCAGCGACATGAAAAAATACAAGCAAGCAGTGAAACAATCAAAAGCAAAATATAAAACAAATAATAAGAAATCAGTTCGCCAAAAATCACCGCAACCATTAAACATGAAAAAAAAGGCCACCAAACGTGCAACCCATTTGCGGGTGATTGATGGAAACGGCAATAAACAAAAAAGAAAAAACCGGGCATCCTTTTAAATGACAGCTCGGTTTTTTCATTGATATTCTTTCAACGTACATTCATTGGGAAGCAGAACGACCGACAGAATTGACGCTCACTTTATTTAGGCCAATTGCACAAAAACTGATCCGCGCTCATTCTTCCTGTGTTAATCAAATTGGTTTTCACTGTCTCCGGAATCGAAAGGTTAACTGTCTCCACATCTTCAACCGGTATAAAGATGATGTTATTTTTTTGCGATTTCGAGATATAACGTGCATCATGTGCCTGTTTCATGGTAGAAAAGAGGGCATGGAACATATCAAATGCATTTTTAATTTTCCGTGGATGGGGTTCTGACATATCTGCGCTTAATTTTATCCCTAAAACTGGCCGCTTTTTCGTAGTATCACCGTTTTCAAAGATCCAAAGCGGAAAATTGCTTAGTAAACCGCCATCAACCATAATACTTTTTTGTCTTGTTTTACCTGGTAATTTTTTGGGCATAAAAAAATACGGAAACCCTGCGCTCATGCGTACTGCTTTAGCAATGGGGAAATAATTTGGGTTTATACCATAGAGACGTTCCAAATCGTCTGGAATGACAACCATCTTCCCAAGTGATAAGTCACTGGCAACTACCTTCAATTGACCTTGCTTGACATCACTAAACGTATAGATCTTCTTCGCGGCTAAACGTTCATATAACCAATTTTCCAGTTTATCACCCTTATAAATCCCCATTTGAAAATAAAAAAACAACCACTTGCTAAATGGAATATAATTACTTATGGCGGGCGGATCGCGGAAATTCCTCAAGTCAAGTTCTTCCAGTACTTTTTTCAGTTCCTGCAGCCGATAATCCGCCGCCACAAATGCAGCAACAATGGCTCCAGCAGAAGTGCCTGCCACGCGAACAAATTCATGCCCATGCTCTTCTACGCTTTGTAACGCACCCACAAACGCATAAGCCTTTACACCACCGCCAGAGAACACGCCATCAATTTTCATCGATTTCGCTCCTTATTCGGGCTTTATACATCTTTAAGCAAAATGTTTAAAAATTAGAACATGAAATTAAAAGAAAATAAAAGAACCCACCTGGTTAGATGGATTCCGATCGTCCTATTCAGCTTCAATATGGTTTTCACGTAATTTGGCAATCCGTTCCTTATCCGCCTTAAAATACTGCACAACATCACCGATTCGGTCAATGGAATTCCAGCTTAGGTGGTGCTCAATTCCTTCCACATCCTGATAAATATTTTCTTTTTCCACGCCGATAATTTCCAAAAACTGCTCAAGTAATTCATGACGAAATACCAATCGTTCACCAATTTTTTTGCCTTTGGCAGTTAAAATAAATCCCCGGTATTTTTCATAATTCAAGTATTCATCTTTATCTAATTTTTGTACCATTTTTGTAACAGAAGATGGATGCACCTCTAATGCTTCGGCTATATCGGATACACGTGCATACCCTTTCGATTCAATTAATTTATATATCAGTTCTATATAATCCTCCATACTTGGAGTTGGCATAAAATCTCCTCACTTCGAAAATAATTTTTAGGGAAGGCAACAATGTTTCTAGTTTAAGGATACATGATAACTATCCGATAGACAAGCCATATCCGCAAAAATTAGGGGCTAATCAATAAATGATTAGCCCCTCTTGACAAACATCATCCTATAACCCGCATTTCAATTGGGCACCACAGCTTGTGCATGTATTACAACCACCAATGTCTTCTACACTGCCTTCACGGCACACCGGACAAGTATCTCCAACTTCTGAACCGATGGTAACGTTTGTTTTATCCAGCTCTTGGATGGTATCCATCAGCACAACACGCGGCTGTTCTTGTGTCTGTTCTGTTTCATCTGTTTCATCAAATGAATTTTCCTCCGCCTTTAAGGTTAGCACTTGGGTATCACGGCTGCCGTCTACATAAACCGTGCCACCTTTGGCTCCCCCCCGGTATAGACGTTGATAGACGCTCTCTACTTGCTCGACGTTATATCCTTTTGGTGCATTAACCGTTTTGGAAATGGAACTATCTACCCAGCGCTGGATGACACATTGGGTATCAGCATGTGCTTCCGGTGGTAATTCCATTGCTGAAACGAACCAGTCAGGTAATTGATTTGGATCCTGATCCGGATGTTGATCTAAATATTCTTGAACAATATCTGCCTTAACCTCAATAAATTTTCCAAGTCGTCCACTTCTAAAGTACGAAAAGGAAAAATATGGTTCTAATCCGGTACTTACGCCAACCATTGTACCAGTGGATCCGGTTGGCGCAACAGTTAATAAATGGGAGTTCCGAATGCCATATTTTAATATGTTCTGTCTAATATCATCTGGCATTTGTTTCATGTAACCAGTATCGATAAATGCTTGACGAAGTTCGTTTGTTTCTTCGTCCGTCTTACCAATCAGGAATGGGAAACTTCCTTTTTCCTTGGCCAATTCAATCGATGCACGATATGCGGTTGTAGCTATCGTTTCGAATATTTGATCGACCAATTTGTTTCCTTCTACTGAACCATATTCGGTTTCACAGTAAATCAAGAGATCATGAAGTCCCATGACGCCGAGACCAACACGACGTTCACCTAACGCTTGTTTTCTGTTTTCCTCTAAAAAGTATGGTGTGGCATCAATCACATTATCCTGCATTCGCACACCAGTTTGTACTGTTTGCTTTAGTTTCTCGAAATTTACTGTTTTGGTGTCTTTATTTGCAAATTCAGCAAGGTTCACTGCTGCTAAATTACAGACTGAGTATGGTGCAAGTGGTTGTTCTCCACACGGATTTGTTGCGACAACCTGATCGCCATAAGCTTTGGCATTCGTCATATCGTTCGCATTGTCAATAAAGAAAATTCCCGGTTCCGCTGAATACGTTGCACAAATATTAATTAAGTTCCATAATTCCTTGGCTTTGATCCGGCGATAAACCCGAATACCATAACCCATTTCTTCCCACTTGCGAACGTCGCCCACTTCATGCCATTGGCTGTTATAGTCTTCCATTTCCTGTTTTGTGTAATTTTCTACATCCGGAAAACGCAGTTCATACCAGCTGTCATTTTCCACGGCAGTCATGAAATCTTTCGTTAAGCAAACGGAGATATTCGCACCAGTTAAAAACTCTGGTTGATGAACAGAATATGTTCCGCCGTCTCTTAATTTGGTTTCGGCCTCTTTAATCGCTGCTTCGGAAAAACCGCCCAATCCTGGCATCGTTTTATAATTAACAATCCCTTGATACAGTGCAACCTCTGTTTCTGTCAATGGCGTAAACTTCAATTTTTCTTGTGCTAGCTGTTTGATTTGTTCGTCTCCAGTGTTTTCAATTAAGTATCGTAAAATTCTCGGGTTCTGCATCTTGGAAATAATAAATTCAATGATATCCGGGTGAGAATCTACAAGCATTATCATTTGCGCTCCACGTCTTGAGCCGCCTTGCTCAACTAAGTGAGTTAATTTGGCAATATCATCCAACCATGATACGGAACCAGATGATTTCCCGTTGACCCCTTTTGCCAATGTATTACGAGGTCTAAGTGTTGATCCATTGGTACCAACACCACCACCTCTGCTCATGATTTCCATAACCTGTTTGCGATGATCGGAAATCCCTTCACGCGAATCCTGGATGTATGGCATCACGTAACAGTTAAAGAACGTGACATCTGTTTTTGAACCAGCGCCATAAAGAACCCGGCCGGCCGGAATAAAGTTTAGATTTGATAATTCTTTGTTAAACTTGATGAATGATTCACGCCGTTTCTCTTCTGTTGGTTCAACTTGAGAAAGCCCCGTTGCATTTCGTTTGGCAATCTGTTCGTAATAAACCTCCAATGGCTTATCAATCACATCGAGCGAACGCTTGACTACTCCGGTTTCACGTTCTTCTTCAAGATCGAGGACATGGACAAATTCTGGATTAACCTGTATATCAGCTTGCTTATGAACCCAGTCAATATCTTTTACAAAACCGAGACCACGTGCTGGAAATTTCGGATCTGCTTTCACCGTCAATACAACAAAGTCCCCCGCCTTCAAGGTTTTCTTTTCTGTATCTTTAAATGCGTAACGGTCCAGCATCACAAGTCTTGATACCCCTTTATGTGTTAACTTCATATCTGTCGTGATCGGGTGAACTTGCGGGAACAATGCAATGTCCTGGTTTAAATTTTTTATGTTTATTTGATTTCGCTCTTCGACAGCCGTCGACATTTCCTCACTCCTTTTCCTATTTAACTTCTAGAATCACTTTACCATAAATAAACTAAAAAGAACAATATATTGTGCTTGCCTTTTTAAAAATACACTATATATTGTACTATGAAGCAAAAAAGCATGTTTTTGTCAAACATGAAAAAATGTAATTTCGTGTGTAATTTTGCGATAAAACAAGTAAATAACCAATACAATTGTTTAAATCATTTTTTTCACCATTTGCATTTACCATGAGGATGTTTTAGCAAATATATCAACCGCAAAATATCACAAATTACATGATACATCTTATCAAGAAAATAAACATAGGTATATAGACCTACTTTTCATAGATATTAACATTAAACTCTTTGAAAAAATTGATCATGAACCATATAATAGAAATTAGAAGCATTAAAAAACGGGGGAAAAAACATGACAATTCTCATTATTGCACTTGTGCTTATCATTGCATTTATGCTGTTTCGCTATTTCCGACAGCGAGCTTATTTAAAAACGCTAACCGAGGACCAGTTTAAGGAAGGGTATCGCAAAGCCCAATTAATCGATGTACGTGAGCCCCAGGAATTTAAAAAAGGGCATATACTTGGCGCAAGAAATATACCTTTAACGCAAATGAAACAACGTCTCGTTGAATTACGGAAGGATAAACCTGTCTACCTTTATTGCCAAAATGGAACACGATCCGTCCGGGCAGCAGAACTGCTTCATAAAAAAGGCTATCAAGACGTAAATCAACTCAAAGGCGGCTTTAAAAAATGGACAGGAAAGATTAAATAAAGAAGCTGCACGCATTGATACTAGTCTGGTTTAACTTGTACTCAAAAACATCATTCCATTAAAAAAGCCAAAGCCGTTATGTTTTTAACACACCGACTTTGGCTTTTTCTATTTATTCTTTTTGATACCGTAATACCGGCTTTCGTGCGGCGGTTGTTTCATCCATCCGCTTAACAACAGTTGTATGTGGTGCCTCTTGGACGGTCTCTGGATCATCTCTTGCTTCCTTGGCAATGGCAAGCATTGCATCAATGAACCCATCCAATGTTTCCTTCGACTCTGTTTCTGTTGGTTCAACCATCATTCCTTCCTCCACATTCAACGGGAAATAAATGGTTGGCGGATGATACCCATAATCCAGCAGACGTTTAGCGATATCAAGGGTTCTGACTCCCAATTTCTTTTGATCTTTACCGGAAAGCACGAATTCATGCTTACAGTGCTGTAGGTAAGGCAATTTATATTCATCTGCCAAACGTCGCATCAGGTAATTAGCATTTAATACCGCAAATTCGCTAACCTTTTTAAGCCCTTCACCACCCATAGTCCGAATATAGGTATATGCACGTAAATTAATCCCAAAATTACCATAGTACGGCTTCACCCGACCAATTGATTGTGGCCGATCGTGGTCAAACATATACTTGTCGTTTTGTTTGACAAGCAGCGGTTTTGGCAGGAATGCGGCCAATTCATCTGAAACTCCAACCGGACCCGAACCTGGACCTCCACCGCCATGTGGCCCGGTAAAGGTTTTATGCAAATTCAAATGAACAACATCAAATCCCATATCACCTGGTCTGGTGTAGCCCATAATGGCATTTAAATTGGCACCATCGTAGTACAGTTTCCCACCGGCATCATGTACAATTTTCGCCATTTCCAGAATCTCTACTTCGAATAACCCCAATGTATTCGGGTTTGTCAGCATTAATGCTGCTGTATCCTCACCAACCACGCGTTTTAAGTCATCAAGATCTACCAAACCTTTTTCATTCGATTTTACTGTTACCGCTTCAAAACCTGCAACAGATGCGGATGCAGGGTTAGTGCCATGTGCGGAGTCAGGGACAATGACCTTGGTTCGTTTCCTATCCCCATTTGCTTCATGAAAAGCACGAATCATCATTAACCCGGTCCATTCCCCTTGTGCACCTGCAGCAGGCTGTAATGAAACCTGATGCATCCCGGTGATTTCCGCTAATGCTGTTTGTAAATCATACATCATGGCCAATGCACCTTGAACACTTTCCGGATCTTGATATGGATGAATTTGGCTAAAGCCTGGCAGCCGGGCTACATCTTCATTTATTTTCGGATTATATTTCATCGTACACGAACCGAGTGGATAAAATCCTGAGTCTACACCATAGTTGCGATTGGACAATCCGGTATAATGCCGGATGATATCCAATTCGCTTACTTCCGGCAATTCCGGCGGTGTCTGACGGATGAATTGCTCATCGAATTCCGATTGTAAATCATATTCCGGTACATCTAATGCTGGCAGACTATAACTCGTTCTTCCTGCCTTACTGCGTTCAAAAATTAATGGAAAATCTTTAGCAACCATGAATATCCCCCAATTCTTTTACAAAAGTATCGATCTCCGCTTTTGTACGAATCTCTGTAGCGGCAAGCAACATCTGTCCTGTTAATTCAGGATAAGACCGTTCCAGATTATAGCCGCCGATGAACCCTTTTTTCAATAATTGTTTATTATATGTTGACACATTACCAGGCAATTGGATAACAAACTCATTGAAAAAAGGACCAGTCGTGACAATCTCAATGTTTTTCTTTTCCAGCTGTTCCTTCATGTACCGTGCTTTATGCATATTCAACATGGCCATTTGTTTGATTCCGTGTTTGCCGATCGAACTCATGGCTACTGAACTTGCCAGTGCATTCAATGCCTGATTGGAACAAATATTTGAGGTTGCTTTGTCACGGCGGATGTGCTGTTCTCTTGCTTGTAATGTTAAGACAAAACCACGTTGGCCGTTTTCATCTATCGTTTGACCAACTAATCTGCCCGGAACCTTGCGCATTAATTTGTTTGTTGTTGCAAAATAGCCGCAATGCGGGCCGCCAAACTGGGCAGGTATGCCGAAAACTTGCGTATCCCCAACGACAATATCAGCACCAAATTCTCCAGGCGGGGTTAGATATCCCAATGCCAAAGGGTTGCTGGACACAATGAACATCGTTTTCTTTTGCTGACGAATCAACGTTTCCACTTCATCCAATGGTTCAATTTGACCGAAAAAGTTTGGATATTGCATCACCACACTCGCTGTATTTTCATCGAGTTCATTCGCCAATTGTTTTAAATCTGTTCGGCCGTTATATTGATCAATTTCGATGATCTCAAGATTTTGCCCTTTGGCATAGGTAGTAATTACTTCCCGGGATTCGGGGTGCACTGCTTTGGATACAAGAATTTTTTGCTTTTTGGTTGAACCCGCGCTCAATGTTACTGCTTCAGCCAACGCTGTTCCTCCATCATACATGGATGAATTAGCAATCGGCATACCGGTTAACTCAGAAATCATCGTCTGAAATTCAAAGATTGCCTGCAATTCCCCCTGAGAGATCTCCGGCTGGTAAGGTGTATATGCTGTATAAAATTCAGAACGGGAAATGACATGGTCGACAACAGACGGGATAAAATGATCATAGACACCTGCCCCAAGAAACGAACAATGATCCTGTAAATTCGCATTTTGTTTTGCCAGACCAGCCAATTCCTTTTTCAATTCCGACTCATTTGCAGGTTGCTTCAGCTGCAGTTCCCTTTTAAATCGAACGTGTTCCGGAATATCGGAAAATAATGCATCAGTATTTTCTACACCAATTTTCTCAAGCATTGCCTGTTTATCTTCTTCTGTCATTGGTAAATATCGAAATTCCACTGGTATTCCCTCCCCCTATTTTGCACGTTTATAAAATGGTGTTGCGACAATAACCGCTTGTAGTGCTCTTTTCCTGACCTGAATTTGAACCTTTGTACCTACAGTTGCATATTCAGCCTGTAATAATGCTAAACCCACATTTTTTTGCAATGTTGGAGATTGTGTGCCCGATGTCACAAATCCAATTTCCTTGTCATCAGCAAAAACCTGATAACCATGCCTTGGTATCCCTTTATCGATCATCTCAATCCCAACCAATTTTCTGGCAGGACCTTCCTCTTTTTGTTTTTGTAATACAGATTTCCCAATAAAATCAGCTTCTTTGTTCGGTTTAACGGCAAATCCCAGGCCTGCCTCTATTGGTGTAATGGTTTCAGATAATTCTTGACCATATAAAGCCAAATTCGCCTCAAATCTTAATGTATCTCTGGCACCAAGACCAATTGGTTCCAACCCCTTGTCGCTACCGGCGTTCATGATCAGCTGCCATAATGCACGACCTTCTTTGGCAGCAATGTAAATTTCAAATCCGTCCTCGCCGGTATAGCCGGTTCTGGAAACAATCGCACCTGATTTGATCCCGGAAAAATAAACTGGATTGGCAAATCGGAAAGGTTTAATCCCGCTTAAATCTGTACCTGTTAACGGTTGAAGAATTTCCTGCGCTAATGGCCCTTGCAATGCCAATTGAACATACGCTGCTGATTCGTTGGTAACCGTTACATCTTCCGCATTGTTTTTTACAAGCCACTGGTAATCCTTATCTGTATTAGCTGCGTTCACAACAAGCAAATAATGATTGACGTCAATCATATAAACGATTAGGTCATCAACTGTTCCGCCATTTTCATAACACATAATCGTATACTGTGCACGTCCGGGCACAAGTTTGGCAATATCGTTTGTCATCACCTTTTGCAAGAAAGCCAGACTCTGTTCCCCTTTAACAACTATCTCACCCATATGGGATACATCAAATAAACCTGCCTTTGTTCTTGTTGTCTGATGCTCATGCTTAATACTGGAAAATTGCACCGGTAAATCCCAGCCTCCAAAATCGACTGTCTTCGCCCCGTATTTTTCATACTCCGGAAACAACGGGGTCTTCTTTAATTCACTCACACCTGTCCACTCCCTTTCGAACATGGGCAATTCCCAAATTTCAGCGGTATTGACCATTTTTCATTTTTTGTTCTTTGTTTTTACACAAAAAAATAGAGATCTCCTTCTATAAAGGAAATCTCTGTCAGTCAACCTGAAAGTTGCGCACCCTTTTTAAAACAGTGAGAACACTGCCGGCGGATGCTTGCTTCGTTGGTGGTTTACAAATGCTGTAAACGCTCTCCAGAGGTGCGTCCTGTAAGAGTCTTTTTGCCTGAGAGATTCACATGAGTTTGCTCCTTCGGCGTTGCGTAATATAAATTTACGCAATCTCTCCCCTTACAGTCATTCGCTTTTATGAAAATAGATGTAATTGGGTATACTACTAATACAAAATGTTAAGCGATGCCAAATTAATGAATCAAACACATCACATTCGTAATATAGCGGGATGTGTATTAAACATCTATGAAAGTTCATTTTCCTCTAATCGGAAATCTCTATCTTGATTTGGCTTTAGTATATCATAAATACCCTTGCAAAAGTAGTGGAATTTATAAAACATTTATATTTTTAAATAAGTGTTCCTTTTAGAGGATGTTCAAAAAGTCCGGTAAAAATGACATGCCCCTGCAAAAGAGGTATGTCGACGCCTGAGCGCAAGCCCGTTTTTAGTCGGCCTTCCTTTGAAGAAGTTCGTTGGCTTGCTTTTCCGCTCCTCATGTACCTTCTATGTACACTCCGGTGCTCAAAGCTATGCCGACTAGAACTTCTCGGTCCTTTTTTTAGAAGATTGTTACTGGACTTTCAATATATAACAATTGTTTTTTTAACGTATTAACGGGCGTAATATCCCATCTCTTTTATACAGGAGGAAGTCGTAATTTATGCAGGAGATACAACTGGAAAGAGACACTACATTTATCGATAACCTACAAACATGCCTTGATAAGGAAACTGGTCTTTCTCATTGGGAATTATTTCAAATGGCGTATGAGGCAGAGACAACAACAATGACGCCAACATTCAATGGTTTACGGGCGCTGACATATCTTCCACATGTAAACTTTTTGCAACATCAGATTTCCTGCGCAGAACAAGTAGTTGAAGAAATGAACGGAAGGGCGATCCTTGCCGATGAAGTGGGGCTGGGAAAAACGATTGAGGCAGGGCTTATTTTGAAAGAATATATGATTCGCGGTTTAGTAAAGAAGGCGTTAATTCTTGTACCCGCTTCCCTTGTCAATCAATGGGAGAAGGAATTGAATAGCAAGTTTTATATCCCTGCGATTGGGCATCGAAAAAACTATTCCTGGAAACAATGTGATATTCTTATCTCTTCTATTGATACGGCAAAACGTTCCCCACATCGGGAAGAGATCCTGGACATTGATTATGATTTTATTCTCATTGACGAGGCCCATAAATTAAAAAATCATAAGACAAAAAACTACGCATTTGTTCGTTCCTTAAAAAAGAAATATTGTTTACTACTAACCGCAACACCGGTACAAAACCAACTTGTCGAGATTTTCAATTTGGTATCCATTCTCAAACCCGGTCATTTAGGAAATTATGAATCTTTCCTTGAACAATATGGAAAGGATCGGAAGCAAATTAATCAGGATACCTATCTGAAACAATTGATTCAAAAAGTTATGATTCGTAATACAAGAAATGAAACAGACCTGAACAATACAAAACGGCATATTGAGACGATCTGGGTTGATTTTTCCAAAGAGGAATACGATTTTTATCAGGAATTGGATCAAGTTCAATTCACCGCCTCATTTGCGAAAATTACTTTATTACGGGAAATCTGTTCGTCAAGAGAAGCCTGTTATTTATCTTTGCAAAAAATGGCAATGAATGAACACGCTGACGAACTCTTTCACCATCTCGCAGGGAAAATCGAACAGCTTCCCCATCACGCCAAGGCGGAAAAGGTGGTTGAGTTAATTCAACAACATCCAGATGAAAAAGTGATAATTTTTACAGAATACCGGGCAACACAACTCTATTTACAATGGTATCTAAAACAAAGTAACATCACTTCCGTCCCTTTTCGTGGCGGGTTTAAGCGTAGTAAAAAGGATTGGATGCGGCAGTTATTTCAAAATCATGCCCAGGTACTAATTGCCACGGAGGCAGGTGGTGAAGGGATTAACCTGCAGTTTTGCAACTATATGATTAATTATGATTTGCCGTGGAACCCAATGCGGCTGGAACAACGTATTGGCCGGATTCATCGATATGGTCAGGAAAAAGATGTCCACATTTACAATTTTGCAATTCGTAATACGGTGGAAGAACATATTATGACCTTATTATATGAGAAGATTAATCTATTTGAATCAGTCATCGGTAATTTGGATGCCATCCTTTCCGAATTAAGCATTAGCGATTTGGAGACAGAGATCCAGTCCATTTTTTCCGAATCCACTTCGACTGGGGAGGCAAAAATTAAATTGGATAATCTTTCTTCAGTTATTCAGTATAAACATGAAAATCCGATTAGCGAGGAACAGCAATATGGCAATTGAAAACCTCAATGAATTTTTAGTCCGCTATTTTACAGCAAACGACTGCCGTATGTTACAAAATAAAGATGGTGTCTTAACCGTACAATTAACGGAAGAAATGGACAAAGCGTTAATGAACCGGCCGTTTTACTGGCACTATATCAAGAAGATGGGAAATCAAGGTGCCCCTATGCAACTGACACTCATTACCAATCCGGAAAAACAGGATGAAAAAGGGGAATGGATCCATTATGGCAGCCCAAGACTTCAACAAATTTTCAAGCATCTGAAAACAAATGAAAAATATACCAAACTATTTCAACAGCTTGATACAACAACTAAAACAGCACTTTATCCATGGCTTGTTTTAAATACGAAGATCAGTTACATTGGAAAACAAAAAAAGGATGAGTTGCTGTCAATTGGGCTTCACCTGGTCAACGGCATGATGAAGTTTTCTATGATGGATCATTTGCAACAATTGCCACTACAATTAACAATTTCTGATTACTGTTTTACCATTTCTCCGTTAATCAGGTTGAAAAGTGGTTTTTCACGGATTGAATCAGTTATTGATGATCACATCAAACGGCAGAACAATGATTGGGCTGAAGAATCAATAAAAACCTTGAAGGAAGAAAGTGCCATGTTGAAACATTTTTATCAGAATGTTACCGATGACGAACAAACAATTCAAATGGAAAAAGAATTACAAGAAATAAAAGAACGATACCAGCCAAAAGTATCCTATGAGATAATTAATGGAGGAATTTTTTATTTGGCAGAAGGGACCATTAAATGAAAAGCAGGTTGCATAAGGGTGGCCACTGAAAAAGTCTAAAAGATATGATTTCCAATTTATGATGGGAATCATATCTTTTTTAGTTACAATAGAGTTATCAATTAAAGGTGGGTGGTACTGTCAATAAGTTTGTGTAAATTAATAGAGTATCCTCGGAATTACATCAATTATTATCTGGTTTCCCGTATCGTTTTTCAAACATGTCCTGTAGCTGCTGGTAAGCGCTTGCGAATCCCCTTAATTTTCGTTCCCCCATCTTTGGTTAGAGTCGGTTACTTGAAAGTACACTACTTTTTCTGTCGCCCTTTCACTTGGTAAACTGTTCATGGTTTTTGTGCGTTTCTTGATTTCCTTCATCGTCCGCTCGATGATGTTCGACGTGTATATCACGCGCTGGATAGACGATGGGTAACGGATGTGCTTCGTTGTTTATGGCACAGCTTGCACTCAATGTTTTCTTGTGTTTTCAACAAAAATATAATTGCAAAACATATATTCAGATCATCGGAAAATTTCCTTCTGTCGCCACTCCCCTTGTTCTATATTCTAGCGTGTTTTATATACTTATATCTAATATGTCAACAGATTTTTGAAAAAAAGTAAAAAACCCCGCAAAAATTTCACGAGGTTTTTCCAGAAAGGTTATGTATATGCAGGATGGAAAAGCGTGGAAAGAACCGGCTGTTTCCATCCTTATCCAGACTTAATTATTCAAAACCTGGTACAAGGATAAAGTTTGAATACCAGGTGAAACCGACCATAAAGATGGTACAATAAGCTCCGAATAAATACATATACATGCGTTCAGACAATTTCAAGTAGCCAACTGTAAGGAAAAATGCAGTTTGAACCAGGAATAATAATGCGGTTTTTTCCATTCCGCCTATGTAGAACATTACGGTAAATATTCCTGTCCAAAAAGCGAGGACACGAAACATACGATCCATATTTTCCCCTCCTTTTATATCCTTTGTCAATGATATTATAAACCAGGATTTTCATGTTGTAAATGAAACTTGCTAAACAATCGGAAGTTTTGTCCCGTACGAACAAATATCGCCGCTCCAAACATATTTTCAGTTCGATCGATGTTGATAAAGCTTCGTTGGGATTGATACATGGTGTAGACCATGGCAATAATTAGGTGAGCAGGATACACATATACGATGGGTATGGATAGTGTAACGCAAAAGCCTATTCTTTATTCGCTGTTTGTACAACTTCATCCAGTTCCAATATCATCGTCGTACTGTATGTTTTATCATTAGCTGGTACTTGAAATAATAGGTCATATTTTTTCGGACTTTTTTGTGTATAGGTGATGGTAACATTTCCCGGAGGATAGTGATATGATACGTGCCCTTTTTTTCCTGGATGCTTATTCATTTCCTGCTTAAATTGTTCATGGCCCATTTGCACCAACGTTTCAATGGTCAGCTGATTCTCGTGATTGTGGCTGATCCTGATATCATTTTGATAAGCAGAAACCTTTGCGGTAACAACCAGCAAAATAATGGCTGTAATGAACAATACATATGGAAAAATAAAGCCTCGCTGGTTATTGGTAAAACATGATCGATTTTTCATACGTCTCTCCTTGTGCTGATGTAATAGAAACTTTAATACCATAGGGGAGCTTCTCGAACAAAACCTTTTTGACCTCACGCAGGTATATTTCATGTCCTTTCCCTTTTACTTGGCGTCTGATGAGATTTTGATATTGCTCAATGGTTATGGTCGTTTGGTTTTTATCTTTCAATGTCAGTTTGGTTGGTGTGACCGCATAGTCAGTTGCCTGTAAAACATCGTCACGCAAAAAATAAAAAAATTGCTGGATCGCACGTTCTTGATCATGGGAATACGGATCAATGGATTGTAAAAAATATGCGGTAAAGGGAAGGGTCGTAAATAAAATGGTGATCGTAACCAGTAATGTAATAAAAGTAAATCCATTCTTATTTTTATTCCGCCGGATAGCCATATAAGCAGACAGTCTCTTGTTTTGCTTTAACATTGGTCCATTTGACACATCCTTTAACTAAATGATCCTCGTTTGTAAAATCATAAAACAAAGTTGTACTATTATTAGTTTTGGCAAAAGAAATGGGAGGGAGAAGATCATGCCCCTCCCACAAATAGGCTTGCAGCTCATCATGTAATTGGTTGGTATACTGCCGGCGTTCACTTAATACTTCCTCTTCCTTATGAACGATATGCATAATTGGCAGGAGTGTTGTGGCAATCATCATGACGATACCAAATGCTCCCAGTACCTCAATGAGTGTGAATCCTTTACAGTTTTTCAACATAACAGCGCCCCTTGCCTAATGGAAAGATAATTTGATACCTTGTTGATGGTGTATCTATCTGAATCCGACCGGGTTTTCTGATTGTACCATGGTTATTAAAGGAAATACCCTCTTTCATGGTCCGTTCATCGATATCCCATTCAGCAGGAAACGAACGTTTAAGTAATGTTCCTTCATCAAGTCCTTCAATGGTATAGCAATGGTTTGTGTGATCAAATACTAACTCAATCCGACTACTTGAAGCATAGCTTATATTTTGCAGAAATAAAATGTCCGACTGAAACGTTTTTAAAAATTGTTCATCCTCTTGATTATCCAAAACAGAATACTGCAAGGGAACCGCAAGCAAGAATAAAAGTGACCAAATACCCAAGACAAAAACTACTTCCAGTAAAGAAAACCCGTTTTTCCTCATTTACATACCTATCTGGATTCCTTTACTTTCCCGCCGTCAATTGTAAGCGTATGTTTATTCGGACATTTTGTTTGTTTTGTAGTAATATAATCTTCTTTAACCAAATCATTGATACTGGAAGGATAACTTTTATTATCTACATAATAGGAATCAATTTGCGATTGAACAACGTTGACTAATGCATCACAGCCTTTGTTATTAACTTCTTTACTTTTCGTTGCCAAATTGGGCACGATCAAAATGATTAGTACCGAAATGATCATCAAAACGATTAACATCTCGATTAAGGTAAACCCTTTTTGATTTTTAAACATGAACTACATCTCCTCAATTAAATTGTTTTGATTAATTGGAACATCGGCCACATCAAGGTTATATAAATAAACACAATTAAACCTGCCAAAGTAATAAAAAAGATAGGTTGAATATAGGTCAAATTCCTCATTATTTTTCGATGCAGTTCTTCAGTAAGAAATTCTGCATACACGGATAAATCCTTTTCTAATGCAGCAGCATCGGCATTTTTTTGAAAAATTAATGGAATTTGTTTATCTAACAGACGGAATTGTGATAACAGACTTGACAGGTGTTTACCTTGATTTAATTCCTGGGTCATCAGTGTGGCATAATTAAGATAGGATAGGTAATTTTGTTTGTTCAGACATGGTTGATAATATGTCTTTAATGGAGATACCTGTTTTTAACAATGAACTAAAGTGGGTCGCAAACAAGAATGAGACACGTATTTGTTTATAGTTCCGGTAAAACGGTAAGGTGCTATAAAGTTTAATTTGTTTATCAATGGAAACTTTTTGTTTGTTTACTTGCCATAAGGTCGCACCAATAATCAATACGATAAGCGATACAATTAACATGGAAGTAAGTATGTCGATAATCATGATGGAAATAGATATCATGGAGGATGTTTCCTCTGTTGCCATAAATAGCTCCTGAAAAGACGGAAGAACGGATCGTTTGATAAAAAAGAGCACAATAGAAAAGAAGAACAGCAGTATAACGGGGTATCTGGCGACTTGCTGGAATTTCTTTGTATACTGAAGACGCTGTTCATACATGGCCAAACATTTATCAATGCTCGCTTCAATATCACCATTTGCCCGAACAAAATAAAGATAGGAGGTGATGAAGGAGTTAAAGTTGGCTTGTTCCAATGCCTGATCGAGTCTGTTGCCATTTTTCAGGCAGGTTGTAATGGTTGCCGCGGGTTGTGCCAATGCGGAATTCCATTGGATAATTTGCAATGATTCAAGTAATGTGTAACCATTTTTCAATAAGCGGGAAAGGCGGTTGAGAAACAATAGTTGCAATTCTTTTTTTAACGTCCTATGCCTGATCTGCATAAAATACTTTTTCAGATACAAAACCATATGCATATGCCTTCTTTCGTAAATGATAAAAAGATTGAAAGTCGTTTATGGAATGTACATCAACCCCTTTTAGCGTTTGTTCCAACAGTTTGCCATCTAACATTTCAAGAATTGCCGCACGCCTGGTTATTTCATCATTGAGATCGAACGGCAGCAATTCCAGTGCAGCAACGGCTACGAGTGATTGTTCCAGATCAGCGGTTGTCATCCCCAATTCAACCAAACGATGAATGGTACCTGCTGCGTTTTTTGCATGTAAAGTACTTAACACCAAATGACCAGTCAGGGATGCTTCAAAGGCAAATTTGGCTGTTTCCCGATCACGGATTTCCCCGACCATAATAATATCTGGGTCATGTCTCAGTGCAGCCTTTAAACCAGCTTGATAGGTGATTCCGGCTTTTTCGTTCACCTGAACTTGTAAAATATTGGATATATCTTTTTCCACAGGATCTTCCAATGTGATGGTTTGGTAGGAATCCTCTTGCAGGATTGTTTGTAACAGTGCATATAAGGTCGTAGTTTTGCCACTTCCGGTTGGACCGGTGAACAATATAATCCCTGCTCGATTCATGATCCATTGTCTTAATCGTTTTAACTGGTTTGGGAATAGGAAAAGCTGATCGAGTGTTAAGTTCTCTTCTTGCGGGAGGATGCGGATTGCCAGGCTTTCCATATGGTTGACCGGCAAGGTGGATAAACGCAGCGAATATTTTGAGTCGAATTCCATATCAATGGTTCCATTTTGCGGTTTTCTAATTTCGCCTATATCCATTCCTGATGTAAATTTAAAGTAGGTAAGTAATTGCTGGTAATGTGAAGCAAGAACCGCTTGTTTGAAAATACGTTTGCCTTGAACTCGGAAATAAATATCTGTGTGATCGGGAAAAGGATTAAAATGAATATCCGAGGCGCGGGTTTCAATCGCTGATTGCAGAAGTTTGGTTGCGAGTGATTTTGCGGGGTTCAATGCTTTACCACCTCCATTTTATTCTCTTATAGATACTTATTCGACGCAGATTGACAAATTCCTTCTTTTTTATTAAAAAAAAACAAAAAAAATTTTCGGGAGAGAGGAAATGCTTGATGTATAGCCGATTGACTACAGGAAAAGCTAATAATACAATGATATAAATTTAGGGGTGTTGCTGATGTCTGGTAACGATATTGTCAAATATGTCACAGAAAAAGCCGTAACATACATGAATACACCGGCAGAACATCGCCGAAAAAAGAGGATCAAGGATAAACCCAAACAACAAGCTAATTTGTACAGCAACCGATGGCTTGGTGTACTGCCGTTCGCAGTTAAATCAATAATGAAGAAAGAATGAAAAGCAGGTCGCCTTATGCGAGGCCGCTGAAAAACTTACGATTTTTCAGTGAAACTACAGATTAGTTATCAAAAAAGATGACTCTAATTCATTTTTTGAAATTTAGAGTTGTCTTTTTATTGATTTGCATATTTTTATTTTACTTATTTTTTAGCTCATTAATTCAATATTTGTTTTAGATTTACGGTGAATATTGCCATCCGTTTCCTGAAACTTTGCTTGCTCCATATGCTTGTCAATTTAATGGTCACGGAATACGTCTTACTTTTTGCCCTGGGCTTGTAACACCCATCCTTAAACCATACTTTACATTTATCCTCTAATTCATTGTATACAAAAGAAAAGTCAACTAAATCATCGAGCCTTCTTAGAAAATTTTCTTTAGGTACAACCAGATCATATATTTCTGAATATAGACTTAAGATCATTTCCTCTTGTTTCTGAATCATAAAAGCCATCCACCTTTAATTGATAGCTCTATTGTAGCTAAAAAAAGATACGATTCCCATCATAAATTAGAAATCATATCTTTTGGACTTTTTCAATGGCCTCGAAATTTTTGCGGGGTTTTTTACTTTTTTTCAAAAACCTGTTGACATGTTATTTATCTGCCTATATACTATGAATAGTAGCTTAACTTTTATCCCTAACCAACAAAGAGCAGAGCACATCCCCCTAAGAACCCTTCTTAACTAAGAAGGGTTCTTTATTTTTCCTATTTATCTATGCTTGAACAAATGGATTAAGGCGTTTTTCTTCGCCGATTGTTGTCTTTGGACCATGGCCGGGATAGACAGTAAACGTAT
Source organism: Lentibacillus daqui (assembly GCF_027186265.1). Lineage (NCBI taxonomy): Bacteria > Bacillati > Bacillota > Bacilli > Caryophanales > Bacillaceae > Lentibacillus > Lentibacillus daqui. Next base: position 1,663,538 of record NZ_CP114176.1, on the reverse strand, counting down.
CATCCAACGAATAGAGTCTTTCCTGAATTGAATTAATTAACTGCTGGTAATTACCGCCGGGGAGGTCTGTTCGTCCAATTCCTTGTTGAAACAAGGCATCGCCGCCGAATACGATTTTTTCATCATAAAATACAAAGCTGACACTTCCAGGGGAATGACCAGGTGTATGCAGTACTTGAAACCGAAATCCAGAGATCATCAATTCCCCTGGTTTCAGCGATTGCTCCGCCCCTTTTGTTTTAATTTCCTGTCCTATAAATGATGAAGAGCCATTTAACTGTGGGTTCTCTAACCAGTCAGCTTCCATATCATGCAAATAAACATCGATCCCGTAATGATTACGTAATTCATCAACAGCGCCGATATGGTCAAAATGAGCATGTGTCAATAAAATAGCCACAGGCTTAATCCCTTCCTTTTTCAAAAAAGCAATGACCTGGTCTGCATCACCGCCTGGGTCAATGATTAATCCACGCTCCTTGTCAAAAATAAGATAACAATTCGTACCCAGTGGTCCCAATGACATTTTTTTCAACTTCATATTATTACATCCCCCATCCTTAAGTGAAAATTGTTGTTTTGTAAGTCTCGACAAATATGACGAATTACTATAAAATAAATATGATGAACTGTTTAGATACATAATAATATAAACATGATTTCCAGATCAACTAGATGAACATGGAACCATTGAAGGAGGAAAGATGGAAATGAGAATTGTCCTGGCAAGTATCTTGCTTATTGTCGCTATTTTGGCTGTCATTTCGGTCGTCCGTCAGCTTAAATACAAGAACATGTTTGCTTTGGTTGTTTCAGCCCTTGCTGCAATTGCATTTGGCTTTTTCTCCATTGCAACAATCATTGGGGAAATTACCGGATAATCCATCAGTTTATAAAGACCAGGAAAAGCTGTTGCGTCAGCTTTTCCTGGTCTTTATACGTCCTTGTGAAAAACAGGTATATAAAAATATTTCACCGTCCTGCATGCTGCTCAACCAAATATGCTGCTCCAATAATTCCTGCATCGTTTCCTAGTTGGGCAAGTTTGATCTCGCATACATTACTAACCCGTGGCAGTGCATATTTGTGAAAAGCCTCCTTAATGACAGACAACAATTGATCACCTGCTTTTGATACGCCACCACCAATTAAAATGATGGAAGGATTGATGATTATTGCTAAATCAGTAATCGCCCTCCCCAGGGTATCCCCTGTATGTTCAACCACTGTCTGACAAAGCATATCACCTTTTTTTGCTAAAGCAAATACATCCTTTGCTGTAAGCGCGCCGGATTCTCCAATAAACTTGGCAAGATTGCTATCCGGCTTCTCTTCGGCAAGTGCCATCGCCTGGCGAACAATCCCGGTCGCCGAGCAAACGGTCTCCAAACATCCTCGCCGCCCACAATTACAGGGATATCCGTTTGGATCAATGGTTATATGACCAATTTCACCGGCAGTACCGTTAACACCGTTCAGAATGGTACCAGCAGCAATAATACCACTGCCAACCCCTGTACCCAAGGTAATTGCGATAAGGTTTTCCACCTGGTTTCCGGCTCCAACCCAATTTTCTCCCAAAGCAGCAATATTGGCATCATTTTCGACAAAAACTGGCAGCTTGGTCAGCTGTGAAAACTGCTCTGCCAACTGAAAGTTCTTCCAGCCGATATTAACTGCTTCATATACCAATCCAGTCGTTCCATCAATAAAGCCAGGGGCACCTACGCCGATACCAAGAATATTATTCTTTTGTTCCAATGTTAACTTGCTCTGTATTGATTGCCAAATATCGCGAACCAATATGTCACCTTTATCTGCTTTGGATGTAGGAATCTCCCATTTTAATAAAATAGTTCCCTGTCGATTTAATATACCAAGTTTACTCGTTGTTCCGCCAATATCAATTCCGATGATGACTTTCTCCATCTCCCGTATCACTCCTTTTACGGCGAAGTTTTGTGCGCTCTTTTCTTAATATGCCAAGTGCTTTGGTATACTCCTCGGCTTGGATGCACTGTAATTGATACAGTTCCTTTATTTCCGATTCCATAAGCGATAGCTCCGCCGACCGATCCCCTATGTAAATAATTGTTCCAAATCGCTTTAATAACTGCTGTACATCATAAACTGTTTGCAAACCAATCACCACCCTATATTATACCAAACAGAATAGCATTAAGGTATAACAAACTTTAACTCGCATAATAGCTTGCCTTTTATCATACATCTTATAATAGACAAGTTTACAAAGGGTGATGATGTTGTATAAATGGCTTTTTTCGATATTATTTCTGTTATTTATTACATTAGCAAGCTTTATTTACTTTGAGCATACTCGATCCATTCAGACCATCACCTATTTTCCGATTGATACCAATACATCGTTTACTACTGCATCGACCCAAATCGCACTTACATCAGAAAAAGATCAGCAGCCATACAACATCAGCTGGACAAGCCAATCAAAAAGTAATAAACAAGTCTATTTAAGACAGGATGCTTCTATATTATTTGCAAACGGACGGCTAAAAGGGGTTTCCAGTAAATGGCAGGAGAATACAGACAAAATATATTTAAAAAAAGAATTGTCCTGTGAAAATAGTAGTTACTTCCAGGCAATATCTTTTCATTACGGGGAAGTTCATTATCCGGAAGACAAAATCAAAAGTATCCAGCAAATGTCGCATGATGCTTTGTATGTAGCGAATTCCCCTACCGTACCAATCGAACCATTTTCCACTCCCCAAAATAGATTTACGGCGGAATGGAAAGAAAAGCTGGATACCACAACAAAACAGCAATTAATTTATCATTGGAATGAATTAATGCAGCATTTTCAAATCGCCAGTGGAGATTATCATTCTATTCCATTGACATCATTATATCTATACAATGAGCGTAGCTTGCCGGCGATGTCACAAGCGCAAACAGATCAAATTATAGGTAAACTGTGGGAAGGATTGTATAAAAATTATATTATTCCTGCAACATCCGGAACAAGTCAGCTTGAATCAAGTTATATTCCGCTCGTATTGGTTGCCAAAGACCGAACCCACTTACTTGTGCTCTTTCAACTTGATGGAAAGAAAGAGAAGTTAATTCAACGTATTGGTAATTAAGGTTTATATGAATATGAAAAAGACATCCAACATTTGCATTGGTTAGATGTCTTTTTCTATTTTATATCTGTGCACCCCTGTCTTAGGTATACTGTTTCAGACCATAGACAATTAATCCGGCAATGACGATCACATATACAATGAAACCAGCTGATTGTATAAAAATGTTTCGCTTTTTTGGTAAACCGACGATAGCTGAAGCCAAAAAACCAGTGATTAAACCGCCAATGTGGGCGCTATTATCAATTTGCGGAACAGAAAGGCCAAAAATAATATTGATCCCAATTAAGATCAGGATGCCTTTACCCATGGTCTGAAAAAAAATCTGTTTATAATTTAAGCCAAAAAATAACAACGCACCAAATAAGCCAAATATGGCACCCGATGCTCCAGCTGAGATATGTATTGACGTGGCAAAACTCGCCATACCCGCGCCAATACCAGCAAGGAAATAAATAAAAATAAAACGGCTCGCCCCATACATTTGTTCCACAGCAGCACCTAAATAATATAATGCCAGCATATTCATAAATAAGTGCAATAAACCAATATGCAAAAACATGGACGTAGCAATCCGCCACCATTCACCATCTAGAATTGCGGGATTATATTTCGCCCCAAAATCGATCAAGTTTTGGGTTAAAGTACTCCCCCCGCTCATCTCCAGAAGAAAAAACATGATGATATTGATCGCCAATAAGATATACGTAAAAAAAGGTTTTCCATGAAAGAGCACTGTTTCTGTTTCTTTCTTTTTCGTATATAAATGATTAGCTAATCCCTTTTGAAAATAGTTGATTTCTGACTCTTTTTCATCATCCGATGGCTTAGGATTAGTTTCAAACGCTGTTAGATCTACTGTTTCGAATAACCGATGCAATTCTTCCTGTTCATTCGCATCGTCTAAATAATAGACATTCATTTTAACCGGGTTTTTCTCATTCAACTGCATCGGGCGCTTCAATTCTTCCCATGTGTCAACTGGTGAATAAGCGGAAATATAAACATTATGTACTTGTACATATTTTCCTTGTAATAAACGTTTCATGGCTTTCGTTTTTTGAAATACAATAGCAATGTCTTTTTTTAAATGATTTTTCCAATCAAATCCATGATGCAGCAAGCGAATAATCTGGGATTGTTTATTAACATTCCGCTCCAGCCAAATTTCCTCTTGGTTTTTATTAATATGCAACACGTCAAAATGATCATTAGCTACCAAATTATACGCTAATTTATACATCGTATATTGTTCATCCACATCCATTTCGTCACCACCTTAAAGATATGATAACAAAATTGTGGGGCATTTACGTAGCAAATGTATAATTTCTATTAAAAAAAGAAGCTGGTACCCAGCCTCTTAAAAATTGAGCGTTTTGCTTAAGCTTGCTGCTCCACCTGTTTATTGAATAATTTTGGTAAAATCTTGTCCTTAATCGTTGGCATGTTCATGGAGATAACAACACTTATCTTACGCAACAACGCAAAGGCCAAAACCATGTTTAATAATTTATATCGCCATTTATAAAGGACTGTTAATACCGTTGCAAACACGGCAAAAATAACCAAGATTCGCATAGGAACACCCTTTTCTATTTTTAGTTCTTAATATTAGTTATGTTCCTAAAGCGTGCGAATTATGCATCAGGATCCGATATACCGATCGTATAACGTCCGTGCTTTGATTGTATCTTCTGTTCCTTGGACGAGCACTCGACCGTCCGGAAACAGGACAAAAGTGGCTTCGTGATTCAACTGTGCCTTAAGCAAAAAAGGTGTGCGCTTCGTTTTCATGATCTTTTGCAACTGCCCCTCAACCTTTTTCAGATCCCAGGCCGATTGCTTGTGTATTTGCACCGTGTTCCTTCCGCATAGTACAGTTTCCGCATCTTGTGCCTGTTTTCTTAATGCAGGATATGCTTTCTTTTGACAGGTTAAACATCCTGGATCGGGACTGGTTAATTTCATATCAAATGACTGATTAAACCAAAAGTCGATTGTTTTTAATGTTGAGCGTAAAGCATTTCTATTACCAGTTAGATATTTCAAGACTTCCATAACCTCCATAGAGGCAATCATATCGACAGCAGGAGCAATAACCCCTACCGTATCACACGTCTCGCCGCTTCCTGCCCCCTCTTTCGCTAAACATCTCAGGCATGGGGTTTTATCAGGAATAAATAATGCTGTCATTCCCCTGGCACCGACAACGCCACCATACGAAAAAGGGATCCCCTGATAAAAGCAACTGTCATTTAATAGCATTCGGGTGGAGAAATTATCGGTTCCATCCATGACTACATCCACACCATGCATAAGCGCGAAAATGTTTTCGTTTGTTACATTATCCACGATCGCTTCAATGGTGACATCACTATTTATTTTGCTCAGTTTTTGTTTTGCGGCGATGGCTTTTGGAAGAGTTTCCTTAACATCTTCTTCATCAAACAACATTTGCCGCTGTAAATTGCTTAATTCGACATAATCACGATCAACCAAGCGTACTGTACCAACACCAGCACGAACCAGATGATTACTAATGACCGTCCCCAACGCGCCAGCACCGACGACTAGTACCGTACTGGTCTCCAGTTTTTGCTGGCCGGCCTTTTGAATTGGAGAAAATAAAAGCTGCCGGGAATAACGTTCGAAATTCATGATATTCCTTCTTTCAACAATCCACTTTCTGTCAAAATCATTTGAACTGGCAGATCAAATGGCTCTACAGGTAAATGATTAATGATTTGTCGCTCACTGGCAAGCGAAATGGTTTGATTCGGGTAGTCCTTTAAAAACCGATCATAGTACCCGCCGCCAAATCCAATTCGATAACCACGTCTGTCAAACAAAAGGCCAGGTACAATTAATAAATCTATTTGTTCTTTACTTACTTTCGTTGTTTCTTCAGGTTTAGGTTCCAGTAAATTATAGTAAACTTTCTCTAATTGATCATATGTATCAAACTGATAAAATTCCAGTTGTTTGGTTTTTGGCAAACATTTCGGGACACAGACCGTTTTCCCCTCACACCAGGCAGCTTCAATGATTGGCCTGGTATTCCACTCTAATCCCTGAGAAACCGTGATTCCAATGGTGTTAGCCTGTTTCCAGCATTCCAGTTCTTTAAGTTCCGCGCTTTGTTTACTTTCAATGTTTTGCTTCTCATTTGCCGAAAGCTTGCGTAAATATGTAGTGATAGATTGACGCAGCTGAGATTTATCCACAAATACCCGCCCCCTCTTCTATCAACATTATATCGTATTTAAAAGCCAAAATAAAACTCTTATCATTTCACGTGATAAGAGTTATTACTATACTTTACTTTATTTTGTTTCACGATGTAACGTGTGTTTTTTTAGTCTTGGACAATATTTCATAAGCTCAATTCGTTCAGGATTGGTACGCTTGTTTTTTGTAGTGATATAATTACGATCTCCAGTTTCAGTACAAGCCAATGTAATGTTTACACGCATATTCTTTCCCTCCAAACATTCAAACTTGCTACACAACCTTTTTTCGACCCTACTATCATAGCAGATTTTTCGGCGTCAATCAACTGCTGTTTTAAAAAATAGCAGTTTTCCTGTCGACATTTCTATGTTATAACTATAGACGGAGAATAATTGTAGGAATGCTTATGATGTATGTATTAATTACCCTAATTGCTGTTGCAGTGGTATTGTTTATTCTAACTTTCTTTATGAATGACAAATTTGCTGACCTGGAAAGTCAGATGGAACAGCTTTCCATCTCATCGATGCAGGATACATATCAATTAAAGAAAAAAATAAAAGTGTTGGAAGAAGAACTTCTTACCGATATATCGAATGATGTAACCCCTGCAAAACCAAAAAATGCAAAACCACTTTTAATTCAAAAAGTTTTTGCCTTACATGAGCAAGGATATCCCATGGATGACATCGCGGAACGAACCGCTCTTGACAGTAATGATATTAAAGCGATTTTAAAAAAATAACTAAAAGAGGATGTTCAAAAAGTCCGGTAAAAATGACATGCCCCTTCAAAAGGGGTATGCCGACGCCTGAGCGCAAGCCCGTTCTTAGTCGGCCTTCCTTTGAAGAAGCTCGTTGGCTTGCTTTTCCGCTCCTCATGTACCTTTTATGTACACTCCGGTGCTCAAAGCTACGCCGCCTAGAACTTCTCGGTCCTTTTTATCCTCCTTTTTGAACACGCACTAAAAGGAACTTGCCAAAACGATAACTAAATAAGTTTTTAGAAAAACCGGGCAAACCCCGCCCGGTCCTTTTGTATCCACCATAGTTAGAGAAAATCCGATAATTTATATTCCTGTCCATGTATGCCCTTATAATACTCCGGATACATGTCTCCCCCACATTGTTCACAACTAAATCTGGGTGGAGTTGTTGGATCTCCTCCATCCATCAAATCAAATTCCTGTACGACATCATAAGGAATCTTCTCCTCCTCATGACACACCAAACAATGATAATTGACAAACGTCTTCTTGGGGCGCAGATGGTCGGTTCCCTTTTTCCTCTTTTTGCTTTTCTTGCCCGTTGCCTTCGAGATGATGAATCACCCTTTCTAGATAGCTTTTTGCTTCTTTCGTTAATGCTATTTTTATTTCTAATCGTCCTCCCTCAAGACAGACTTCACCCATGTACTCATAATAGTTGTTGCAATGTGGGCAAATCATTGGATCTTTTTGTCCACTTGAAATAATACGCTCTCTCCATGTTTGGCGGCGTAATGTCTTTTTCACCTTCAGTATCCATCGTTTTGTTCCTTGTTGCCATGTAGCCAACAGCTTTTTACTTAACTTCTTGCTCCTTCTTGAGTACATGCCATAATGACGAATCGTTTTAAATTGTTCATCCGGAATATGACGTATTAAACGGATGATAAACTCTTCTACTGTAACTACTTCATGTTTTTCTTTCCCATCTGTCTTGTCCACATACTTAAAAGTTACAGTTTGACCATCATATGCCTCGATCCGATTGGTTCCAATCGCTGGTCGACGAATATAGCGGCCAATATAGCGAAGCTGCTCTTTTATCTTTCCTCTTTGTTTTGGGGCATACACATAGAAGCCTTCCCCATTTGCGGAAAAAGCCTTTTGTAATCTTGGCTGTATCCTTTTCTTTTCTTGCTTCGTCAAGTTTTTTCGGATGAGCTTCAACACTACCGTCTGCCATTGCTTTCGAAGCATCTTGAATGGTATAAAATCGTATCCTTTCCATTCCCCTTTTTTCGTGATTCCCCCCATCGTTACCATCATATGTACATGGGGATTGAAATTCACTTTGGAACCAAACGTATGCAATCCAACTATAATCCCCGGTATCACCTTGGCTTTCTTCTGAAAATAGTCAGTAAGTAATTTGGCTGCTTCATCCATAAGTGGCTTTAAAAGCTCACGATGTAAAAGGAATATATCCCGTAACCCTTCATCAATTGTGAGTATCACATGTCGGTGATTCACTTGTAATACGTCCTCAGACAATAGACGACTCCATTCTTCGCTTTCTCCAACAGAACAGGTTGTACAAAAACGTCCCTTACATCGGAAGGGAATACGCTTTACATCATGGCAGCCCTCACAAACAAAAAGTTTGAATCCTTTTTTCATATCTCCACAGTCACGAAATTTCTCTACCTCCTTTGTGACAATAGGACGGATTCTCTTTCCGTATTTCCTTTTGAATGATTCCCAATGTTGATTTTCGTCAAAGAAGATTTTTTTTAATATGTTTTTCCCCATACATAAAAAATACCACAGTAACACTCACTGCGGTAGACCCAAATTTTATACTTTCCTATCTTTTTAGAAAGCTTGGCATTCGCCAAGCTTTTAGGCGAATGCCTTAGTTGCACTTATGCAGAAAGAAATATGTATATACTTTCTTTACTGCCAAAAAACCGTCTGTATCTCTGAAGATACAGACGGTTTTTCCATTGGATAAGGCAGATACAAAACGATATTTATTCTTCTGATTCCTTGCTGTCACTTTCCTTTTTTAGATCAAAATACGCATCCAGAATTCGTTCACCGATTTTGTTATTGGCATGATCTCCTTTACTAATCCCTGTATCCGGCACGATAACCGCCATCGCAACTTCCGGATTATCAAATGGAGCATACCCGATTAGGGAGTTATTTTCCGTATCGTATTTTTTTCCATCTATATATACTTCGTTCTCTGCTGTACCAGTTTTCCCGGCCGGATTATAATCTTTCCCGGAAAATTCACTATAAGCGGTACCCCCTGGTGACTGATAAACCCTGCGGAAACCTTCTTGAACCCGGCTGATGTGTTCTGGTTTCATTTCTATCTGATTTAGTACATTCGTTGTCACACTGTCAAAAATAGGACCCAGTTGTTCATCGGTTGCAGACGGTTCACGGGCTTCCTTTAAAAAGTGTGGACGAACGCGCAGACCATCATTGGCAATTGTTGAAACATACTGTGCCAACTGCAGGGTCGTATACGTATCAAACTGACCAATCGCAAAGTCCATCAATTTTCCGGCTTGAAGTTCCGTACCCTTATACCCGGTTCCTTCATGTGGAAAATCGACACCGGTTGAAACGCCAAGACCAAATTCCCCAAAGTAATTCCTGATTTGCTGAAATGCCGCCGGATTGAAATTAATCGAGTGGTTGTACTGGTAATTAAATTCCCCGCCCATCCGCATGGCAATGTTGAACATATAAACGTTGGATGACATTCTAAGTGCATCAATATCATTAATGGGTCCCATAGTCTTCCAGGAACTTTTTGGCGGCGTACCTTTAATTTTAACTGGCGTATCATTAAATACGGTTCCTGGGGAAATAACACCTGATTGGTAACCAGATAATACCGTCGCACCTTTGACAGCCGACCCTGGTCGATATTGGTCATATAACGCCTGGTAGGCAACATTTCTAAATTTGCCCTTTTTTCGGTCATAGTGCTGGCCGGAAACTGCTAATAATTCTCCAGTTTTCGGATTCATTACCACTGCCAAAGCATCATTGGCAAATCGGTTATCATATGGGTATTTGCTTATTATTTTCTCCATTTCCTCGCGCAGAATTTTATCGACCTGCTTTTGTAGTTCCATATCAATCGATAAGACAAGATCTTTTCCGCGTTCACCTTTTACAACGACGTTGGAGCCAACCACTTCCCCATCTTTATTCGTTGTGTATTCTACCTGCTCTTTACGGCCTCTTAAAAGTGATTCATATTGCTCTTCAAGACCGCTTCGGCCAACCCGGTCATTACGCGTATAACCCCGTGTCATATAATAAGTTTCCTTATCGGCCGGTATCCCTTCCTGTTGGGAGGTAATCGAACCGAGCAGGCTTTTGAATGTATCCTTATAGGGATATGACCGATCCCAATCAGTTGAAGCATTTATACCAGGAAGTTCACTAAGATGTTCAGCTACCTTGGCATATTCTTCCGAGGTTACACCTTCATTTTTCACAATATGTGGTGTTAACGTTTGAGCCTTATCCAGTTCCTTTTTGATCAAAATGACCTTCAGCTGGTCTTCTGTTAAATCAGTGACGTCTTCCTTCTTGATTCGCTCCAAAATGGTTTGATATTGGTCGGCCGGATCCATCTCGGCAGCTTCTTCCTCTGATAGCAGTTGCTCAGCTTCTTCTTCATGTTTTACATACCAATATTCCTTTTTGTCGCGTAGTGTGATTGTTTTAAATTTCTTTTTTTTATCTTCATCATCATACATGGAAATATACTTTGACAGCTTTTCGGCAACCTCCAGACGCTCCTCGGCCTGCACACCTTTTGCCGGAGTGTATGTAATCGAATAAAGTGGTTTATTATCCACAATTACCTGATGGTTGCGATCATAAATTTTACCTCGTGGTACTGGTTGTTTTGTTGTTTCCTGAATGGTCCGATCAATTTCTTCCTGAAAACTTTGTCCATTCAATATTTGCACAACCCCGAGCTGAAAAATCAACCCTGCAAATAAAAGGAATACCACAAAAAATAATATATTTAAACGAAAGGGAAGCTGTCGTTTTTTCTTTTTCCTTTTCCCCATTTTTCTCCCCCTGGTTCCTTTTTTGCATTCCCTTCTATTATAGCATTTTTCCGCCCGAAATCTAATATGTTTTAACGATTTTTTTCATCCGTAAGCTGTGCTTTCATCATCACCGGGTTGTGCGGGCTACCTAAATAGATATTCTTCACAAACAAGTAAATAAATAAATGACCTGTTCCTAAAACAACAAGCAGAACCGGGATAATTTTTTCGGCCGGAAACAAAGAAACCGCGATTAGAAAAATCAAAAGGGAAGCCACTCGGCCAATATTGACAAATAATTCGCGGACAACTATGTATTCCACTCTAAGGTCTTTTGCCTTCCACGCTTTACCAATGACATCATAAGTAAGTGATGCATATGGGACATTGAGAATTGGATAAGCAATACCAATCATAACCGAATAAATAATTAAGTTGGCATAGCTGATATGGAATAAAATAATATAAATGGAGAAATAAAGGATGGCTCCACCAAGCAGAATTGCTTTTTTTCGTAACGATGGTTTAATTAATTTGGTCGCCATAAAGTAAAAAACAAAGGACAGGGCTGACAATGTTAAATTGAACATCCCGAGAGCCAGTTCACTATTTGTCACGATAAAGACCCAAATGGAGATAACAAAAGCAAAAATACCTTCACGCAGTCCTTGAAAAACATGGGCATATAAAATTTTTCCCCAGTTTTTGTTCTGCGTCCGCTCAGCCAGGATCCGTTTAAAATGAAAGTTTCCTTCCGCCTTTCTGCGATTCAGGAAAAAACTGCAGGTTACGGCACAAATAAATAAAATAAAGGATATTGAAAAAATGGTAGTATATCCAACGTTATCGGTCATTCTGGCGATGATGAATCCCGCCAGTGCTGGTCCAACCATACCAGCAAATGATTGCATGACACCAAGAAAACCGTTAAAGAAGTCCCGCGTTTCCGGTTCTGTTATCTCGAACGTCAACACATTGTATGCGAGCCAATAAAATCCATACCCAATTCCAAGCAGACTGCCCAGCAAAAAATTAAAAGTTGATGCCTTTTCAGCAATGATTAAAACAGTCAAAAAAAATAGAGATAAAAAAATTACCCCTAGTCTTAACACGATAACACGATCAATCTTCTTGGCTATTCTTCCAGCGATAATAAACATAACCGCTTGAAATACATAAATGCCAAGGTTGTAAATAGCGATGGTCATGTAATCCCCCGACTGCTTCCATAAATAAATATTTACAAATGTATTGGAAAGAAATATTCCCAGCGAATAAAGCCCTCCAATTATTAACAAAAAAATTAAATCACGATTTACTTCTACTCCTGTTATTTTCTCCAAACTTTTCATGGTTTTAAGCTCTCCTTTTGTATATCCAATAGTGTGAGCAAATCAAGATGAGATATGCAAAAGGATTAAGAAATGCAACCAATAAAAGTTTTTAGAAAAATCCGTTGGCTTGTTTTTTATCATTTAAAAAACACGGGAAAATCTCCCGCGTTTTTTCTGGCATTTTATTTGGCTTCGTTATAGTTTTTTTCAACTTGATCCCAGTTTACTACATTCCAAAATGCTGAAATATATTCCGGGCGTCTGTTTTGATATTTAAGATAGTATGCATGCTCCCAAACATCAAGTCCAAGAATTGGTGTTACACCATCCATCAATGGAGTATCCTGATTTGGGGTACTGGTAATTTCAAGGTCGCCGTTTTTAACAACAAGCCATGCCCAACCAGATCCGAAACGTCCAGCAGCAGCATCAGCAAATGCTTCTTTAAATTTGTCAAAGCTGCCAAATTTAGCATTTATTTTCTCTGCAAGTTCACCTGAAGGCTCTCCACCGCCATTTGGAGAAAGTACTTTCCAGAAAAGACTGTGGTTGGCATGTCCACCGCCATTATTACGGACAGCAGTACGGATATCCTCTGGCACTGCATCAAGGTTGCCCAACAGATCTTCAAGCGATTTATCTTGAAGATCTTCATGTCCTTCAAGTGCTCCATTTAATTTGGTAACATAAGTATTGTGATGCTTCGTATGGTGGATGTTCATTGTTTCCTTGTCAATTGTTGGTTCTAAAGCATCGTATGCATAAGGTAATTCTGGTAATTCAAATTTTGCCATTGCTTAACGTCCTCCTTTATGATGGTTAAAAAGGGAGCTTATGTCCAACCCTTTTGCTATAAGATTATCAGAGCATTATAACACTTGCAAATGAAACGATTTATTTCAACAGAATGATGCTCCAATATTTATTTACCCGGTTTAAAAAGAATGAAACATCTTGTTAAACCGCAAATCTTTGGATCATCACCCAGTATGTTCTATAATGGGAAAACTAGATAATTATTTTAAAAGGAGTATTGATATGTTCATCAAAAATGCGGGTACACTTAGTCAAAAATATTTTTGTTCTTATTTCAAGCTAACCATGAATACCCAACATTGCACAGTAGAGGAAGCAAAAGACATTATTTTCAATCGTTTTTTTGAGGGGAATGTTAACAAATTGGGAAAGAAATCTTTCCAAAATTTTAAAGCTGCGTATGATCAGATGAAAGCAGATAAGTGGTCTAGTTGACTATTAGCCAACAATTATTCTGTATAAAAGCCTATTTGCAATAAAAAAACAAGCGACTGCTTGTCAAAATGGTGGCTCGGGACGGAATCGAACCGCCGACACAAGGATTTTCAGTCCTTTGCTCTACCGACTGAGCTACCGAGCCATATTCAATTTTCGACATCTGATCTTTAACTTCTGGCATCTATTATGTATGGAGGAGGTAGAGGGATTCGAACCCCCGCGCGGTTTGACCCGCCTGTCGGTTTTCAAGACCGATCCCTTCAGCCAGACTTGGGTATACCTCCGTATGTCTAAATGGTGGACCCTGCAGGATTCGAACCTGCGACCGATCGGTTATGAGCCGATAGCTCTAACCAGCTGAGCTAAGGGTCCTTTTTTCCAGTTGATAACTAATTAAATTTTGTATTCGATCATTATTCTCGTACATTTTATCAGAATGATTACTACTATATATTAAGCCATGTACGTAAAATATCAATTTAATACATTAACCACACCAGAAGCATGATGTAACATATTAAGATGGTAGCGGCGGAGGGGATCGAACCCCCGACCTTACGGGTATGAACCGTACGCTCTCGCCAGCTGAGCTACACCGCCATCATTGGCTCCACAGGTAGGATTCGAACCTACGACCGATCGGTTAACAGCCGATAGCTCTACCACTGAGCTACTGTGGAATAATTATCATTTCACTAGCTCATCATTAATCAGCGACGAATAATATCTTACCATTTGCAACAAGAAATGTCAATTAAAATGTTATATGTATAAAAATTGTTAGATCGTGTTGTTTGTTACAACAACAATAAATACTATAGCATGTTCATTCGCGGTTTTCAATAATAAATTTTATAATGTTATCAGCTCTACCCAGTAAAGCCGATAACATTATCTATTTACCACCAAGAACTTCTTCTGCGATATTCACTGCATGGTCCCCAATCCGCTCCAAATTGCTAATCATATCAACAAATACGATCCCGGCAGATCCAGTGCATTGTCCCTTATTCATTCGAACAATATGTTGTTTACGAAGGCGGCGTTCCATGTTATCAATTTCGTCCTCTTTATCAACAACCATTAACGCCTTTTCTCGACTCACTTGATCCAGTGCACTTATTGACTGCTTAACCGTATGTATCGTTAATGTAAACATCTGATTCAAGTCTGTTTGTGCCTCTTCGGTCAAATCAACCTTATTGGCAATTTTATAATCAATCAGTTCAATAATATTTTCGAAATGGTCGCCGATTCGCTCTATATCTCGAACTAAATCCATTAATGCGGTATGCCGGGCGCTTCCCAATTCCGATAATGAACCTGACGCTATCGTAACCAGGTAATCCGTTATCTTCTGATCCAGATTATTAAGTGCACCTTCCAATTGTCTTGCCAAATCGGAATGTTTTTGTTGGCGGGTAAACAAATATTGATTCGTCTCTTCCAGCCCCATACATGCATATTCACCCATACGAATGATTTCAGCCTTTGCCTGATCCAACGCAACTGCTGATGATTGCTGGATAAAAATTGGATCCAGATGTTGTGGTTTATACTCAATAGTTACATCTTCACCAGGGATTATTTTTGTCACCAACCAGGCTAGTCCAGCGATAAATGGAAACTGAATCAATGTATTGGCGATATTAAAACTGCCATGCGCAAACGCTAATGTCATTTCCGGATTCAAATCGAATTGATCCTGTAATAATTCAACAAACTTCGTGAAAAGCGGTAAAAAAGTTAAAAAAATCGCAGCTCCAATCAAGTTAAAGATAACGTGGATAAATGCGGCTCTTCTTGCAGCTACACTCGCCCCAAGTGATGCTAAAACCGCCGTGATTGTCGTACCTACATTATCCCCAAATAAAACAGGTAAAGCAGCATGTAAATCGATCGCTCCTTCAGCAAATAACCCTTGCAAAATACCGATGGTGGCACTTGAGCTTTGCACGATTACCGTGAATAGTGTTCCCACCAATAAACCGAGGATCCGATTTTCGCTCATGTTTAGCGTAAGCTGATGAAATGCCTCCAAATTACTTAACGGTGCCATCCCATTTCCCATCAGAGTCAGCCCGAAAAATAGTGCTCCAAAGCCAAATATAGCCTGTCCGATTGCCGTGACCTTTTGATTGGAAAAGAAGAAAATCAAGAAACATCCAATTGCAAGAATAGGTAAAGCATAGTCTCCCAGTTCAATTCCGATAATAAATGCAGTTACGGTTGTACCAATATTCGCCCCCATGATAACACCAATAGCCTGTCTCAATGTCATGAATCCGGCATTTACCAACCCGACAGTTAACACGGTGGTCCCTGAACTACTTTGAATCAACATAGTTACAACCATGCCAGCAATGATACCCAAAATTGGCCTGCTCGTCGTTTTGTCAAGAATATCTCTTAACCGATCTCCCGCTGTTTTCTGTAATCCGTCGCCCATGTATTTAATTCCAAGAAGAAAAATCCCCAGGCCGCCAAAGAATTCAAAAAGAATGGTTTGTACGTCCATTTGCAAAGGCTAAAACCTACCCTTCATTAGAGTGATATATGATGGTATCTAAGTATCATTATTATGTATACCAGGATAGATTGTAAAGATTTTTTCCTTTTTCACAAATTCAAACTGCTTAAAATAAAAAATTCCCCGTAACGGAGAATTATGTTTCATCTATCTTTTCCACCAGGATTCGCGTCCCGTCTACCTCTACTACACGTATAGAACTCCCTTTGGAAATCCACTGACCATTCGAAACAGCACTATAATCCTTATCGAGTATCCGTACCGTTCCAACCGGGCGCAGGTCATTTAAGGTGATCCCCTTTTGTCCCAGGAGTTTTTCATAATCTTTATTCATTGAACTATAACCAGCCTCGGTAGTTAAACGGTCTTTTAATGTAAGTTTGGACCACATATCCCGACGCTTAAATACTTTTAAAAATAATAATGAGGAAAATCCACCGACAAGTACCCCGGCAACACCATACAAACCAGATGTTAAGTCAGGTGCAGCAAGTGCAACGGAAATCAACATCCCGGCCAGCCCCAACGTTGAAAGCGTTCCATCATTTAGCAGCTTACCATCAATAATGATCAGTAATAATCCTATAAAATAAATAATAAGCATGATAATAAATGAACCTGTCTCAAGGTATGCAGAAAAATACACAACAATAAAACCGATTCCCAGGAGACCAAACAGTCCTCGCATATTTACTAAAATTTCACCAATTAAAAATAATGTACCAAAACCAGTAATGATAAATCCTAGCCAACTATAAGCAAAAATGTCCATCTCTTCCCCTCCCCCTCTTCATTATGTATATACGGGCAATCATCAAGTTTTGTTTCAAAAAAAGGAGAATGACTATGACCGCTTTACAAAAATGGATCATCTTTGTTGTTACGATTTTAATCATTATCAGTATATATCATGATTTGGTAAATGGTACAGCAGTTAATTCGACGGCTGTATCGCAGCAAACTTCCATGGAAGAAAACACAACAAAAAAATTTCATGTAGTCAAAGTAAAAGTCCATGCCGGAGATACGGTTCTATCCATTGCCGAAGAGGTCAACGGCTCCCTTGAAACACTGGATATGAAACAAATTTTTGATGATTTTCGTCTGATCAACCACACCGATCCACACAACATAAAAACAGAAGAATATTATTATTTTCCATTATACAGCAATAGGTAAATGAAGAACATTAGCACAAAGGCGGAAGCGCCCGGTTAGCGGCGTATGTGCTGGACTGAACCGTAGGAGATAAAGGAAACACGACGACCAGAGGGAGTCGATGTTGACTTATCGTACGAAGGTGAAGGAAGCACACTAGCCCTGGGCGCTGGAGCCGGACGGGGCTCATCCGATTACAAAGTTACCCACAGCATTTAATATTTATAATTTCCTAAGCAAGCAACAAAAGAGGCTGACATGTGTCAGCCTCTTTTGTTTATACAAATGGCAGTATAAACAGTGAAATTATAATGGAAGCAGCACCGGCAATGATTGCTGTCATACCAAGTGTATTTGCACCGCGGCCTCTGGCGATAAATCCGACAATAATTCCCGCTGCACCTAGAATAACCGGCATCCAGAAGAAGGATATAATTGACAATGCCAACGCAACCCAGCCATACGCACTATTTACATTCGTTTCATCATCGTCATCAGTCTCGATTCTTGACGGCGTGTCGTCAAGATCATCAGCCGTTAATTCGGCAGCTGTTTCTTCATCATCCGCTTGACGTGCTGGATTAAAAACAGATGGATCGTCATCGGATAAATCAGTCTCAACCATATCAGGATCTTCCTGATCACGTAGATCGTCTTCCATCCTGTCCAAACGTTTGAATTCGTCCATAAACATATACCTCACTTTCCTGTAATGGAGGTGCACCAATAGTTTATGAATCCTTACCGAATCTAATGGTGTTACTTTTTGGAAACGTATTAGTGCGTGTTCAAAAAGGAGGATCAAAAGGACCGAGAAGTTCTAGGCGGCGCGTAGCTTTGAGTACCGGAGTGTACATAAAAGGTACATGAGGATCGGAAAAGCAAGCCAACGAGCTTCTTCAAAGGAAGGCCGACTAAAAACGGGCTCTGCGCTCAGGTCGGCATACCCCTTTTGCAGGGGCACGTCATTTTTACCGGACTTTTTGAACATCCTCTTATAAGGGAACTTTTTCGGCCGGCAAACATAATATAAAGCAGCACAATCGCAAAGGAGTATAATGATGTCTACATTTATTAAAGACTTTATTTTACAAAAACTTTCCCGACTAACCTCTGAGGAACTTTACACGTATAGTAAACAATATGGATTTTCCATTACCAACCAGCAGGCAAAAGCGGTAACAAAATACTTAAAAACACACACCGTTGATCCATTTAGCGCAGATGGCCGGGCCGATATGTTACAGGAATTAGCAAAGATTACCGATCTGGAAACTGCCAAAAAAGCGCAAAAATTATTTAACGAAATAGTAAAATCATATGGATTGGAATCATTATTTTATTAATAAACAGGAATAACGCAAACCAGCGTTATTCCTGTTTATTAAAAGCTTAGGCCGAGCGGGAAATTTTTAATTATTGATTCATGATCTTTTCCTTTAGATCCGGATCAAATTCCCGGTTTCTAATCATATTAATTTCAAATCTATATGGTGGTTTCTTATTCTTTTTATCTTCCCCAACATATGGCGTTTCCAGGATTTTTGGTAATTCCTTAAGTTGTTCATGATAAATCACCCGGCACAACGCATCAAAACCAATATGACCGAACCCAATATTTTCATGACGGTCCTTGTGGGCACCACGTTCGTTTTTGCTGTCATTGATATGAATAACTTTGAGACGATCGATGCCAACAATCTTGTCAAATTCATCTAATACATCGTCAAAGTTATTCACGACATCATATCCGGCATCATGAATATGACAAGTATCCAAACAAACGGAAAGCTTTTCATTCCGTGTTACCCCGTCAAAAATCTTGGCAAGTTCGTCAAAAGTCCGGCCAATTTCCGAACCTTTTCCAGCCATTGTTTCCAAAGCAATTTGAACGGTTTGCTCTTTATCCAATACTTCATTTAATCCTTCAATGATTTTCTCGATCCCTGCATCCGCACCTGCTCCAACATGTGCACCAGGGTGAAGAACAATTTGTTTAGCCCCCAGAGCCTCCGTCCGTTCAATTTCATTCCGTAAAAAGTTGACTCCCAGTTCGAATGTGGCCGGTTTTGTTGTGTTCCCAATATTGATGATGTACGGTGCATGGACAACAACATCATCAATACCATTGTCTTCCATGTGCTGTTTCCCAGCTGCAATATTAAGCTCATCAACCGGTTTTCTTCTTGTATTTTGTGGTGCTCCAGTATAAATCATCAACGCATTTGCACCATATGAAGCAGCTTCTTCACTCGAACCCAACAACATTTTCTTCCCGCTCATCGACACATGTGATCCTATTTTCAACAAAATTGACACCTCTCCCAACATATTAATTCATCTTTTTCGTTTACTGTTTTTGTTAAGTTGACGCTGAATCTGTTCTTTTTGTTTTTTCATCTTTTTCTTATAACCAGGTTTTACTTTTTTTGTTTTTCGTACCCTTTTCCATGCTTCTTTTTCTGTGTTTATCTCGGTATTCTTTCTTATATTCCGTTGATTCCAGGCCTTGGACTTTTGCCACTGGCCATTTTTTATGTTGTAAAAGGTAAAGACGAGTCCTTTCTCCTCCAACTTTTTAATCAATTTCGTATCTTGTTCATCATACAAGCTAATTGCTGTTCCTTCCAACCCAGCTCTGGCGGTTCTCCCTACCCGGTGAATGTAAAAATCTTCTTCCTTTGGTAACTGGGCATTAATCACATGACTGACACCCTGGATATCGATGCCTCTCGCTGCCAAATCGGTAGCTACAATATATTGGTAACGTAGCTGCTTGATCTCTTTTAACACCCGTTTTCGCTCACGTGGCGATAACCCCCCATGTATCAACCCGGGTTCCAGTCCTTTTTGCTGTAATGCGGCAGCAAGATCATTTGCCGCTTCCTTTCCATTGGCAAAAATAATTGCCAGATACGGATTAATAACTTCGGATATCGCCATTATGACGTCAGCGGGATCACGATGTTTCAAGGCAATTAACCGGTGTTCCATCGTTTCCGGTGACAGTTGATCATTTAATTTGATATGCACAGGGTTTTCTAAATACTTTTTTAAAAAGTGTGCCAACTTTTGTGGGATCGTTGCCGAAAAAGCTAATATTTGGATATCGCTTTTACACCTTACCAGTAGCTGATCGACCTCTTGCAGAAAACCCAAATCCAACATCAAATCTGCTTCATCAATAACAAATGAACGGGCTGTGTATAAGGATAGTGCCCCTGCTTTGACCAAATCCAATATTCTCCCGGGGGTTCCAATCACAATATGTGGCGGTTCCTTTAACTTTTCCGCCATCTTCTGCCGATCCGTTCCCCCAACTAGAAGTTTAACTGTCCACTGGGTGTCTTTGTCCGCATAATGAATGATTTTTTTTGTTTCCTCATGAATTTGCATGGCTAGTTCCCTGGTGGGTGCGGTGATCACAAATTGGACCTCCCGTTGCTCCATGTTTATTTGATTAAACAATGGCAGCAAATAGGCATGTGTTTTACCGGAGCCCGTGTGTGACTGACCGATTAGACTTCTGCCTTGTCCAACAGCAGGAATAACCTGTTGCTGGATTTCTGTAGGCTGGTAAAACCCGAGACGTTGAACAGCCTCCATTAGTGTGGGTTGAAATGCAAACTTACTGAAGTTATTTCTTTCCATGCAATGTGCTCCCTTAATATTTATTCATCTGTATACTATCGTGTCTATAACCGATTCTTAAATAAATCGAAATGGCTCCGTATTTGCATGTGAAACGATAATTTCGATACCTTGTTGTGCAAGCTGTTTCTCCAAATACGTTTTTACTGCTTGTTTCATCACTTTTTCCACATGATGTCCGGGATCAATTACAGCCAGCCCCATTTGCCAAGCATCCTGTGCTGGGTGAAAGGTCATATCTCCAGTAATATAAGCGTCAGCACCTTTTGCTTTGGCTTCATGGATATATTTTTCCCCGCTGCCACCAAGTACAGCAACAGTTTTAATCGGTTTTGTCAAATCACCAGTAACCCGGACACATGGCACCTCCAAAACGGTCTTCAGATGTTCGCAGAAGTCTGTCAAATTCATCTCGCTGGTTAGTGTTCCGATCCGGCCAATGCCATGCGCCTTCCCTTTATTTTTTAATGGGTAAATATCATAAGCCGGTTCTTCGTATGGATGCTTATCTTTAACCATTTGCACTACCCCGCCTATTAAAGTCATTGGTACAATGGTTTCTATTTTGACTTCTTCAACCTTTTCCAGGTCGTTTACCGACCCAATATACGGATTAGTGCCCGCCAACGGTTTAAATGTACCATGGCCATTCGTCTGAAATGTGCAATGGCTGTAATTGCCGATATGCCCCGCTCCAGCTTCTGCAAGTGCTTCTTGTACAGCAACTGCATGAGTTTGTGGAACATATACACTGAACTTCACCAATTCCTCCGTAAACCCTTCCAGTAAAATATCTCTATTGTCAATACCAATTATATCACACAACATGTCATTAACCCCGCCATTTGCTGCATCAAGATTCGTATGGGATGCGTATACGGAAATATCATGCTGAATTATTTTTTGTATAATTCGTCCTTTAACCGTATCTGTGTTCAGTTGTTTCATTGGTTTAAACAGTAATGGATGATGGGCGATAATCAAATCCACCTGTTTCTCAATCGCTTCATCTACAACGGATTCCAGTACATCCAGCGTAATCATTACCTTTTTAACTGGTTTATTAAAATTACCAATCTGTAAGCCAACATTATCCCAATCATATGCCAGTTTTTTCGGTGCCCACTGCTCCATTACTTGAAACACATCTGGATTATGAATCGTTTTCACCATCTTGCAAAACCTCCTGTATCCATTGTAAATCCTGCTCAAAAAATTGGATTTTCACTTCATTTCTCACAGTCGCTCGTTTCATCTGCTCAATAATACGGGATAATTTGTTTTGTTCATATCTCCATTTTTTGAAAAAGGCATCTGGTCGCTTTTTAAGTAATATCGGTCCGAATAGCAATTCGCGTTCGGTCCAGGCTGATGTTGGCCCATTTTCACACATATCAGCGACAATAATCTCATAAGAATGACCATTTTCTTCGACTATTGCTTCGTCTTTGATATTATAATTATTTGTAATTAACCATTTCCGTACTCCTCTTGCGTTCACATTCGGCTGCGCAATAATCCGTTCTACCAGCTTTAGTTTATCCTTTCCAGCTTCCAGAATAGAACGGATTAGCTTGCCACCCATGCCAGCAATGACTAATTGCCTTATTTCATCAGCCGTGATTATTTCCAGGCCGTCTCCAAGGCGAACATCCACCCGATTTGTTAATTGACATGCTCTAACGGTTTTTTTTGCACTGTTATATGGACCTTTATTAATCTCACCAGCAATTGCCCGGGCGTTTTTATCCAGCATGCAAACATAGCATGGAAGATAAGCGTGATCTGAACCTATATCAGCAAAAATGGCACCTTTGGGTAAAAAATATGAAACCTGTTGCAGCCGATCTGAAAGTGTAATGAGTTGTTCCATTTGAAATTCACCTTATTTCTAAACAGATAAAGAAAGCTTTCTGAAATCGCCAGAAAGCTTTCTTACTATGTCTTATTGCTATTTTTTCTCGGCAAGCCATTCTGCTACTGCGTCCTTTTGGTCACCTTCAATTAAGCCAGGTGGCATTTGACCCGGTCCTTCTTCAATGATTCCTTCAATCTCATCTTTTGAATGTTTTGAACCAATATCTTGCAGATTAGGACCCATGCCACCAGATAAGTCTTCACCATGGCATGATGAGCAATTTTGTTTGAAAATAGCTTCCGGATCGGTTGTTTCGCCGCCTTCACCTTCTTCGGCGCCTTTCTGCTCTTGTGTCTCCCCGCCTTCTTCCGCCTTTTGTATATCGTCCCGCTGATGTATCCCAGCAATAGATATGACGATTACCAAAGCGATCCCGATTACGGCTATAAGTGCATATGGGACGACTGGGTTCTTCTTCATCCGTCTTTCCTCCTTATGTATTCCCTTATTCAATTTTACAAAGACTACCTTCATTTTACTCGAAAATGTCATTTGTTTAAAGGGATAAGCTGTGAAATCTTTTAAATCATTATCCGGAAAAAGTTATTTTTCTAACAGGTACTATCCAAAACCAAAAAACATGAAGAAAAATAAGTTCCCTGGTTGCAATATCATAAGAAATTCCGTAAAATAGATACTAAGAAATGAAAACGGTACCAGCCATTAAAAAATAAAGTTGCAGTCATTGACACACATATGTGCCCAATGACTGAACAAAAAATTTATTCAAGGAAATCTTTAAGGCGTTTGCTGCGACTTGGATGGCGCAGTTTCCGCAAAGCTTTTGCTTCAATCTGGCGTATTCTCTCTCTGGTTACACCAAAGACCTTCCCGACTTCCTCCAATGTACGTGTTCGTCCGTCATCGAGACCAAACCGCAAACGCAACACATTTTCTTCACGATCGGTTAGCGTGTCCAGCACGTCTTCCAATTGTTCTTTTAGCAATTCATAAGCAGCATGGTCTGATGGCGAAAGTGCCTCCTGGTCTTCAATAAAGTCACCCAAATGGGAATCATCTTCTTCACCAATCGGTGTTTCCAGTGATACCGGTTCTTGGGCAATTTTCAGGATGTCACGAACTTTGTCAGGAGATAGATCCATTTCTTCACCAATTTCCTCAGGGGATGGTTCACGGCCTAAATCCTGTAGCAGCTGACGTTGTACACGAATGAGTTTATTGATGGTTTCGACCATATGAACAGGTATACGAATTGTCCGTGCCTGATCCGCAATTGCTCTGGTTATTGCCTGGCGAATCCACCATGTAGCATACGTACTGAACTTGAATCCTTTACGGAAATCAAATTTTTCCACAGCCTTCATTAAACCCATGTTGCCTTCTTGAATGAGATCCAAAAACAGCATTCCTCTGCCCACATATCGCTTAGCAATACTAACAACCAGACGTAGGTTAGCCTCGGCCAAACGTCTTTTTGCTTCCTCATCACCTTGCTCAATCCGGGTTGCCAGATCAATCTCTTCTGCTGCAGATAACAAGTCAACTCTGCCAATTTCCTTTAGATACATACGTACCGGATCATTAATTTTAATACCAAGCGGGACACTTAAGTCGTTCAGATCAAATTCTTCTTCCTTTGCGATTTGTTGCATTTTGGGGTCTTCGTCTGACTCACCAATTATCTCCACACCTTGTTCGTTCAGGTACTCATAAAATTCATCCATTTGATCTGATTCTATTTCAAACCCTGACAATCGATCGGCAACTTCCTCGTATGCAAGTACACCGCGTTTCTTTCCTATTTCGAGCAATTGATTTTTTGCCTGGTCAACCGTTTGCTCTGTCGTTTGATTGTCCTTCATTTGTGCGGGTTCATTTTTAGCCATGAGTCCCCCTCCTTTCATACCTCTTATAAAATAAAACTTCATCCAATGAGGTAGTAAATACCTCACAAACATGCGTTTGTTCAAATATCGGTAAGTAATCTGTTATCTTTAACCATTTAATCAGATTGGTTTCTTTAATTGTTTTTGGATCTCTATAATTTCCATGGCAATTTTCGCAGCCTTAATTGGATCACTTTGTTTTTCGGCCTGCCGCTGTTCTTCCTTTAACTTCCTAATTGCGGTCATATCTTTATTTTCGGCCAAGATCGTCCATATATAATCGTTAATTTCCTGATCACTAATATCTTCATTTAAAGGTATCATTGCGATTTCAATGACAGCCTGTATAATTTTTTCGTCGGTCAGTCTGTCAATAAATAAGCTAACATCTGCAGGATAGCCTTCTTCATAATATGCATACAAGTGGGTTGCAATAACTTGATGTATTTCCATATTAAACGATCCGCCAATTGTATCCTGGACTTTTTCGGTTATGGTAACATCTTTCAACATATATGCGAGCAACCGACGTTCTGCATTTTGAAAGGCAGGCAGCATTTTTTTTGCTGAAGCGGAATCCTTTTCATTGTTAGTAGTATATCGTTTCTTTTGTTGCCTATCCTTATTCATCCCCATATTTTGGCGGATTTTTTGGATTTCCTGATTTAATGCATCCATCGTTAAATCGTATTCTTCACTTAGCTCTTTTAGATAATATTCCCGTTCAACGGCATTATCAATCGTTGCGAGCTGCTTTAGGATTATTTCGATATAGTGTATGCGATCTCCTTCAAGGTTTACATTATAATTCTTTTTCATATAACGCATGTAAAAGCTCATGTAGGTATCACTTGCTTTAATTACCTTGTTGTTGAATGCCTCGCCACCATATGTTCTAATATAATCATCGGGATCCATCCCATCTTCCATGAAGGCGACCTTTACCTCGCAACCGGTTTGGCGTAATAAATTTGCCGCCTTATAAGCAGCTTCTATACCAGCATAGTCAGAATCATAACAAATAATTACTGTATCGACATATCTTCTTAACAATTTTGCTTGATTTTCGGTCAAAGATGTGCCCAATGTGGCAATGACGTTTTTAACATCTGCCTGAAATGCAGCAATCACATCCATATACCCTTCAAACAAGATGACTTCTCCTGTTGAGCGGATATGTTTTTTTGCCTGATCGAAGTTAAATAACAGTTTCCCTTTTTGAAACAGATCGCTTTCCGGGCTATTTAAATATTTCGGCTCCTGATCAGCAATAGCCCTTCCACCAAAAGCAACCGTCTTCCCCAAGTGGTTACGAATCGGGAATATGACCCTGCCTCTGAAACGATCAACAACCGTATTATCGTCCCTCAATGAAAGCAATCCGGCTTTTACCAAAGTTTGCTGATGGTAACCTTTTTTACGAAGAAATTCGGGAACAAAATCTTTTACATTCGGCGCAAAGCCTAATTGGAATTGATCGATTACTTCCTCTGTGATTCCCCGGTCAAGCAAATATTGATATCCTTCTTTTCCGTCCTTTGTAAATCGAAGCAAATGATGGTATAGTTTTTGTAACCATTCATTAGCAGATAAAATTGTTTGATTCTCCTGTGAGAGCGAACTTTGCTGGGGCATATCCTTCGTCGGCAGTTCGATTCCACTTCGATTGGCAAGGAGCTTCAGTGCATCATAAAAGGAGTAACTTTCCATTTCCATGATAAAATTTATCACATTACCGCCTTTTCCACAGCCAAAGCAATGAAAAATTTGTTTATCTTGGGTTACGGAAAAAGAAGGTGTCTTTTCAGCATGGAAAGGGCAGAGACCCACATAATTTTTCCCTTGTTTCTTTAGTTGTACATATTCGCTGATAACATCGGCAATGTCATTGGCTTTACGAATTTTTTCAACCGTCTCCTCTGGAATAAAACCTGGCATTTTCATCACCGTACTTTAATTAATTCGAGATGAACGAAAAAAATCCTTTAAAAATTCGACAATATTTTTATCATTTGTCAAAAAATCTCCTTCTATATGAAGAAGGATCATTCTTTATACAGTCTTTTAGCGTTTTGCCCATTACCATTGTACCTCGTTATACAGGGACGTAAACCTTGCAACTCTATAATTAATTCTACATTGATAACAGAGAATCCTCCTGCATTGGCAATGTTTTATTTTTCAGATTACGCCTCCCCTGTAACAAAGCTTGTACACACATTTTTACACAAATACATATTATAATACACAAATACATAAATTGCTACATGAAATACTTAAAAACATAAGAAAACATCCTACCTTTATTTGGTAGAATGCTTGGTGTTTTGTTCTTAGCTGAATATCCGCAGAATACTGTTTGCCGTTTCTTCAACCGCTTTATTGGATACATCTATAACCCGGCAGCCGATTTTACCGACAACCTGGTCAAAATACTCTAATTCCTGCTGAATCCTGCCCATATTGGCATAGGTTGCCTGGTCACCTAATCCAAGTGTCTTTAACCGTTCTTTACGGATATCATTTAATTTCACCGGGTTAATACGCAAACCGATGCATTTGTCCGGATCCACCTCAAACAATTCCTCCGGCGGTTCTACCTCTGGTACAATTGGAACATTGGCCACTTTTAGCCGCTTATGGGCCAGGTATTGAGACAATGGCGTTTTTGATGTCCGCGATACGCCAATCAATATGATGTCCGCCCTTGCTATCCCGCGTGGATCACGACCATCGTCATATTTAACCGCAAACTCAACCGCTTCAACCCGTTTGAAGTAGTCTTCATCAAGCTTATGGACTAAACCAGGTTCCAACCGCGGTTTCCCAAACAGACGCTCCATCGCATCCATCATGGGCCCCATAATATCGATCGCTTCTACACCAAGTTTTCCTGCCTCTTGATTTAAATAATTACGTAGTACAGGATCTACGAGTGTAAAACCAATAATACCTTGCTGCTCTTTAGCTAAAACAAGCGTTTCGTCAATCGTCTGTTTATCTTCCACATAGGGTACACGATGAATTTTATACTCTCCATTATTAAATTGACTAAGACCTGCCTTGATAACCAGATCTGCTGTTTCGCCAACAGAATCTGATAAAACGTAAACTAATGGTTTCGATCCCATCAATCACCCTCCCTTGCACCTGATAACCTCTACTTCATATGATTCTTTGCCAGACTTATAAATGTTCATCGGTAATTAATTCTACAAACGCCTTGGTTATCGTTGTTTTTGTAATTCTTCCAATCACCTCTGGACCTTCTTCCCCATCTTTTATAACTGGCAATCCGTCTATTTGTTTATTTATTAATTGCTTTGCCGCATCTAACAGGAGATCATCTTTCCTGCATACGGTCATATTAGGCATTCGTGTCATAATAATGTGTACCGGTATGTCATTTAGATCCTGTTTACCGATGCTCGCTCTAAGCAGATCCTTTCGTGATAGGACACCTGTCAGACAAGCCTGATTATCCACCACAAATAATGTACCAACATCCTCTAAAAACATGGTTGATATTGCATCATAAACCGAGGCATTTTCTCTTACAACAATCGGTATCGACTGATATTCATGGACTTTAAATTTTTTCATTTTTTCTGTTAACAGTTCCGAACCGGTTTTTCCCGTGAAAAAATAGCCAACACGTGGTCTCGCATCCAAAAAACCTGCCATCGTAAGAATAGCCAAGTCAGGACGTAATGTAGCCCTGGACAGCGACAGCCTTTGTGCAATTTGCTCTCCCGTTATTGGACCATTCGCTTTGACAATTTCTATAATCTGTTCCTGTCGATTCGATAATTCCACCCTTTCACCACCCACAATGTGTCATACTCTTATTTCAATAGTATAGACTATTTACAGTGAAAAGGAAAAAGAAAAGCGAAAATTCCTGTTATTGGCTGGCGTTGCAACAAGACCACATTGAAAATAGAAAACTTCCTGTTAGTTAGAAGTGTTGTTTCCAGCTTATTTTAGTCATGTCAGCATAATCATTGATCAAGGTTGCTATTGAATGGATTAAGGCTAAGCGATTTTCACGGATTGTTTCATCCTTGGCCATCACCATATTATGCTCAAAGAAATTATGAATGGCGTCAGTCAAACTGCTTAATTCCTTCAGAGCTTGTTCAGCTTCAAGGCTTTCATTTGCTGTCTTGTAAGCTGTTATAACTTCTTGATATTTCTTATATAAAAATGCCTCTGAAGGTGTTTCAAATAACTCGACATCCACCTCTTTTTTATCAGCTTTTTTGGCGATATTCAAAACACGGGTGAATGCCTCCTCTGTAGGTTTAAAGACTTCCTGACCCCGTTTATCCGAAAGTATGCGTGCTTTGGAAATCGTATATCCAACGATCCCTAATCTATTTGCCAAAACAGCCTGAATAATATCGGGTTCAATTCCCGCTTCTTTTAACAAATATGTCGCCCGTAACCGTAAAAATTCATCCAGTTCTTTTTTCACCAATTCAGCTTCGGCTTGTTCAATATCCAGTGTCCGATATAGTTGCTGTGTCATATCCAACAACTGCCACACGGGGATTTTCCAGTTTTCATGCTGCAAAATTTTTAAGATACCAATTGCCTGACGTCTTAAACCATACGGATCCTGTGAACCCGTTGGTACCAAACCAACAGAAATACAGCCAACAATTGTATCTAATTTATCAGCAACACTAACAATTGCACCTTCTGTCGTTTCCGGTAGTTCACCTGCTGCATGACGAGGTTGATAATGCTCGGCAATTGCTTTGGCAACTGTATGATCTTCTCCAAACAAAATAGCATACTTTTCCCCCATCACACCTTGTAAATCAGTGAACTCATCGACCATATTTGTCACCAAATCAAATTTGCTAATTTCTGCCGTTCTGATAGCTCGTTGCTTTTGAAAAGCATCTATCCCTAAAACATCAGCAATTTGTTTCGTTAAATAGACAACACGTTCAACTTTATCATGAATCGTACCCAATTTCTCTTGAAATACGACTTTTTGCAGTTTTTGCAAATAGAATGAAATCGAATGTTTCTGATCTTCATCATAGAAAAATTGTGCGTCTGAGAGTCGGGCTTTCAACACTTTTTCATTTCCCTTTACGACGGTTTTCAGTCCCTGATTATCCCCGTTTCTAACACCAACAAAATAAGGTAATAACTCATCCGACCTTGACTTTACTGGGAAATAACGCTGATGTTCCTTCATCGATGTAATAAGTACTTCTGATGGCAATTGCAAAAATGATTGGTCAAACTCACCGATGAAAACGGTAGGATATTCCACCAGATTCCTCACCTCCGCAAGCAGATCAGCTGCAATTGGAATTTGTATCTCTTTTTGGCTTTCCAGTGTGCGAATTCCCTCTGTAATCATTTTCTCACGTTTATCCGGTTCAACGATAACAAAGTTTTCCGCAAGTTTTTCAACATACTCTTTGGGATGACCAAGTTCAATCACATCCCCAAGGAAACGGTGCCCACGCGTTTGTCGGCCAGTAGTGACATCAGCAATAGTAAAAGGGATAACTTTCTCGTCATATAGTGCCACAATCCAGCGTATAGGGCGGACATATTTTAGTGATTCCTTTCCCCAATGCATATTTTGTGGGAATTTGATGGACTCAATGATTCCTTTGAATGACGGCAGCATCGATATGGATCGGCTGCCTTCAATATGTTTTTTTACAAAGATGTAACTTGTCCCGTTTACATCCTTAGTATAAATATCATCTACCGTTTTACCCTGACCTTTGGTAAATCCAATTGCCGCCTTTGTCCAATTTCCATCCGCATCCTTGGCTATTTTTAACGCAGGGCCTTTTGCCTCTTCCTCAAGCATCGCCTGTTCTTCCGCCATATCCTTTATCAATACTGCAAGTCTTCTTGGGCTCGAATAAGAAACAACAACTGAAAAAGAGATGCGCAATTCATTCAACCATTTTTCCGTCTTATCACGGAGCTGCTTTTCCGCATCATCAATGAATCGTGCCGGCATTTCCTCTAAACCAATTTCAAATAACACATCCTTGGCCATTATTTTGTCTCCTCCTTCAGCATTGGAAATCCCAATTCTTCCCGTTTGGCAACATATGCTTTAGCAATACCCCTTGCCAGATTACGAACTCGGCTGATATATCCAGTGCGTTCAGTAACCGATATGACCCCTTTGGCATCGAGCAGGTTAAAGGTATGTGAACATTTTAATACATAATCATATGCCGGAAAGATCAAGCCTTTTTCTATTGTCGTTTTTGCTTCCTGTTCATACATGGAAAATAATTTAAACAGCATATCTGTATCTGATTCTTCAAATGTATAGGTAGAATGCTCGTATTCCGGCTGCAGAAAGATATCCTTTACAGTCACGCCATCAGTCCATTCCAAATCAAACACATTTTCCTTATCCTGAATATAAGATGCTAATCGTTCCAAACCATATGTTAATTCGACCGCGACAGGATTAGTGTCAAGACCACCAATTTGTTGAAAATAGGTAAACTGGGTGGTTTCCATACCATCAAGCCATACTTCCCATCCCAGCCCTGCGGCACCAAGCGTCGGATTTTCCCAATTGTCCTCCACAAAACGGATATCATGTTCTAATGGATCAATTCCAAGTGCAATCAGGGAATTGAGATACAGATCCTGAATATTTGCCGGGGACGGCTTCATAATCACTTGAAATTGATGGTGCTGATACAAACGATTAGGGTTTTGACCGTATCGGCCATCAGCAGGACGGCGTGACGGTTCCACATAAGCGACATTCCATGGTTCCGGTCCCAAACTTCTAAGCAATGTCATCGGCGACATCGTTCCCGCCCCCTTTTCGACATCATAAGCTTGCATTAAAATACAATTTTGATCTGACCAATGTTTCTGCAATGTTAAAATCATTTGTTGAATGTTCATTAGTATCGTTTTACCTCCTTATTGATACACAAAAAACCGTCCCTATGTCTAAACATGACATAGGGACGGTTTTACCGCGGTTCCACCCTATTTGCTCTTGTCCGCCAAGAGCCACTTTATTAAAATGCTCGGGAGCGCCTTTCCTTGTAGTCCTATATCCAGCTTCCACCATCCTGGATTCGCTATAATAGTAAGCAACAAGTACTTTTTCTCCGTCACCGCATTCTTGTACTGTTTCAAAGTCTGTACAAATCATACTTTATTTCTTCGTACGTGTCAATGATGTTTATTTCAACTTATCCAACTGGCGGGAGTTTGACACCTAAAAACTTAAAAAATGGATAAAAGCCTTGATGCGGCTTTATTTTTTGTCAATTTTTCCTTTTTATCCTTTCGTAACATTTCGTAATATGGTATAATGTAGATAACTAAAGCTGGTTTAAGGAGCGATTATGTGCGCATTAAAGTCAGTCGTTCTAAAAATTCTACATCTTATTTTGTGATTAAGGATATTTATCGAAACAATAAAAGAACAACCAAAGTTGTTGAATCCTTGGGAAATCACGAAGAAATTTTAAAAAAACATCCTGGCATAGATCCCTACACCTGGGCAAAAGAATATGCCAAAAAATTAACACTAGAAGAAAAAGAAAATAATCACAAAATCATTGCGAAATACAATCCCGACAAGCAAATTGAGCGAGATAAACAAACGCTCTTCAATACTGGTTATCTTTTTTTACAATCTATTTATCACGAGCTGAAACTGGATAAAGTTTGTCAGGAGATCTCACAAAAATATGAATTTGAATATGATCTCAACGAGATTCTCACGCGTCTTCTCTATTTGCGCGTTCTGCATCCCACTTCTAAAAAAGGCACATTTGAACACGCAAAGGATTTACTAGAACCCGCACATTTTCAGACACATCAAATATATCGGGCCCTCAACGTCCTCGAAGAACAATCAGATTTTATTGAGGAAAAAGTTTATAAAAATAGCTTGAATGTCGTCGGGCGGAACACACAGGTTCTTTATTATGACTGCACTAATTTTTTCTTTGAGATTGAAGAAGAAGATAGCCTGAGGGAATATGGCGTTTCGAAAGAAAATCGCCCGAATCCAATCGTTCAAATGGGATTATTTATGGATGGATCTGGCCTCCCACTCGCTTTCAGTATGAACCCCGGGAGTGCCAATGAACAACCAACGTTGAAGCCCTTGGAAAAACGCATTTTAAAAGACTTTAATCTTTCCAAGTTTGTTGTATGCACGGACGCTGGTCTTTCTTCGAATGGTAACCGGATATACAACACCTATGGAGAACGTGCATTTGTGACCACACAATCGATTAAAAAACTAAAGAAATTTCTTAAGGAGTGGGCTTTAGATCCAGAAGGATGGCGAATACCTGGGAGTAATAAAAAAATAAACTTGAATGATATCCGTCAGCTCGAAAATGACAAAAGAACCTATTATAAAGAGCGATGGATAAAAGAAAATGATTTGGAACAAAAGTTAATTGTCACCTATTCACCTGTTTATGAACGATATCAATCATCCATTCGGGAGAAACAAATTGAGCGAGCGATCAAAAAAATAGAGAAGCCCGCCTCTTTGAATAAACCGCATCAAAATGATCCGAAAAGGTTCATAAAATCCACCCATGTGACGGATGATGGGGAAATTGCGGATAAAGCCCAAGTGGTTTTGAATCAAGAACAAATAGAGAAGGAATCGATGTATGATGGGTTTTATGCGGTATGTACCAATCTGGAATCTCCCATTGAGGAAGTGATCAAAATTAACCAGGGGAGATGGGAAATTGAAGAGACATTCCGCATATTAAAAAGTGAATTCCGGACTCGACCTGTTTATTTACAAAGAGAATCCCGCATAAAAGCACATTTTCTGACATGCTTTCTGTCCCTATTGATGTATCGTATTTTGGAAAAAAAGGTAGATGAACGTTTTACTTGCCCTGAACTAGTCAGTACATTGAGGAATATGAACATGCGTGAGTTAGATGGTGAAGGATACATACCAGCATTTACTCGAACAGAAATTACGGATGCATTGCATGATGCATTTGGCTTTAGGACTGACTTCGAAATAGTAACCCAAAAAAACATGAAAAAAATTTTAAAACAAACCAAAAAAGGAAAATAGTACGCAGTTTTAGGCTCTAAAAAAGCCGCCAAAAGTGTTGATTTTACAGCACTTGAGGCGGTTTTAGGTGTCAAAGATGAGATCATACTTTATTTCTTCGTACGTGTCAATGATGTTTATTTCAACTTATCCAACTGGTTTAAAAACTTTTTTGATTTTATGTAATATCCACCATAATGGTCATAATATGCATCAAGTATTTGCCGCAATTTGGCAATGTTTTCGTCTTTCATGGTAATCGTACCTATACGCTCAAGTCCCACACTGGCAAACAAATGTAACAATCGTGCAAGCAAATCAGAAATTGAAAAAGCAAGCTGATCCAAATGCATACATCGCTTGCATAATAGTCCACCTTCAGCGACAGAAAAAGAAAAAGGGTTCTCGGTACTGCCACAGTTTACACAATGATGAACAATTGGTGCAAAACCGCCTTTTTGAAATAATTTCATTTCATACATCATGACTGGAATATCATAGGACACATTTTCAGCAATCCAGTCCATTGTTAAAAGAAGTTGATCATAAATAAACCGGTCAGGGGATTTTTCATCTATTAATTTATCGGTTAGTTCAAGGATATATGCTGCATAAGCCGTTTTGATGATGTCTTCGCGGATCGGACGTAATGAATAGATGATTTCTCCTTGTTGAATCGTGCTTAACCCAGAGTGTACATAAACTAAAAATTCTCCATAAATTAATGGCTGCGTAACAGCAGCCATTCTACTTTTCGGTTTTTTTGCTCCTTTGGCAATCGCGGCAAATTTGCCGATTTTCTTACTAAATATTGTAACGATTTTATGTGTTTCACCATAATCCTGTGTTTTGATTACGATGCCTTCAATTTTTTCCAGCACATGTTTCACCTTTCTTTGGCAAAATCTAATGTAAAGTGGTTAAAAATGGTATGTGCTACAATTTTGTATCAAGGTGTGACAGCTCTTCTTCATGTTGTTGCAATTGACCTTTAACATTTGGTTCTTTCTCCAGCTCTTTCAATAACAAATAGGTTTCAACGTTCCCCGTTTGACTAAATAATTTCCATGCAAAGTCGATCACAAGAAACCCCTACCTTTCTTTATAGCGTTTGAACCTCACTATTAGAATGACCACAAGGCATGAAAGAATGAGTTATAATTTTTACCATGTTTAGAGGATGTTCAAAAAGTCCGGAAAAAATGACGTGCCCCTGCAAAAGGGGTATGCCGACGCCTGAGCGCAAAGCCCGTTTTAAGCCGCCCTTCCTTTGAAGAAGTTCGTTGGCTTGCTTTTCCGTTCCTCATGTACCTTCTATGTACACTCCGGTGCTCAAAGCTACGCCGTCTAGAACTTCTCGGTCCTTTTTATCCTCCTTTTGAACATGCACTTAATATTCATCTTCCCGAAAACCTAACTCTCGAAGCTGATTTTGCCTGTTGCGCCAATCTTTTTCCACCTTTATCCAAAGATCCAGATATACCCTTGTTCCGAGCAAGGGCTCAATATCTGCTCGCGCCCTTTTTCCAATTTCCTTCAACATTTTTCCGTGTTTGCCAATTAGAATGCCTTTTTGCGATTTTCGTTCGGTTATTACGGTTGCCTGAATAAAAATGGCATTTGACTCCCGCTTTTCGATATTTTCAATGACAACTGCAATCGAGTGAGGTATTTCCTCTCTTGTTAATTGCAGAACTTTTTCCCGGATCAACTCAGCAATAATAAATCGTTCAGGATGATCTGTAACCTGATCTTCCGGATAATACTGTGGCCCTGCAGGTAAATATGACTTTAATACTTCCAGCAGATGAATGACATTGTTCCCTTGTAAAGCGGATATTGGAATGATTTCTTCAAAGTTGTATTTTCTCCGGTACAGCTCGATTAATGGTAACAGGTCATCTTTTTGGATTAAATCAATTTTATTAATAATTAGAAAGACAGGCTTTTTTACCTGTTGTAGTCGGTCTATAATATATTGATCCCCTCTGCCATACCCTTCTTTGGCATTAATCATAAACAAAACGGCATCTACCTCATTTAATGTGTCTTCTGCCATTTGCACCATAAAATCCCCAAGTCGGTGTTTTGGTTTATGAATTCCCGGTGTATCAATAAAAACAATCTGTGCATCATGTTGTGTTAATACACCCTGAATTTTATTTCGTGTCGTCTGAGCTTTATCACTCATAATAGCTATTTTTTGTCCAATAACATGATTTAAGAATGTTGATTTGCCAACGTTGGGTCGGCCAATTATGGCGATAAATCCCGATTTGAAATCATTTTCCATGTTGTAATCCTCCGGTGTCTTTCGATGTTATTCATTCGTTTAAAAGTTTAAGCGGGTGCCTATACAGCAACCATCTTCAAGTGTTTCTTTTATCTTTGATGTACATCCATAATACTACAAAAACAGCTTACTTTCACATATTCGACAAAAGCTTTAAAAAGTTTTTGTTTTTTGACAGAAAATACATGCATAAAGCAAAAAGAAAACCCCTTTCGTTTTGAAAGAGGTGGTTAAAACAGGCTATATAATTTGGGCAAAAAAATGAGCAAACCAATAATAACGGCCGTAATGGCAGCAATCAAGACGACTCCCGCGGATACATCCTTAATCACCTTTGCTGTCGGATGAATAGCCGGGTTCACATAGTCAAGTAATGTTTCAATCACTGTATTGACCATCTCCATCGCCAGCACAAAACCAATAACCAAGACAATCAGTGCCCATTCCCCGGTTGTTAATTTTAGTAATAAGCCGGTACAAACAACAAGCAGTACGGCAATGATATGAACTCGAAAATTGCGTTCATGTTGCAAAACCTCGATAATTCCATTCCAGGCAAAGCGTAGGCCAATTCCCCGTTTTTTTTTGTTATCGTTCGAGTCCGAATGCATGTAAAATATCCTCTTGCTTTTGGAACATTACTTTTTCCTCTTCCTTTTCCATATGATCATAGCCTAGCAAGTGAAGAAAGCCATGAACTGTTAAAAAGCCAATTTCACGCTGTAGTGAATGATTATAATCAATGGCCTGTTCCTTCGCCCGATCCATTGAAATAACAATGTCTCCAAGTGTAAGTGATATATCTTCCCCAACTATAGGTATTTCTCCTTCCACCGTTTCCTGTAACGCAAAGGAAATCACGTCTGTTGGCTTATCTTGTTGGCGATAATTGCGGTTTAGTTCTTGAATCTCATCG
Source organism: Lentibacillus daqui (assembly GCF_027186265.1). Lineage (NCBI taxonomy): Bacteria > Bacillati > Bacillota > Bacilli > Caryophanales > Bacillaceae > Lentibacillus > Lentibacillus daqui. The sequence continues at coordinate 1,626,414 of NZ_CP114176.1, read as the reverse complement.
TTGCTGACAAAACTGACGGAAACCTCGGCTTCATGTGGAATACCTTCTTGTTCCGCCGCAAAGTCAAGTAACCTTTGCAACATATCAATATCATCGCTTGGCACAGCGTTCGTTTCATCATGAAAATCTATATGCATTATACATCCGTCTCCTTTGTTGTAGGATAAAAAACATAAAATTTCAGGTTTTCTTTAGCCCTTGCCATTGTTGGCTCCGTCCGGCTCCAGCGCCCAGTGGCTAGCAAACTTCAGGCTCCTTCCAGTTTGTACGCCACTAACCGGGCGCCTCCGCCTTTGTTGTAGGATATTGAATTCTTGAATGAAATATACCTTTTAATGTCTCACAAATTGTCTCATTTACAATGTGCAAGTCTTCCATTGTTAATGGGCATTCATCTAATTGTCCATCCAGTAAGCGGTCTTTAATAATTGAGGAAACGATTTCTTCTATTTTATCTTCTGTTGGCTCCTTTAATGACCGAACTGCTGCCTCAACTGAATCACAAATATTCACTACACCTGCTTCTTTAGACTGTGGTTTTGGCCCCGGATAACGAAAATCTGCTTCCTCTGCCTGATCATTCTTTTTCTTCTCCTTGTAATAAAAGAACTTCAGAAGGGTTGTTCCGTGATGCTGTTTTGCAATGTCAATGATTTCTTCCGGCAGTCGCTGTTCCCGGAGCATAGCCACACCATCGTATGGATGACTAATAATGATTTTAGCACTTTCCTTTGGATCAAGTTGATCGTGCGGATTCGTAACAGCCAGCTGATTTTCAATAAAATAATGCGGCCTGACTGTTTTGCCAATATCATGGTAATATGCCCCCACACGTGCCAGTAAACCATTCGCACCAATCGCTTCACACACTGCTTCACTCAAATTGGCAACCATTATCGAATGATGGTAGGTTCCTGGTGCTTCCGTCAAAATCTTTTTTATCAATGGCTGGTTCGGGCTTGATAAGGAAAGTAATTTCATATCGGTCAGAATTCCCAACCCTGTTTCAAAAAACGGCAGCAATCCAATTGTTAATACGACTGATAAAAAAGCAGAGCCTATACCAAAGCCTGACTGAATAAAAAAGTCTATCCAATTATATTTTTCAAATGATAAAAATAAAAATAATAGTACGGTAATAATATTGACAATGACAAGCCCAATTCCAGTTTTTACAATAGCCAGCCGGTCTTTTTCTTTTGTATTGGCTAGAAGTCCAATAGCTGCCAGCTGAGAAAAAAAGAAATAGATACCGGCCTCCATGTTCAGAGACCCGGGGATTTCACCATTGAAAATAATACTTCCCAGAATAGCATATAGTCCAGCTAATACAATTGCAAACCGTTCGTGAATCAACTGTTTTAACAATAACACGCCAGTAGCAACAGGAACCAGATAATATAATTGATTGATCTGGGTTGTAAAAAGACTCACACCCTTCATTAAGGCGACTACAAAAATACTGATAAGAATGATCGCAGCTGCTTTTCCTTTATTCAGCTGTTTTCTTTTATCCAATACATACATTTCATAACCAATTGTACCAGTAATTAGCAATAGTAGTAATGCTAAACCGATAATCGGGTAAACATTCCGTTCTTTATTTAATAAGCCGACCAATTTTAGTTGCTGATACTTTTCATTTGTGATAGTTTGCCCTTCCCGGACAATAATTTCACCAGCCCGAATCATCACCGGCTCTACACTGCTTGCAGCGTCTTTTCTTGCAGCCATTGTGTTCTCAACATCGAACACGGCGTTCTCTGTGACAGCGAAGTTACTTAAAGACATGAGGGCTTGTTGTAATTGATTATCAAGGCTGGAATATTTTATTTGTTGTTTCACTTCCGCTTTGGCAGTTTGTACGTTTTCCGTTCGTACCCCTTCATGGAATACATTTTTCAACGCATCAACCATAACCTTCTGACCTTTTCTGCGTTCATCAGGTGAAGTTTTCAATAGTTGTGTCAGAATTAATTCATCAACGTGTTCAGTTATTTCCGGTGATAATACATTTGATAATTTTTGCACCTTTTCACGGGTGGTTAACTCATCGTCGGCTTGTGAATCCTTCCCGTCCTTTTTTTTGTCCAATTTTTTGACCGCATCGAAAAGTTCATTTACATAGCCAATTTGCTCATTGGTGATCTCCTTGGAAGTTTCATAACGATCGTTCACCGATTGCACTGTATCCCTTGTTTTTCGTTCTGTTTCTTGTTTGTTTTCAATCGTGATTGGTGAACGAATAGTCTCTTTGGCAATCCCGAATCGGTCAATATCATATGTTGGGGTAAACACATTATTGACCGTCAATGAGAAGAAAAGAATCCCTAAAACGATGATTGGAATAACGATTGTAAGCCATTTCGACCTTGTACTACGAAACGATGATATAAGGTTTCTTATGGTATTTTTCACAGTCTCATCTCCATTCATGGGCACGCTCCTAAGATGAAAATAAGACCCACTTTCCCGGATCTGCGAAAATATTATTTCACTTGTTCATATGCATCAATAATTCGCTGTACCAATGGGTGCCGTACAACATCAGTCGGATTTAAATACACAAAAGAAATCCCTTTAACAGTTTCTAATAATTGACTTGCCACATGCAAACCTGATTTAACCCCTTTAGGTAAATCAATTTGTGTAATATCCCCGGTAATGACCATTTTCGAACCAAACCCCAGCCGTGTAAGAAACATCTTCATTTGTTCCGGGGTAGTATTTTGCGCCTCATCCAGGATAACAAATGCATCGTCCAATGTTCTTCCCCGCATATAAGCAAGTGGAGCGATTTCAATTGTATCCCGTTCGATCAATCGTAATGTATGTTCTGCACCTAAAACATCATGTAATGCGTCATATAAAGGACGAAGATAGGGATCAACCTTTTCTTTTAAATCTCCAGGCAGAAAACCTAAACTTTCCCCAGCCTCTACAGCAGGCCGAGTCAGGATAATCCGCTTGACCTGGCCGTTTTTTAGTGCATGAACAGCCATTACTACTGCCAGATACGTTTTCCCTGTACCCGCCGGACCAATTCCAAATACAAGGTCATTGGATTTGATTGCAGCAACATAACTTTTTTGCCCTAAGGTTTTAACCCGGATGGATTTTCCCTTTACATTTTTTGTGATTTCATCTTCAAATAAAGTCTCCAGTTGATTAATCTTTCCACCCCTGGCCAGTTCCACTGCATAAACAACATCACGTTCGGAAATCGTCAGGCCCTTGCGAATAATTGATAGAAATGTCATTAATATTTCCTTAACCAATTCGACATCTTCAGTGGCACCAGATACGCGAATTTGTTCACCCCTGGTAACAATAGATACTGATAATTGCTCTTCAATTTGCTTTAAATTTTTGTCATTTATACCAAACAAGGCCAAGGCCTCATTGGGACTATTAATTTGTAAGTCCGCTGTACTCAGATTCTCTGCCATATTCAATCTCCTTGATTTATAGGTTCTTCTTTGGCGATATTTTCTTCTACTGTAGTGAATAAGGTTATTTTAACTTTACCATTCTCTGTTGACTCATGCAAAATTTTTTGTGAAGTTATTTTTGCATCAGGTCCCAGCCGTAACTGCAATTCATTTTCCCCTTGTTTCAGGCCAATTTTTACTGCTTCTTCCCTCGTTCGCTTCAGTTGGTGAAAATTCTGTTCGTTTAAGGTTGATTCCACAAAATGAACTGGAAGCTTCCACTTGAGGAATTGAATTGGATTATCCGTTTCCTCTTTATGTATATCTTGATAATCCGGATCCCCAAACCCCCAAACCGGTAGTTTCACTTCTCCAAAACGTAAAAAGTATTTTTTCTTGCTATCACCACTAAGCATTTCCACATTTGCTTTTAATGGTACGGTAACGTTTACCTTATACCATGTCTGGGCAATAACCTCACCTTCAGCAGCGATCAGCTTGTTATTAGCTTTTTTATCGTCTTCTTCCTGTTTTGGGTTGTTTTCTGTCTCAAAATCAAGCTCACCTGTCACAAGCAGATCTCCGGGTTCGACATAATCATGCACATGAACCTTTCCAAGGCCTTTTTTAACGAACATATTTTTAATAACGCCTTTTTTTGTTGCGATCAAATTGCGCGGACCTTTCACCTCTTTTTCTTTTACGATTGCCTTTTCAACACCTTCCAGAAAGTAGGTTGTCCCCTTTTTGTTCACACCAACCCAAAGGAGTTCAGGAATGTCATTCACCAATTTCTGCTGAATGACACTTGCTGGTTTCAATGTTAAACTCCATGACCCGGCATGAATGCCATACGCATCCAGCTGCTTGTCAATTTTCTTTTCAATATCTTTTGGCACACCGGTTATCTTTACTTCCCAAATAATATTCGATAGAAAAAAGATTAACAAAACACTTAGTATAAGGCCAAGAACAAGTTCCCGTTTTCGCAAAAACCGCCGCCACAAGAATGGGGACCCTTTTTTCCTGATAAATGATATTTTATAGTCGGTTCCCCGGCGAATTTCTTTGATTAAATGAACATCCTGAAGCCTGATATTGCCTTTGCAAACCTGTTGTGACTCCTTTTCGATATCCCAAATCAATATCCCGCGTTTCACACAGCGTTGAAAGAACAGCTCCGGCATGCTCCCTTTTACCATTATTGTTACATAACCGGTTATAAATGGTCCCTGGATTTGTTTCATGGTCTCCTCCTCCATAGCAACAGTTTAAAACCTTACGCTGGAATAAATTTCACCTCTTCTATTGTTCCTTCAACCAATATTTCTTCCGGAAGCATCATTTTAAGTACAAATGATGATCCCAGAATTTGAATGTAGCCTTTATTCGTTTTTAATTTCAATTCGTTCTCGGAATAAACTGCGAGCCCTTGATGATTTTCAATATAAACGTGTATTTGACCAATCATTGTTATTCTAGGAAGTTCAAGAATGACATCTGATGGGAGTGCTAAATGATTTGTTAGCCATGGTGTAATTTTTTTATACCATTTCACATACAGAGCCCCCTCTCACCATCATGTTTATGAAAAAATAAGCAAGATAAGAACAAAAAAGCCTTCATTAAAAGTAAATTGCTACTTTTAATGAAGGCTTTTCGTTATTTTCTCCGTTGTGTTGGGATATTGCGATACGCTTTGCGTGCTCTTGGCGATCCCAAAACCTCCGCCATAATAATCCCATCAATCAATCCTTTACGGTTTAAATTATCCTTGATTTGATTTTTCATGGCCAATTTATTTTCATTAGATTGCTTGGATTTTTTTAATGCATCCTCCAAGTTTAGGTAAATACCCCCACCGTCATCATTACTAGCATTTCGTTTCATCCGTTCCAGCTCATGCATTTGCGAATCAAACTGCTCTTGCATGACAATCGTCGTTGATCCCGGCGAATGATCAGAAGATACCGGTTCAGTCCGTTGCTGTCGGTAATTCCGTTTTGTTGGTGGCGATGCTGTTTTTGGTGTCCGATTGGGCTTTTTATTTGTTTGGTGACCTTTTTTATCTTTAAAAAGACCAATAACCCCGCTGATAATGGCCAGAATGACAAGCAACACTTCCATGTATGCCACCTCTTTTCATGACAGATAAATTACTGTTCATCGTTTTCATCACTGTCATCTTTTGATAATTTTCCAATGGAATCACGCATATCGGTATCGGCATCAATGTTTTTGTAATTCATGTAATCCATTACTCCCAAATTGCCGGAGCGCAATGCTTCTGCAAGTGCACGTGGAACATCAGCTTCTGCCTCGACAACTTTTGCACGCATTTCTTGTACGTTGGCAACCATTTCTTGTTCAAGCGCAACAGCCATGGCCCGGCGTTCTTCCGCTTTTGCCTGGGCAACATTTTTATCTGCTTCTGCCTGATCCGTTTGCAGAATTGCACCGATATTCTTACCAATATCAATATCTGCCATATCAATGGACAAAATTTCAAATGCAGTACCAGCATCAAGCCCGCGGTTCAACACATTATGGGAAATCGAATCCGGGTTCTCCAATACTTTCGCATGCGTTTCCGAGCTACCAATTGTACTAACAATTCCTTCCCCGACACGAGCTATAACTGTTTCTTCACCGGCACCACCGACAAGCCGGTCAATATTGGCGCGCACGGTGATTCTTGCCTTTGCTTTTACCTCAATCCCGTCAATGGCAATCCCGGATATAAATGGGGTCTCGATCACCTTTGGATTAACACTCATTTGAACAGCTTCCAGAACATCGCGCCCAGCTAAATCAATTGCTGCACAGCGTTCAAACGACAATTGAATATTAGCACGGTGGGCAGCGATTAAGGCATTAACCACCCGATCAACATTACCACCGGCCAGATAGTGACTTTCCAGCTGATTTGTCTGTACATTTAACCCAGCTTTATATGCTTTAATTAACGGATTGATCACTCTTGATGGCACAACTCTGCGCAAACGCATTCCAACCAGGGTAAAGATGCCAACCTTGACACCTGCCGCCAGTGCACTAATCCAAAGCATCACTGGAATAAATGTAAAAAGAACCGCAATTACAATGATGATGATACCGATGATGATAATCGGCATAATTTGTGTTAATTCCATCTCCTCTTACCTCCCAATATTGAAAAACTAAATTTCTCTAACTACAACACGAACTCCTTCTACCATCACAACTTTAACAGGTTTATCTTTTTCGATGAAACTACCCTCCGAGACGACATCAATTCGTTCGTCATCAAAAATGGCTGCCCCGGATGGTCGTAATGGTGTAGCCGTAATCCCTTCTAAACCAATTAATTCCAGCCTGTTAGTGGAGGATACATAGCCTTGTTCCGACGTGGTCCGGTCACGTAAAATAATATGCCGAAAGAAACCTTTTTCAAGTCCAATGATTTTAAACAAAATAATGGAAACAACAATGGCAACAGCCAATGCAATACTAACGCTTAAAGCCATATGTCCAAGATCTTCGCCGGATAAAAATAAGGATCCGAGAATCGAAGCAACACCCAATAATCCGACAATTCCACCCGGGACAAAAAACTCCGTGATAATTAAAATAATTCCCAAAACAAGTAAAATAATTGCCTCATGACCAGCCAGACCTGCAACAATGTGGCCATAGAAGAACAGGATAAGCGATAATAACCCCATAATTCCTGGTATCCCAAATCCCGGCGAATACAATTCCACAATCAGTCCAATACTTGCGATAGACAGTAAGATAGGAACAACGACTGGATTTGTCAAAAATCTGGCTAATTCCTCCGAGAAAGTTGGTGTCACTTCCTGAACGGCTGCATTTGTCAAGTCAAGTTCATGCAACAAATTTGTTCGACTTTTGACGATTCCTTCAGAATAACTAACGTTGACCGCTGTTTTTGCATCGAGGGTCAAAAATTCTCCCTTTGGAGCACCATACTCAGGTAAATCTATCTCTGGATCAGCCATAGCCTTGGCATAAATCGGATCGCGACCTTTTGATTCGGCTGCACCTTTCATCGCCGAAAGCCATGCAGATTGCGCTTTTTTATCTGCAGCCGTTCCATCTTCATTAATTACACCGCTTGCACCCATTGTAGCATGTGGCCGCATATAAATGGTGTCCATATTCAAGGCAATATAGGAACCGGCTGATAACGCCTGATTGACGATGTAAGCAGTTGTCGGTATTTTCAAGTCCTGCATTAAAGTGGCAATTTGTCCCGCAGCATCGACCCGACCCCCAGGTGTATCAATTTCAAAGATAATGTGGTCGGCCTCAGCCTCTTCAGCCTCTTTAATAGCCCTGGTCAAAAAAGAAGCCAGACCCTTTTCTACCTCCTTTTCAATGGGGATCACATAAACAAGTTTTTCGTTTCCATTTTCTTTTTGTGCCTGGGCTGTCTGCATACCTGGTACGGAAAAAAAGATAGCAACTAGACCAATCAGCAAATATGACACCAGCCTGCTTTGTGTCACAACCTATCTCCCCCCCTTTTTCCTACCATCATTTACTATTACGATTCACTCGCGATTTTGTTTCAGGAATATTATTTAAATTGTATCACATGTATTAGGTACTTCGGTATGGATAAAATGAGAAAATCACTAAATCATCTTCCGTAAAAAAAGGCCTTTGTCTAAATTTGACAAAGACCTTTCATTTCTGTAAATCATGACAGGTAATCAGCCTAAATGTTTTTGTACAAGCTGGTTCACTTTTGCACCATCTGCCTTGCCTTTTACTTTCGGCATAATAGCGCTCATTACTTTACCCATATCTTTTTTTGATGTTGCATTAACTTCCTGAATTGTCGATTGAACGATTGCCTCAAGCTCATCATCCGAGAGCTGCTTAGGCATATATTCCTGTATCATTTCAATTTCCGTTTCAAGTTTTCCAACAAGATCATCGCGTCCAGCTGATTTAAATTCTTGGAGGGAATCTTTTCGTTGCTTTAACTCTCTTGACAAAATGGTTAATTCTTCGTCCTCAGAAAGTTGATCTTTACTAAGTTTAATTGATTCATTTTGTAATGAAGCCTTGATCATTCGGATAACACTTAGCTTCTCCTTATCTTTCTGCTTCATTGTTTGTTTTAAATCCTGATTCAACTGTTCAATTAATGACATGGTTGGCCACCCTCTTTAGAACTTACGCTTTCTAGCAGCTTCAGATTTCTTTTTACGCCGAACGCTTGGCTTTTCATAGAATTCACGCTTGCGATATTCTGAGAGTGTACCACTTTTTGATACACTACGTTTAAAGCGACGAAGAGCATCCTCGAGAGACTCGTTTTTACGAACGCGAGTTGTATTTGACATGCTAATTTCCCCTCCCTCCGAAGCATAAAACAGATTGTACAGGCACATGTTGCATAAGTAAATCTTAAGAGATCATTTAACATACCCTTTATACATGCCTTGTTAAATTATAATATAACCAAATCCAGAGGTCAACTCATACACCAATTTTATCGGGGTGAAACTTTTTCGTTTCCTTCAAACATCGGATTCAGCAATAATATCGACTCCTGCACTGGCACCAATTCGTGTCGCTCCTGCAGAAATCATCGCCTTTGTTGCCTTAGCATCACGCACACCACCTGAAGCCTTGACCCCCATTTCGGTACCGACCGTTTCCCGCATTAATTGAATATCCTCAATAGTTGCTCCTCCACCCGAAAACCCGGTGGAAGTCTTGACAAAATCGGCTCCTGCAGATTTTGCCAAGTTACATGCCCGTACCTTTTCATCGTGATTTAGTAATGCAGTTTCGATAATAACTTTGACAAGTGCTTTCCCTTTTGCAGCAGAAACAACCGCTTCGATATCTTGTTTAACAATCTGGTCATGATTGGACTTCAATTCACCAATATTAATGACCATGTCCACTTCTGTCGCACCATTTTGTATAGCTTGTTTCGTTTCAAATACCTTTGTTTCAGTTGTTGTTGCACCCAATGGGAATCCAATCACCGTGCATACTTTTACGTCTGTCTCCCGCAGTTGTTCATGACAATATGCTACCCAATAGGGGTTGACACAAACTGATGCAAATTGATACTTGCGTGCTTCCTCGACAACCTGTTGCATTTTTTCTGCGGTGGTATCTGGTTTTAATTGGGTATGGTCAATATATTTGGCCAATTCTTTTCCCATAAAATGATCCTTCCTTTCTTTAAAACTTAAGAAGACACACGAATTGGATGGTTAGTCGCATCATCCATTACCCTGACAAACATGCCTTCATTATACGGATATCCCGATTTTGTTATCTTCACCCGTACTATTTTACCAATCAGATCGTGACTGCCGGCAAATACCACTTTCAGATAATTATCGGTATAACCGACAAGCAAATCGGGATTATTTTTGTCCGGCATACGTTCTTCAGGAATCACTTCCAGGACCTCATCCTCATAATCAGAAGCATATTCTTTTGCCAATTGATTGGATAATTCGATCATCCGCTGCACCCGATCATTCTTAACATCCTCATCAACCTGATCCTGCATACGGGCTGCAGGTGTCCCTGTCCGTCTGGAGAAAGGAAATACATGCAGTTCAGAATAACCAACTTCTTTAATAAAATCGTAAGTTTCCATAAACTCCTCTTCTGTTTCTCCTGGAAAGCCAACAATAACATCTGATGTAATCGCTAGACCTGGTAAGGCTTTGCGAATTTTATCCACTTTTTCCTTATAATACGAACTGGAATATTTCCGGCGCATCCGTTTTAACACGGCATCAGATCCGGATTGTAATGGAATGTGCAGATGACGGACAATTTTCTTTGACTTGTCCAATACACTGATTACCTCGTCCGTGATTTGACTTGCCTCAATCGAAGAAATCCGGATTCGTTTTAATCCATCTACCTTCGTCTCCAATTCCTGTAAGAGTTTGGCAAAATTATAATCGTTCATGTCCTCACCGTATCCGGCTGTATGAATACCAGTTAAAACAATCTCTTTATACCCCGCGTCAACCAGCTGTTGCGCCTGGTGAAGTACATCTTCGGGTTTCCGGGAACGGAGTAAACCACGTGACCATGGAATAATGCAGAACGTGCAGAAATTATTGCATCCTTCCTGAATTTTCAGCGATGCTCGCGTTCTGTCCGTAAATGCCGGAACATCCATTTCTTCAAACACACGATTTTTCATGATGTTGGTTACCCCATTTATCGGTTCGCGCGTTTTCTGATGTTCCTCAATATAATCAATCATTTTTTTTCGGTTTTGTGTGCCAACTATGACATCTACCCCAGGTATCTCCATAATTTCCCCTGGTGATGTTTGTGCATAGCAACCAGTTACACATACAACCGCTTCAGGGTTTTTTCTGACGGCACGACGAATAACCTGTCTGCTTTTTTTGTCACCCGTGTTGGTTACGGTACATGTGTTAATGACATAAACGTCTGATTGGCGATCAAAATCAACCCGTTCATAGCCGTTTTCTTTAAACATGTTCCAAATTCCTTCTGTTTCATAATGATTCACTTTACAGCCCAATGTATGAAAGGCTACTGTTGGCATTATTTACACCCCAATTCTTCTAAATGATATGACATACTTGCTAAAACATATAATGAAGCCGTTTCTGTCCGTAAAATACGCGGGCCTAACCGAACCGGAGAGAAACCATTTGTTTTTAAAGCCGCTGCTTCCCCATCTGAAAAACCGCCTTCAGGGCCAATACAAACGAGAATACGCTGGTTGGGTTCCATTTGCTTAACGATGTTGGCAAACGACTGGTAATCATCCGTTTTTGCTTCTTCTTCAAACGGAAAAAGCAACACATCGTAATGATGACTTAATTCGACAAGTCCATTCATATTCACTAGCGCATGAATTTCGGGAATTCGGTTTCGATGGCTTTGTTCGCTTGCTTCTTTCACAATTTTTGCGAATCGCTGATACTTTTTTTCAGCCTTTTTCTTGTCCCATATAACGATTGAACGCTCAGATTGAAATGGTATAAATCCAGCTGCGCCTAATTCTGTGCCTTTTTGCAAAATCAGGTCGAACTTATCCCCTTTAGGCAGCCCCTGTGCAATGGTTACGTGAACAGGAAGCTCTCCAGATTCATCAAGCCATTCTATGATATCTGCTACTACTGTATCATGATCTTGCGGGTGGATTTTACAAATTGCTGCTTGTCCATCCGGGTGATTGCATATTATTTTATCGCCATCACGAAACCGCATCACTCTTAACATATGATGGACATCATCACCGGTAATTATTACCGTATTATCCCGCCAATTGCTCTTGGGGATAAAGTAACGCTGCATGCCAACCACCTTCTTCTCCATCATATCTACTTCTTCGCCACAATCAAGACCCAATCTTCCATCTCGTTTATTTCCAATATCGTAAAGCCATTGTCTATTAACTGATCCTTCACCATTTGTTTTTTTGGTTGAATAATACCCGATGTAATAAACAGGCCACCTTCCTTTAAATTACGCCAGGCGTCAGGAATAAACCGAACAATAATTTCAGCTAGAATGTTGGAAACAATAACATCTGCCTGTTTATTAACATGATCCAACAAGTTATTTTGCTTTGTTTCGATCTGCGAATCAAGTTTATTCAATTTGGCATTCATTTTTGTACTTTTTACCGCAACCTCATCCAAATCATAGGCAAATACCTGATTTGCACCAAGTTTTACGGAAGCTATACTCAATACTCCTGATCCACAACCAACATCTATCACCAGATCACCGTTACTTATATATTGTTCCAGGGCCTGCATACTTAATACCGTTGTCGGGTGTGTACCAGTGCCAAATGCCATGCCAGGATCCAGTTCAATGATTAATTCATCACTGGATACAGCCTGATAATCTTCCCATGTCGGGGTTATGGTAATTCTTTTGGATATTTTAACAGGCTTATAATATTTCTTCCAGGCGGTTGCCCATTCTTCTTCTTTTACCTCACTTAAGGTAACCTGGTTACGACCTAAATCTATATCATAGATCAGTAAATTATTAATGGCTTGCTTGATTTCATCTACCGTATCACCTATAAAGCTATTAACGGGTAAGTAGGCTTTAATATATACACCTTCTTCAGGATATTCATCGGGATTCAACTCGTATATTTCCCCAAATTCATTTTCCTTCACCTTTACCAAGTCCAGTGGGTCTTCAATCACGACACCACTTGCCCCGTTTTCATGAAGAATGTTCGATATTGGTTCAATTGCTTCATTTGTTGTATGAACACATATTTCCGACCACTTCAATCCATCCACCCATTTCTTGAACAAATGCAGCTGTCAGACACCAAGCATCCCAGAGATAATCTGCATGTGTTCTCTTTTTTTACTATGTAAATGGCACCCGTCTTCAGGGCACCATTAAAAAACATGATTAATCACCTTTAAAGGCTTTTTTAAAACGTTGAAAGAAAGAGTCATCTTGTTCCTCTGTTGCATCATTTCCACCAATCTCGTTAAATTCACGAAGCAGTTCTTTCTGGCGGTCGGTTAACTTTTGTGGTGTAACGATGCGGATTTTAACATGCTGATCACCGTATCCGTAGCCGCGAACATTGGGTGCTCCCTTTCCTTTGAGCCGGAACGTTTTACCTGTTTGCGTACCCGCTGGGATTTTCAGCATTACTTTACCATGAACGGTTGGAACTTCCACTTCGTCCCCAAGCGCCGCCTGTGTAAAGGTTACGGGTAGTTCACAAAAAATATGGTCGCCTTCGCGCTCAAAGAACTCATGGGCTTTAACCCGGACAACGACATAAAGATCACCGGCAGGGCCACCATTAACGCCAGGTTCGCCTTTTCCGGCTACACGGATTTGCTGTCCCTCATCAATACCAGCCGGAATCGATATATGAATTTTCTTCTGTTTTTTTACTGTACCTTTACCACCACAGGTACGGCATTTTTCAGGAATAATTTTACCTGTTCCATTACAATAATGACAAACCCGGCGATTTACTACCTTGCCAAATGGTGTAGTTTGTTCCGTGTTCAATTGGCCGGAACCGTGACAATGTGAACACGTTTCAGTTTTTGTACCAGGCTTTGCCCCCGATCCATGGCAAGTTTCACATGTCTCATCTTTTGGAATGCGAATATCAGTTTCTTTTCCGAAAATAGCTTCTTCAAAATCAAGTGTTATCGTATACTGTAAGTCCGCACCTTGTTGTGGGGCATTCGGGTCACGACTGCGACCGCCACCACCAAAGAACATGTCAAAAATATCACCAAAGCCACCGAAGTCCTGTGCACCGCCAAACCCGCCGAATCCTTGACTCTGTGCACCAGCGTGGCCAAACTGATCATACTGTGCCCGTTTTTGCTCATCATTTAAAACTTCATATGCTTCTTTAACTTCCTTAAATTTATCCGCAGCACCCTCTTCTTTGTTCACATCAGGGTGATATTTTCTCGCCAATTTGCGGTAGGCTTTTTTAATATCATCTTTTGAAGCGTCTTTACTTACACCTAACACGTCATAATAATCACGCTTACTCACTTGTTAATCACTCCCCGAATCACTTCTTGCATAGGTTTTATCTTACCATCAACTGCAAGATAATAGCAAATAAGAAAAGTCAAAGCCACGGATCCTGACTTTGACTTTTCCTGGGTCTGGGTTAGCTCTCATTCGAGGTTCAGGATATGGAACCATCGAGCTCCCTCTTTTCACTTATTTCTTATCTTCATCGTCGTCTACTTCTTTATAGTCAGCATCAACGACATCGTCATCGGATTTTTGACTTTCTTCCTGACCTTGACCAGCCTGTTGTTGATCTTGTTGCATTTGTTCGTACAATTTGACTGATAACTGTTGCACCTGTTCTTGCAGAGCATCTTTCTTTTCCTTGATTTGGTCGATATCATCAGATTCTATTGCTTTTTTCAATTCGTCTTTGGCAGTTTCCGCTTTTTGCTTCTCGTCATCAGATACTTTATCACCAAGGTCTTTGATTGTTTTATCCGTCGTAAAGATTAACTGGTCTGCTTCATTGCGGATATCCACTTCTTCCCGGCGTTTTTTGTCCGCTTCTGCGTTTTCTTCCGCTTCTTTAACCATCCGATCGACTTCCTCATCAGACAGACCAGATGAGGATTTAATTGTAATCGACTGCTCTTTGTTTGTCCCCATATCCTTCGCCCGGACATTAACAATCCCGTTCGCATCGATGTCAAAGGATACTTCAATTTGCGGTACCCCTCTTGGTGCAGGTGGAATATCAGTCAATTGGAAGCGGCCAAGAGTTTTGTTGTCTTGTGCCATTTCCCGCTCACCCTGCAGGACATGGATATCAACCGCTGTTTGATTATCGGCAGCAGTAGAGAATACTTGTGAATGACTGGTTGGAATGGTAGTATTACGCTCAATTAATTTAGTGAATACGCCACCCATTGTTTCGATCCCCAATGATAATGGAGTAACATCTAATAACAGTACATCTTTTACGTCACCTTGAAGTACACCACCTTGAATTGCTGCACCAAGAGCAACCACTTCATCAGGGTTCACACCTTTTGACGGTTCTTTACCGGTTTCCCGTTTGATGGCTTCCTGAACCGCTGGAATACGTGTTGAACCACCAACAAGGATAACTTTATGAATATCACTAGCGGAAAGGTCAGCATCTCTTAGCGCTTTTCTTGTTGGTATCATGGTGCGCTCAACCAAATCAGATGATAATTCATCAAATTTCGCGCGGGACAAGCTCATTTCCAAATGCAATGGACCAGCATCTCCTGCTGTAATAAATGGCAGGGAAATTTGTGTTTGCGTTACACCTGACAATTCCTTTTTCGCTTTCTCGGCTGCATCTTTCAAACGTTGCATGGCCATTTTGTCTTTGGATAGATCAATGCCATTTTCTTTTTTGAATTCTTGTACCAGATGATCAATGATAACTTTGTCAAAATCATCTCCGCCAAGACGGTTGTCTCCAGCTGTTGCCACAACTTCAAATGTACCATCACCGATATCCAGGATGGACACGTCAAATGTACCCCCGCCCAAGTCATAGACAAGGATAGTTTGATCCTGATCATCTTTGTCAATACCATATGCCAAAGCAGCAGCAGTTGGTTCATTAATAATTCGTTCTACTTCCAGACCGGCAATTTTACCAGCGTCCTTTGTAGCTTGACGTTCTGCATCATTAAAATAGGCAGGTACAGTGATAACCGCTTTATCAACAGTTTCGCCCAAATAATCTTCAGCATATGATTTAATATGCTGCAGGATAATAGCCGATACTTCCTGTGGTGTATAATCTTTATCGTCAATTTTCACCTTATAATCTGTACCCATATGACGTTTGATCGATTGAATAGTGTTTGGGTTGGTAATTGCTTGACGTTTAGCTACTTCACCAACCTGGCGTTCCCCATTTTTAAATGCTACAACAGAAGGAGTTGTCCGGTTTCCTTCAGGATTAGGAATCACGACTGCTTCTTTGCCTTCCATTACTGATACACATGAATTGGTTGTTCCTAAGTCAATTCCGATTATTTTGCTCATAATCGATTTCCTCCTTTACTGCTCATCTGTTATTGATTTACTTTTACCATTGCTGGTCTGATTACCCGATCTTTTAGCATGTATCCTTTTTGTAATTCTTCTACGACACTGCCTGCTTCCAGCTCAGGATCTTCTATTTGCATAACCGCGTGATGCACATTTGGATCAAAAGGCTTGCCAACTGCTTCAATTTCCTCAACACCTTGACTCTTCAAGGCATCCTTCAGCTGGTTATAAACCATTTCGATTCCTTCGACAAAACTTTTATTAGCTTCCGTCACTTCCTCATTAAGTGCACGTTCAAAATTATCAAGCGCAGGTAATAATTCACTCACCAAATCCTGTGCTTTATATTTACGGTCTTTTTCCCGTTCTTTTTGCGTACGCTTTTTAAAGTTCTCAAATTCTGCCTGACTTCGTAGCACCCTCTGATACATATCCTCTTTTTCTTGTTTTAAACTGGCAATCTCTTCCTTTAATGATTCCATTACACTTTCATCAGAGTCCAGGGTTTGTTCTTCGTCATTTGTTTCTTCATCTAGGATTTCAGTTTCCGGTTCTGTTTCAGTAAATTCATTTGTATCAGCCGTTTCCTTGTTTTGTTCTGTCACCATAGCCACCTCCTATTTACATACCACGTAAGACTATACCATGAAAGGTTACGCAATTAAAAGTACAAAGGCGCAAGCGTCCGGTTAGCGACGTACAAACTGCGCCCGTGCAACACGGGTGGTTCGGCGTTGCCGCGCAAAGCGGCGTTTTTAGCCGAACATCCTTACCCACGAACTGATGCTAGTCGCTGGACGCTGGAGCCGGACGGGGCCTCCTTAGTATAATCTTAATATAGCTGTGAATTTTATACCTTCTTAACCTTTAAAAAACCGTGTGTCATTCAGACGTTAATCATTATTTTTGTACCACGTATATAGTGCATCGCTCATCTCGGTAGATAACACATCCAACAAGTTAATGACTCTTTTGTATTGCATCCGGGTCGGTCCAAGCAGGGCAATCGTACCCATCTGTTCATCGCCAAAATGATAGGTTGCAGTAATTAGGCTCAAATCCTTAATTGCTTCCACCTTGTTTTCGTGACCAATCGAAACTTTAATCCCGTCTTTCTTCGTTTTCAGAAGGTTGGCGATTTCCTCTTCCTTTTCCATCATGGCATAAAAAGAACGAACTTTTTCAACATCTTTGAATTCCGGCTGCATTAACATATTGGCCATCCCGCCAATATATAATTTGGCTTGATGTTCATTGGAAAAAGCAGCCTTTATATAATCATAGGATTTTTCAAAGTCACTAACATACAGTTTCATGAGTTCCATTACTTCTGTATTCAATTTTTCCGGTAACTCGATAATCGGTACCCCAGACAATCGATCGTTCAAGATATTTACCATTTTTTCAAGGTCAGCCGGATCCAACTCTTTGGGGATGGAAAACGTATGATGATCCACATGACCGTTATTTGTTATTAAAATGGCCACAGCGGTTTGCGGTGCCAAGGGAACAATCTGAATTTGATTTAACGTCGTTTCAAAAATTTCAGGGCCCAATATGATGGACGTATAGTTTGTTAAATCAGAAAGTACCTCAACACATTTTTGTACAAGCTTTTCAAACTCGAAAAAGCCATCATGCATAATCTGTCGAATGACAGTGACATCTTCTAAAGGTTTTTGCATTGTTAACAAATTGTCTACATAAAAACGATACCCTTTTTCAGAAGGGACCCGACCGGAAGAAGAATGTGTCTTTTCCAAAAAGCCCATTTCCTCCAAGTCTGCCATGACATTCCTAACAGTTGCAGGACTGTAGGAAATATTCTTTTTTTTGGAGATTGCACGTGACCCAACTGGCTGTGCTGTCTGGATGAAATCATCAACAATGACTTGTAGAATTAACTTCTGCCTTTCAGTTAACATGATGATCACCTCTGTTAGCACTCTCTTGTTCCGAGTGCTAATTCTATTATTAAATTATCAAATCACCTTTTTTTTGTCAATAAAGATGAACCAGATCGTCATCGTCTAATAAAAACTTTTCAAATACTTCATTACCAAACAATAAGCCTTGATCGGTTAACCGGATGCGATCACCATCATCTGCCAGCCACCCTTTTTGTATCAGCTGGTTGATCTCTGTTTGATAGAGCGTGTCCATTTCCAGCCCAAGTTTTTCTTGGAAGATATGCCTTGAAATCCCGGCAAGTTTCCTCAAACCTAGGAACATCTGCTCCTCAATTCGTTCTTTTAAACCGATTGTTTCCGTATTTAATACCGGATTGCCATCTTTCATGGCTTGTTTTACATATGCTGGAAGCGGCCGGATATTGCCAGTTCGTTTACCGGGTAAATACCCATGGGCGCCCGCACCAAAACCATAATAGTATTCATTGTTCCAATACGTTAAATTGTGTCTGCTCTCAAAGCCCGGCTTGGCAAAATTACTAATTTCATATTGCAAGACACCATTGTCACGCATGGTTTTCTGCAGCAGTTCATACATGACTACCTCGGTTTCCTGTGGTACACGATGCAATTTCCCTTTTTTATAACGTTGATAAAATACGGTTTTGGGTTCAATTTGCAGGGCATATGTGGAATAATGCGGCAGCTGAAACTGAATCGCTTCATTAACTGTGTGACGAAAATCTTCAATGGTTTGGTTTGGTAATGCATAGATTAAATCAATGCTGATATTAAAAATCCCCTGTTGGTGAAGCAGATCAATAGTACGATAAACATCTTTTACCCGATGCAAGCGACCAAGTTCCTGAAGCATCGCATCATCAAAAACCTGTACACCAAGTGACACCCGGTTAACCCCATAATCCTTTAAAAGTTTGATTTTTTCGCTGTTAAAATCACCAGGATTTGCCTCAATCGTAAATTCCTCACAATTTGATACGACGAATTTTTTATTGATCAGTTCCATCAATGCTCGCAATTGTCTCAAGTTTAAGGCAGTCGGTGTACCGCCTCCAATAAAAATCGTTTTTACATGCTTATGTTTCCCCTTAATTTGGGTATTTATTTCATTGGCTAACGCTTCGATATACCTGTCTCCCCGCTTTTCGTTATAAATAATCTTCGCAAAGTCGCAATAATGACAGATTTGCTGACAGAATGGAATATGAATATAGACCGATTGAACGCGTGGATCCATGTTTTCTCACCCTTTTCGTAAAGCTCTTTTCGTTGTCTTCCCATTTGCACAGAAATAGGGGTAAAACCGTTGTCAGGTTTTACCCATTTCAAATAGTTTAATCGTCACCCATTTCCAGGACAGCCATAAATGCCTCTTGGGGAACCTCAACAGAACCAACCATTTTCATGCGTTTTTTACCCTCTTTTTGCTTCTCGAGCAGCTTACGTTTTCGGGAAATGTCGCCGCCATAGCATTTTGACAAAACATTTTTGCGCATTGCTTTGATGGTTGAACGGGCGATAATTTTATTGCCAATTGCCGCCTGTACCGGGACTTCGAATTGTTGCCTCGGGATCAATTCTTTTAGTTTCTCAACAATTTGTTTCCCACGAGCATAAGCAAAGTCCCGATGAACGATGAACGATAATGCGTCGATCGTTTCGCCATTTAACAGAATGTCCATTTTCACAAGTTTGGAGTCTTGATAACCAATTAGCTCATAATCAAAGGATGCATACCCTTTCGTCTGCGATTTTAACTGATCAAAGAAATCATAGACAATTTCAGATAATGGAAGGTGATAAATAACATTTACCCGGATATCATCTAAGTACTCCATATTGACAAATTGACCGCGTTTTTTCTGACAAATTTCCATAACCTGACCCACGTAATCGTTTGGAACCATGACAGTTGCTTCTACATAAGGTTCCCTGACCTCTTTGATCTGTTGCGGGTCGGGCATTTCGGAAGGATTGTCCACTTCTACTATATCGTCATTTGTTAATTCAACTTCATAAATAACACTTGGTGCAGTAGTAATTAATTGAATATTAAATTCCCGCTCAATCCGTTCTTGAATAATTTCCATATGCAGGAGTCCGAGAAATCCGCACCGAAAGCCAAATCCCAAGGCTTGTGATGTTTCTGCCTCATATTGTAGCGATGAATCATTTAGTTCCAAACGTTCGAGTGCCTCCCGAAGATCATTATATTTGTTCGAATCAACCGGGTATAGGCCGCAGAAGACCATCGGATTTAATTTTCGATAACCTGACAGTGGTGTATCGGCAGGGTTATCGGCAAGCGTAATTGTGTCACCAACCCTTGAATCACCAACCTGTTTGATGGATGCTGTTAAATAGCCCACATCACCCACCCTCAATTCTGTTTGCGGAACCGGTTTTGGTGTAAAAACGCCAACCTCGTTTACTTCAAATTCCTTTCCAGTCGCCATCATTTTAATGTTGTCGCCAACTTTTACCATACCTTCTTTCACACAGATATAAGCAATCACGCCACGGTACGGATCATATATCGAATCAAAAATTAACGCCTTTAATGGGGCGTTATCATCTCCTTCTGGTGCTGGTATTGCTTCAACGATTCTTTCAAGAATTTCATCGATGCCGATACTGTCTTTTGCCGAGGCAAGAATCACCTCATCTTTATCAATCCCGATTACATCCTCAAGTTCTTTAGCTACCCGGTCTGTATCGGCATTAGGCAAGTCTATCTTATTAATTACAGGGATGATTTCCAGATCATTATCCAGGGCGAGATATACATTTGCCAATGTCTGCGCTTCAATCCCTTGTGCAGCATCAACAACTAAAATGGCCCCCTCACAGGCAGCCAAACTTCGCGAAACTTCATATGTAAAATCAACATGCCCGGGTGTATCAATCAAATGAAAGATAAATTCCTCTCCGCCCTTACTCTGGTAATGGAGCCGGACAGCATTTAGCTTGATCGTGATCCCGCGCTCTCTTTCTAAATCCATGGCATCAAGAAATTGTTCTTTCATTTCCCGTTGCGTTAGTGCTTTTGTCTTTTCCAAAATCCGATCCGCCAGTGTTGATTTTCCGTGGTCAATATGAGCGATAATCGAAAAATTGCGGACGTTTCTTTGTGTTTTCGCCATAAGTGCTGTTCACTCCTACATGTATTGTACCGTGAAAACATGATGTGTTTACTAGGATAGATTATAGCAATAGCAGCCCTGACATTCAATAAGAAAGGCGGAGAGCCTGTTTTCTATGTTCATTCCCGTTTGGTACATGCATTTATAAGAAAAACCGGGCAAACCCCGCCCGGTCCTTTTGTATCCACCATAGTTAGAGAAAATCCGATAATTTATATTCCTGTCCATGTATGCCCTTATAATACTCCGGATACATGTCTCCCCCACATTGTTCACAACTAAATCTGGGTGGAGTTGTTGGATCTCCTCCATCCATCAAATCAAATTCCTGTACGACATCATAAGGAATCTTCTCCTCCTCATGACACACCAAACAATGATAATTGACAAACGTCTTCTTGGGGCGCAGATGGTCGGTTCCCTTTTTCCTCTTTTTGCTTTTCTTGCCCGTTGCCTTCGAGATGATGAATCACCCTTTCTAGATAGCTTTTTGCTTCTTTCGTTAATGCTATTTTTATTTCTAATCGTCCTCCCTCAAGACAGACTTCACCCATGTACTCATAATAGTTGTTGCAATGTGGGCAAATCATTGGATCTTTTTGTCCACTTGAAATAATACGCTCTCTCCATGTTTGGCGGCGTAATGTCTTTTTCACCTTCAGTATCCATCGTTTTGTTCCTTGTTGCCATGTAGCCAACAGCTTTTTACTTAACTTCTTGCTCCTTCTTGAGTACATGCCATAATGACGAATCGTTTTAAATTGTTCATCCGGAATATGACGTATTAAACGGATGATAAACTCTTCTACTGTAACTACTTCATGTTTTTCTTTCCCATCTGTCTTGTCCACATACTTAAAAGTTACAGTTTGACCATCATATGCCTCGATCCGATTGGTTCCAATCGCTGGTCGACGAATATAGCGGCCAATATAGCGAAGCTGCTCTTTTATCTTTCCTCTTTGTTTGGGAGCATACACATAGAAGCCTTCCCCATTTGCGGAAAAAGCCTTTTGTAATCTTGGCTGTACCCTTTTCTTTTCTTGCTTCGTCAAGTTTTTTCGGATGAGCTTCAACACTACCGTCTGCCATTGCTTTCGAAGCATCTTGAATGGTATAAAATCGTATCCTTTCCATTCCCCTTTTTTCGTGATTCCCCCATCGTTACCATCATATGTACATGGGGATTGAAATTCACTTTGGAACCAAACGTATGCAATCCAACTATAATCCCCGGTATCACCTTGGCTTTCTTCTGAAAATAGTCAGTAAGTAATTTGGCTGCTTCATCCATAAGTGGCTTTAAAAGCTCACGATGTAAAAGGAATATATCCCGTAGCCCTTCATCAATTGTGAGTATCACATGTCGGTGATTCACTTGTAATACGTCCTCAGACAATAGACGACTCCATTCTTCGCTTTCTCCAACAGAACAGGTTGTACAAAAACGTCCCTTACATCGGAAGGGAATACGCTTTACATCATGGCAGCCCTCGCAAACAAAAAGTTTGAATCCTTTTTTCATATCTCCACAGTCACGAAATTTCTCTACCTCCTTTATGACAATAGGACGGATTCTCTTTCCGTATTTCCTTTTGAATGATTCCCAATGTTGATTTTCGTCAAAGAAGATTTCTTTTAATATGTTTTTCCCCATACATAAAAAATACCACAGTAACACTCACTGCGGTAGACCCAAATTTTATACTTTCCTATCTTTTAAACAAAAACCCCCTGTTATTATAACACTGCAATAGCGAATAACAGAGGGTTTTTAGTCAAAAAAATACTTGGGCAAATTGATAGAAGATCATCACAACCATCTCATAAATTCCTTTAATAATATCACCTAAAAAAGAAGCTGTTTTTTGGGTAAGATGTGCAGAGGTATCCATTTCCGGTTCGGGCTCGTTGCTTACTTCTATCGTCTCAACTTCTTGTTTATTCACATCCGCTTTTGAGCTATCCTGTTCTTGTACCTGCTCCTCCTGCTGCACAGTTTCTGCTTCTTGACCATGGTCTATGCCATAAAGCATTCCCGACAGAAAGAAAACTGCCAATAACAACAATGTGATAACTGCCCGTACCATCTGCCATTCCCTCCCTTGCTTTTGGCGATATAATGCTGGTAAATACCATAGTTCCAATTCCGAAATGCACTTATAGTAAAATCTATGTCGCTGTTTGATGAACTAGAACCAGTAGAACCAAATCTTTTAATTTTCCTGTCAAATAATAGAGTGAACTAGAAGTACTATCTTGTGTATGAGGAGAAGTTTTCCACATCAACCTTTTCATGTAATGCGGCATTCACTCCGTTTGCAATCACATGCGACATGTCGTCCATGAACCCGTCGACTTCTTTCGGTGTCACCATATAATTGTAACCAACCGGGGTTAATACCTCCTTGATCAATGCCCTTTTATCCTCCTCTGTTAACGTTCCGACAATCCCAAGAAAAGTTTTCCGCTTCTCCTCGTCGGGCAGATCTTCTTCAGTAAATTTTTTTGTGCCAAAGTTTAAACCGGCTGGAGCTAGTGATTTCGATGGCTTGTCTTTTTCATTCCATTCCCTGCCAAAATGTTTTAATATCAAATCAATGGTGTCGCTCGTTATGGTCACTGCATCAACAACAGTTGGGACTCCAATCGCTATCACCGGAATTCCCAATGTATCCTGACTCAATTCTTTCCGTTTATTACCGACACCGGATCCTGGATGAATCCCTGAATCAGAAAGTTGAATAGTCTCATTAATTCGCTCAATTGACCTCGAAGCAAGTGCATCAACAGCTACAACAAAATCAGGGTTAAACTTTTCAATTATTCCAAAGATCATGTCGCTTGTCTCAATCCCTGTCACCCCCATCACACCAGGTGTAACTGCTGCGACAGAACGATACCCCTCGGCAACAGTTTCATACTGCAATCGAAACAAGTGGCTGGTGACGAGAACTTTTTCTATTGCCATTGGACCAAGTGCATCAGGCGTAACATTCCAATTCCCCAACCCAACAACTAATCCGGTCGCATCTTTTGGAATATTGTTTTTCTCCAATAGCCGTTCCAACTCTTTGGCAAGAATTTTTGCCGCCGCTTCTTGTCTTGTTGTATCTTGCTTTTTAACCCCGTCCGCGTAGATGGTGACATAGGTCCCCGCCTTTTTGTTGAGCACATCGGCTCCTTCTGCATCAATTTCAACCTGGGAAATGGCAATATCATCTTCTTTATAATCTTTAATGGTTACCCCTTTTATTTGCCTTTCCTGTTTATCCTCTTCTTGTTTTTGAACATACATATCTTTTGCTTCCACAGCCAAATCAGTTCGCACTTGGAAATTTATGTTGTTTTCATCCATGACTATCATGTCATCCCTTCTTACAAGACTGTCATTATTTATTAGTCATTAGGCTATACAAAACAGGAAGAATTCATACAAAAACAATAGCAGTGATTGTCTGGATCAGGTGTCAGGCCAATTGTCGCTAAACGGGCGCTTACGTCTTTCTTATAACAAAGCTGTTGAAAACCTTGCCGCCGTTTGGTAAAATGATTTTTGTTCTCAACCGTATGTACAGGTTGTTTAGGAGGTGAAACAATGGCTAATATTAAATCTGCAATTAAACGTGTAAATATCAATAATAAAAATCGCGCCCAGAATCAATCAGAGAAAACAGAAATGCGTTCGCAAATCAAACATGTAGAAAAATTTATTGCGGCTAGCGATGCTGAAAACGCCAAAGCTGCACTTCATTCAGCAACAAAATCAATTGATAAAGCAGTGCAAAAAGGGATTATCCATAAGAACAACGGTAATCGTCAAAAAGCACGCTTGGCTCAAAAAATAAACAACATTGCATAACGCATAGTTGCAAAAAACAAAACGATCCAGTGTTTCGGATCGTTTTTTGTTATATGGAAATCATGAAATTTCGGGTATTCTTGCGAGGTGCCACGTCCAGCTATGGCTTTGGTCTCACTTGAACAAGTTCATATAATAACAATTCAAATGCAAGCTGTTTTTCCATTTTCCCCTGTTTCATCATCGTGTCCGCTTCGGTAAGTTTGTCCATCATTGTTTGTAACGTTTGGTTGCTAAAACGCGCTTCACGTTTTGCGGCTATTTTTACAACATACGGGTGAACACCCAATTGTTTCTGCATTTGGAACGAACTATAGCCTTTTTGCTTTAATAATTTCACGCGGTAAATGGTTCGGAATTGAAAAGCCAAAAGAGCAATAAGGGCGATCGGTTCTTCCTTCATTTTCTGCAAGTCATGAAAAATTGCAATAGCTTTATGAATATTACCTTCCATTACGGCATCCACCAGTCTAAGTGAAGAACTGTTTGCTGTATGAGAAACCAGCTGTTCAGCTATCTCCTTCGTAATGGTCCCACCCTCACCAACATACAGTGCTAATTTTGTCAGCTCATTTTTAAGTAAATAGAGGTTTGTTGCGACTTCACCTTCAAGTACTTCATAAGCTTCAGGTGAAATGCGAATGTTTAATTGGTCGGCTTGATCATTAATCCATGCAGGCACATCCTGCTCCTTGATTGGACTGCAATCGGCCACTACTCCATGCTTTTTTAATAATTTGCTGATTTTTTTTCGCTCATCGATTTTTTCATATGGCGCAATAAACACCATAACTGAATAGTCAACCGGTGATTCCAGATAGTGCTGTAGTAAGGTGAGATCATGCTCAAACGGTAACTTGTCTGCCTTCGCTTTAAGAAAAGTTGGATTGTTGGCGAAAATCAGTTTCCTTTCACCAAAAAATGGCAATGTTTCAGCGTCCATAATGACTTCCTGTATAGGGGTTTCTTCCAGATCATACATGACCAGGTTTTCTTTGTCATCATCAGGTAACACCGCATTTGTAATATGTTTTTTTAAATTTTGTATGAAATAAGTATCAGTACCATATAATAAATATATTGGCGAAATTTGTTTATTCTTTACTTGTTTTAAAATGTCCATATATGCCATGTTGTTCACTCCAATGTATACCATTTTACCGTAAAAACATGAAAAAGGGAATTGCGATCACGGCAATTCCCTGTCAGGAGATCTATATAAACGCTTGATTTACAGTCCCGGGCTACTGCTCCTCAAACGATATTTTCCCTTACCTGTAGATTGACCATCTGTGCCAAAACTATAGATGTTAACTCTTTCTAAATATGGGGAAATAATTTTTGTATCATTTTCC
Source organism: Lentibacillus daqui (assembly GCF_027186265.1). Taxonomy (NCBI): domain Bacteria; kingdom Bacillati; phylum Bacillota; class Bacilli; order Caryophanales; family Bacillaceae; genus Lentibacillus; species Lentibacillus daqui. Next base: position 1,600,125 of record NZ_CP114176.1, on the reverse strand, counting down.
ATATGAATGTGGATTTTTTTCTGTATTTCATTTATACTAAAAATGAACTAGGAGGGTTAGATGTGAACGAATTCGAAAATGACGTACAGTCAAAAAATAATGATGTTGTTGACTCAATGAAAGGATTTGGCTACTCGTTTATATTCTTTATCCTTATTTTTGCTATCGGTGTAGCAATCAGTGTTATTGCATCATAAAGTGAAACTACTTAGAAAAAAGCTAATGGTTACAGTAAGTATTAATCTTTCGCCTGATGCATATTCATGACCAAAGAGGCTGGCAATAGTCACTTTGGTCATTTTTTTATGTTCTCTTGAATGCCGCTATACTAACAGTCTAACCGGATGTGTTCTATGTTAAGAAGGTATAAAAATACATTCAAAGCCTATTCTGCTTATGCCAGAATTGGCCCCGTCCGGCTCCAGCACAAACGCCGCTAACCGGGTGCTTATGCCTTTGTTCATACTTTATGGCAGGAACTTCAAAAATGTTCCCTTATCTTCATGAAATCGAAATACAACTGCTCCATCTTGATCTGATCTAAATACATAAATATCGTTCTCCGCCAACCGCTCTGTAATTTCTGGGGATGGATGGCCATATAAGTTGTGCCGGCCAACCGAAATCAGACCATACACTGGATCTATTGCTGATAAAAATGCCGAATCTGAAGATGTTTTGCTTCCATGGTGGGCAACTTTTAAAACATCTACATTTAAATCCGGGTAGGCTCTTATCAATTGTTGTTCAACATCCTGCCCAATATCCCCGGTAAACAGCCAGGTTAGTCCGCCAAATTCTGTATATAGAACAAGCGAATTATCATTCGGAGAATCCTGTTTTGTAAAAGGCGAAAGGGCTGAAAATACCTGTCCCGCCATTTCCGTTGTTTCCCCCGCCTCTATCTGTTGCACATCCGTTCCATTTTCCTGCCAATTGGTTATCTCCTGCTCAGTTAGCGGATAGTATGCACTTACTATGACATATTTAACATTCAATTCATCAATTAGATATGGAACACTGCCGACATGGTCGAAATCCTCGTGTGATAAAAAAATGGCATCTATTGTGGTAATTCCCCGTGACATAAAATATGGCTTCATCATTTGCCGGTAATTTTGATCCGCATTATCTTTATTGTCAAAACTGGCTTTGGCTCCGGCGTCTACCATAAACACACCCTTGCGATATGGCAGTTCAATCACAAACGCATCACCTTGCCCAATATCAAGCATTGTTACGGAACCGACCGGATTGAAATAGGGCTTAATGGTAACACCAATAATTAAGCACACTGTTAAGCATCCTAACAGCAAGGAATGCCAATGACGTTTTTGCTGAAGCCGATTCATAAACAATAAGAACAGGATGAAATATAATAATGCACCAACAACCGAAATGGAGCCAACGGTAAGCGGATGATAAAAATAGGTGTCAATTCCATGCAGTAGCGAGAGAAACAGGTGATGTATCTTTGTAAAGAAAATATCGGCTACTGATGTCATAGCTCCCAAAATCGGAGACAGTAATAAAAGAAAAAACATAAATGGAATAACAAATAAAGTAAAATACGGGATAACAAGTAAATTAAGGATGATGGAAAGTGGATGAAACATATAAAAATATACCACCTGAAGCGGAAATATAATCATTTGCGCAACAAAACTGATTTGCAGCATTTGTAATAAAGGCGAGGAGGTATACGACAGCCAATGCCTGGATAACAATATACCAAACGTTACTAAAAATGAAAATTGAAAGCCAACATGATACACCATGTATTTATCTGCCAGCATCAATAAGAGAAATACAATACTTAACACATCGGTTGAACCGAATTGCACTTTTAATTTGTTTAAAATGATAAACAACATGAGCATGACACAGGCGCGCCATACCGATGGTTCACCCCCGGCAATAAGCGCGTAAAACGGCAAAAAAATAATCATCACCCACTGTGCCTTTTCCTTTGTAAGCAGATTACATTTGATAAACAGAAAATACACTATTGATACAATCAAGCCCACATGTAAGCCGGAAATAGCCAAAATATGTGACAATCCCCATCGTTGAAATAAGTCGATCGTATCTTCGTCAATGGAAGAGTCATCCCCAATAACCAATGCAGTTAGCCAAGCAGCAGTTTCCTTTCCTACGAGCCGTTTGACATGATGAATTAACTTCTGACGCAGATCGTAAACTCCCGCTAGCGTACCGGAACCGGAGCAGGAAATATCCTCCATTGACTTCATGTTAATTTGATACATAATTCCTTTTGTCTGTAAATATCTTCTATAGTCAAACTGACCGGGATTTGTACTTCTGGTCGGTTGTTCTATTTTTCCATATACTTCACATGTTGCTCCGTGTTTCCATGTTTGTATATGATGGACCCATTCATTATCGTCTTTATCGGGAAAGTAAACAACGAGAAGGTTTGTTTTGGAGGTATGGTCTTGGAGGACAAAACCTATTTTCTTATCCGTCTTGTTAAAAGAACCAATTATCTTTCCGGTGTAGGAAGCGGAATCAGCTGTTGCTTCTGGTTCAATTTCTACGTCTGATATGACCGGTATGTACGTATAAAAGAGGAAAAAAACGGTTAGAGAAACAACTATCGGGAGCATCCCCAACCGCTTAAATCCATACAACAGAAGCAGCCAGACAATAAATGCGACAGCGAACCAATATGTCTGCGTCATCACAGTAACCGCACATACAGCCGCCGAGATAGCAGGAAAATGCCAGTAGCCTTTCATGCACGATACTCCTTGTTTTGTTAAATTTTAAATAAACGTTCTGCTTCTTCTTTGAGATGAAATGCCTTGTCTGTATCGGTAAGGTTATCCAGTAATGCTTTTACCAGTTCCGTCTTTTCACTAACATTTTCATCAATTGCCAAATAATTCAATTCCACCTTTTTGGTTTCTACATCTGCTTCTTGAAATAATTCCAAAGCATATGGATGATTTTTATAATCAGTAGCATAATAGACTGTCTTAATACCGCTTTGGATAATCTGTTTGCAGCATTGCAGACATGGAAAATGGGTTACATAAAGTTCTGCACCATCTGTCGGAACACCAAACTTAGCGCATTGCAATAGCGCATTCGCCTCCGCATGAACGGTACGAACGCAATGTCCATCAATAATATAACAGCCTTCATCAATGCAATGTACACTGCCGGACACACTGCCATTATAACCGCCGGCAATGATCCGTTTATCTCTCACTATCGTTGCCCCAACCATTAATCTTGTACACGTACTGCGTAATGCTAGTAAATGACTTTGCGCCATAAAATATTGGTCCCATGAAATTCTCTCCATCCTAAATATCCCCTTTATAGAGGATGTTCAAAAAGTCCGGTAAAAATGACGTGCCCCTGCAAAAAGGGTATGCCGACGCCTGAGCGCAAGACCGTTTTTAGTCGGCCTTCCTTTGAAGAAGTTCGTTGGCTTGCTTTTCCGCTCCTCATGTACCTTTTTGTACACTCCGGTGCTCAAAGCTACGCCGCCTTGAACTTCTCGATCCTTTTTATCCTCCTTTTGAACACACTCTAATACTATTACTTCAATAGTGTACATGCACTAATGATATTTAGTCAATTACCACTATGGGATCTGAATCGCGTCCTGAAAATTTTCCAGTGTTTTCTCGCCAATCCCCGATACCTGCAACAAATCGTCGATGGTTTGAAACGGGCCATTCTCTTCCCGATAATCAATAATAGCCTGAGCCTTGGACGGTCCTATACCAGGCAGGGTTTCAATTTCTGTTTGGGTCGCCTGATTAATTTTTAATTTGGATTCTTGACCAACTGTTCCCGTCGCCTCAGACAATCCATCGGCATCATCTCCTGTTTGCGGAATCGTGATGACCATCTCATCCTGAACCTTTTGGGCCAAATTGACCATGGTCTGATCAGCTTGTTTGGTAAATCCGCCAGCCAATTCAATAACATCATGCACCCTTGCATCTGGTGACACATCATAAATACCTGGTTTCTTGATCGCGCCTTTTACGTCGACAATCACGATGCCGTTGGCTGTTTCATCATCCTTTGCTTTTGCTTCTTCTTTTATCGGGTCGGGTACTGGTGTTAGCTTAGCATCGGTATCGGGGGTATCATGACGGTTAAACAGAAGGAAAACAATAATCGCCACTCCGATTAAAATAAAGAAAAAACTTTTTTTCAGGAATTCCATAATCATGTCTATCATATCCTTCCTTAACAGTGAAATTCCATTCAGTCGAGGTATTACGACCGTTAAAGTTGTTAATGGAGTAATTCGAGGGAGAACGGGGTCGTAATCCGGGTTCCTTTATATCTATTCGACATAAAACCGCAAACTCCTGCCAGCAAAAAACAACCGGGAAAATACTATTTTCCCGGTTGTTTTTCAGCCACAAAGAAGATTCTTTCCGTATTATCCTTTAGACTTTCCGGTTTTGGCGAAAAATCACCATATAAATGACGAATGTTGAAGCCGGAAGCTTGTAATAATTTTTGATAAATTTTTATAGGAAATGTCTGTTGATGATGATATTCTTCAAATCGAGTATATGTTTTACCTTGTTGTACGAAAAAAGTTAAATCATGAAAAACTTCTCCAGATACTTCACCTGGAGAACAAAACCAGATATAGGCCAGGTCATCGTCTACCATTGCAAATGTTTCCCCGGCCAGATTATTATCCAAATGATAGAGGGAATGAACATCAAAGATAAATATCCCTCCGTCGGCGAGCATGTTCTTTACATGCGAAAAGACAGTCATTAATTCCTCTTCGGTTGTGATATAATTCATCACATCACAATAGCTGACCACTGCATCAAGTTCTGACAACCCTTGCAGTTCCCTCAAATCCTGATGAATCCATTGGACAGGAACTCCCATATCCGAAGCGTGCTGCTGGGCAACACTCAGCATCGTTTCCGAATAATCCACACCAATCATTTGGTATCCCATTTGCGCTAAACCTGTTGTTATCCGTCCTGTGCCACAACCAAGATCGGCTACATGATGAATCGGTTTATCTGATTGCTGAAAAATTCCAACCGTGAAACCCAGCCAATCATCATATGGGGCATCATCCATCAACCGGTCATAGACGTTGGCCAATTGTTGATATTCCATTAGTTATTCTTCCCGTCCAAAATTAAATTCAATCTGTGCAGCATCGCCCCATAATCGTTCCAGGTTATAATAGGAACGCTCATCTTTGTGAAAAATATGGCATACAACATCGCCAATATCGACCAATATCCACCGCGCCTGTTCAAACCCTTCCAGACGTTTAACAGTCAATCCGCCTTCTTCCACCATATCTTTAATGGATCGGGCAATCGCCTGCACCTGTCGCTCATTCGTTCCATGACAAATCAAGAAGTAATCTGCCACTAATGACACTTCTTTCATATCTAAAGCAATAATGTTTTCAGCGCGTTTATCATCACACGCTTGTGCAACTTTCTCCAGTAATTCCAAAGTATCTTCCAAAATTAGTAACCTCCGTTTACATGTCTCGTTAGATCATTATATGCATGAATCGTGTCCGGGTAAATACGTGATCCTTTCCCCATTAAAAACTGAATTGAATTTCTAATGGATAACCAGCAGGCATGAGTGAGATCCTCTTTTGCCATGTTTCTTACTTCATCCAATCCGGGAAAAGACCGGCCTGGTTCAATATAATCTGCCAATAAAACAATCATTTCCAGTTTATTCATGTGTGCTTTTCCCGTCGTGTGATTGTGAATAGCACCAAGTACCAACTGATCCTGAATTCCATGTTCTTCTTTTACCAAAATTGCACCAACTGGAGCATGCCATAATTCTTGATGATAAAATAACAAATCATTTGGCAGCGGACTTGCTAAAATTATCCGGCGCATTTCTTCGGCCGGCCGAAATTTTGCGTAATCATGAAAAATAGCTGCTAATTCCGCTTTATCCTGTGATACCTGAAAACGCTCAGCCAGTTCCACCGCCGTTTCTGCAACACGTAACGTATGCTCGAATCGTTTCACTGTCAACTGTGGTTTAACCTTCTTAATCGCCTCATTCTTGTCCATATAATCGCTTCCCTTTAATATAACTTTCCACAACTTCCGGTAATAAATATTTGATTGACTGGTTTGCTTTAATGCGCTCTCTGATTAGGGTAGATGACACATCAATCATCGGGATATCCACGATAAGAACAGGATATTCCGTATCCAGCTTATAGCCACTACGCTTCACCCCAACGAACTTCATGATATTCAATAATTCATCAATACGATGCCACTTCGGTAAATACTCCACCATATCAGCGCCAATAATAAAATAAAATTCAATATCGGGATATGTATCGTGCAACATCTTCATTGTATCAAATGTATAAGATTTTCCTAAACGATCGATTTCTACCGTGTTCAGTTTAAATTGATGATTGGATGCAATTGCCCGCTTGAGCATTTGCATTCGATCTTTTGCACTTGATCTTGCCTTTTGTTTATGCGGAGGCTCATAAGATGGGATAAACCAGATTTCTGTTAAGCCAAGTTGGTTTTTTACCTCCTCGGCTATCAGCAAATGTCCCAAATGCGGCGGGTCGAATGTGCCTCCTAAAATGCCAACTCGTTTCATCGCTTACTCCTTTATAGGGATGTTCAAAAAGCCTGGAAAGAAGACATGTCAATTTTTTGAACACGTTCTTTATGGTAATTGAATGTGCTTGTTTTCTTCTGACTCTTTGTAAAGCACAATATTATTCCCAATGATTTGTACAACTTCCGCTTCCGCACCGTCAGCTAACATGGTTGCAACATCATGTTTATCCTGCAAACAGTTCTGCAGGATACTAACCTTGATCAATTCCCGTTTTTCCAATGCTTCACTAATTTGTTTCACCATATTTTCATTGACGCCGTCTTTACCAACCTGAAATATTGGCTTTAAACGATTCGCTTCCGCACGTAAATATCTTTTTTGCTTTCCTGTTAACATGATTATCTTCCTTCCAAAATCCGTTGTAATTGTTCTGCCATACCCTCGATTGGCACTTGACGATTTGTCCATAATTCAAACGCATATTGTGCCTGATAAAGAAGCATTGTATGGCCATAATGAACAAGCGCTCCCTGCTTTTGCGCCCGTTTCAAAAAAGTTGTCTCGATCGGCTGATAAATAATATCACTTGCAATACTTCCTGGTTTAAAGGAAACATCCGTCGGAAAAATGGATTGTTCCTGGTTTGGTTTCATTCCAATCGAGGTCGTTTGGATGATCAGATCGTACTCAGGAACTGCCTGCATAAATGTTTCTAATGATAACACCATTGTATTTGTTTGATCCTGCTGCAATTTGGCAATAGCTTCTGCGTTCGATATGGTACGATTAGCAATATCAATAAAACGAAACCCTTCTGTTACAAGCGCATGATAAATTCCCCTGGCCGCACCACCGGATCCGATAATAGCTATTTTCAGCGCTTTATTTTGGGAAATCTCCGGGTATTGTTCGCATAATGACCGGACATAACCTTTCCCATCAGTATTATATCCAATCCATTTTCCATCACGATTGACGACCGTATTGACCGCACCAATCTGTTTTGCCCCATCACTAACTTCATCCAAAAAAGGGATGATTTTTTGTTTGTATGGAACCGTCACATTAAAGCCATTGACAGAGCGATTCCTCAGATCGGTTATACGTTGTGCAAATGACTGTTCCGGTGCTATCTCTTCCAGCATATAGCTTCCATTCAGGCCTGTTCGCTCAAGAAATTGCTCATGAATCCATGGAGATAAGGAATGTTGAACAGGATAGCCTATCAAGGCAAATTTAAAATCCATGTGATTACCCTCCCTTTATATCAGTGCCTTTCGTAATGAAGCAGAAACCCCTTTTGGATTATAAGCTCTTACTGTTGTACCTGGACGGTTAATCGTTACCCAGCCAAGTCCGGGAAAGACAATATCGGTTTTTTCTTCTGTCAGGCGAAACGTTGCTTCCGTGAATGCTGGCAACTGTGACAATGTCTCCTGATCAGGAGGAGATAATAATTTCCCTTTATGATTGCGATATAATTCATCAGCATTGGCTGTTTTGGTTCGATGGATTGGCAGTGCATTAGCAAAATAGCAAACAAAGGACTGCTTTTCACCCTTCACAAAATCCAAGCGTGCCAATCCGCCAAAGAATAAGGTTTGTTCACTATTCAACTGATAGACACGCGGTTTAATTTCTTTGTTTGGTGTAATTAGCTTCAAGTCGTGATCAGACACATAATGGACCATTTGTTGTTTATTAACAATACCAGGTGTATCAATCAGGGCCGTTGTTTCGTCCAAAGGGATTTCAATAAAACCCAGTGTTGTCCCAGGGAAATAAGAAGTCGTAATCACATTATTCTCCCCGGTTGACCGTTTGATGAGCCGATTAATGAACGTGGATTTGCCCACATTTGTCGTCCCCACCACATATACATCCTTTTGGGCGCGATAATCATCGATTGCTTCCGCTAATTCATCGATCCCATGTCCTTTAGCCGACGAAATAAGAAATACATCCTTTACATCAATCCCCATTGATTTTGCTGATGAACGAAGCCATTGCTTGAGCTTTCGTTGATTAGTTGACTTGGGTAACAAATCCAGCTTGTTTCCCACCAGTATGATTGGATTATGGCCAACTAGACGCGGAAGGCTTTTAATCAGGCTTCCACTAACATCAAAAATATCTACAAGATGAACAACAAGACCGCTTGCCTCGCCAATTTGACTTATCAGATCCAAAAATTCTTCATCACTTATCGCTACCGACTGTACCTGATTATAATGCTTTAACCGGAAACAGCGCTGGCATAAAATGGGATCCCGATCCAGAGCTGATTTTGGGGCATAGCCAAGTTCTGTTTGGTTTTCAGTTTGAATCATAATCCCGCAGCCTTGACAATACAATTTTTCCAATTTTATTCCTCCCAAGTTACCATTCCTTTTTTCCGCATGTAACGTAATATCCGGCGTTCGAATTTTCGGTTGATCCGGGTTAGTTTACCATCCGAATGGACAATTGGGACAACCAGTATGGTATGAAAACCGCACAAATTACCACCCAATACATCTGTGAACAACTGATCGCCGACAACGACAATCTCATTTTTATTCAACTTCATTGTTTTGGCGGCTGATTTAAACGCCCGGCCAAGAGGTTTTTTGGCCCTAAATAAGAATGGGATGTCAAGTGGTTGAGAAAAAATCTTTACCCGTTCCTCATTATTATTGGAAATAATCGTTACTTTGATATTGTTTTCTTTCATCAATTGAAACCATTGAATAATCTCAGGTGTTGCATCCTTCACATTCCAAGCAACAAGTGTATTATCCAGATCGGTAATGATACCTTTTATTCCTTGTTGTTTTAAAACATCAGGATGAATGTCAAATACACTCTTTACATGTTGATTCGGCAAAAACTTCTTCAGCAACTTTCACACCTCATTACAAATTTCCCTGCTTTTTAGCTAAATGATATAAAAACAGCCAAACGAAAAGCATTAAGACTGTTTGAATTTCCTTTGCAGTGTAATATTATACCTTAATCCTATAATAACTTTCCACAATATGAAAGAGGTACCTTTAAGAGGATGTTCAAAAATCCAAATGAAATGCAGTATTCCTTTGTCTGCTTATGTCAATTTTTAAAAAATATGCATGATTTCACCCGCTTCCCCACAAAAACCGTTCGACAATTTCTTTCATTTTTTGCATTGTGGATAACATTACTAACAGTATCCACATGTACAGAATAGTAGTTCAACCCTATTTTCTTTTAATTATACACAAGTTATCTACAGGTCATTGTAGATAACTACCATCTTGTTCAGCCTTATTTTTCGTGATAAATTATTAATAGATTACATGAGAATCCTATTATTTGACCAGGAGGGCATATTGATGGAGCATTTGTCAGATGAATTATTGTTGGAATCTTACCAAAAAGCAAATGAATTAAATCTAAGCCCTGATTTTATCCGCTTAATTGAACAGGAAATTCAAAGAAGGTCTTTACTAACTAAAAAAGAATGTTCCAGTTAAATCGATGACGTCATGCATTGAACAATATGCCGCTTTTTGCAAAAACATGTCAATTGTATGATGAACTGAAGTGTACCACGTTCGTCCGACTATCTCAACAGCCGGATTGGTCATATGGCTTTGTAATGTCATACTGCTAATTTTTATCATACAGCTCATAACTGGATTTTCGGGAATAAAAATTTTTCAAATAAGGACAGACACAAATGGATGCAACGCCTCATAAGAATGTTATATAGGCAAAAGCCCAGCCAACATTTCAGGAGGTGCATGCATTTGTCTGGAATTTTAAGTGTGCTTGCTTTATTGGTTAAAGAAGCACTGTTTTTTGTATCTTATGTGAAAAATCATGCCTTTCCGCAACCTCTCCCGCCCGAAGAGGAAGCAAAGTATATCAAGTTGATGCAAGATGGTGATGCTGACGCCAGAAATAAGCTTATAGAACATAATTTACGTTTGGTCGCCCATATCGTTAAAAAGTTTGAAAACACTGGTGAAGATATGGAAGATCTGATTTCAATCGGCACAATTGGATTGATTAAGGGAATTGAAAGTTTCTCAGTCAAAAAAGGAACGAAGCTTGCAACTTATGCTGCTCGGTGCATTGAAAATGAAATACTGATGCATTTGCGTGCGCTGAAAAAGGTGAAGAAAGACGTTTCCCTCCATGATCCAATTGGGCAGGACAAAGAAGGAAATGAAATAAGCTTAATTGACATTTTAGAAGCTGAAAATACCGATGTGATCGAGTATATTCAATTAAACATGGAAATTGACAAGCTGAAAGATTATCTTACTATCCTCACTAACAGGGAAAAAGAAGTCATTGTGTACCGATATGGTTTGAATGATTATAAAGAGTTAACCCAGAGAGAAATAGCGAAAAAACTAAACATATCCAGAAGTTATGTATCACGAATTGAAAAACGGGCATTAATGAAGGTTTTTCATGAATACTTCCGTAAAGAACGGCGCGATCAATAATCCTCCCTTTCTTTCCCTCTAATTTGACAGTCCATAGATAAACAAAAACCCGCAAAAAACTTGTAGCAACTGTTTTTTGCGGTTGTTATTCTATATGAGTATCTTCATTTCATGGAGTCTGTCGCTAACTGTATCCCTACTGCTCCGCAAACAACGATCCGTGCTGCGAACCTGTCAAGCTGTTTGTTTTTTTCTTTTTGCCTCGAATGGAAATAATCACAATCAGCAAATAAATGATCGCTGGCGGGATAACCCACCACGTTCTTACAAACATGCTTCTTGCCTTTTCTTTTCCAGACATAGATACGTCGATTCCGCTTTTGCCTGATGTAATAACTATCCCTTCCGTTTCTGCCTTATTTTGTGTCTGCTTTAAATCGAACCAAGGGTAGTTTTCCCGCTGCTCCAACTCTTCAATGATTGTTTTCAGTTTGTCCAGGCCCAAATAAGGATGGTAGAACAGCCCTAATTGGCTATCGGAAAAGCGAGAATAATAAGCTTCATTATCCAATATATCCTTGATCGCATCCTTATTACCCGGATCTACGTAGCCTAACGTTTCCGGAACCAATTTCATTCCGTGTAAAAAGGATGCCCGGCTGGTAAAGACAGTAGTAAATGTAATCTCATTCGTTTTGTTAGAAATTTGTGCCTCACCGACATAAGTAGAAAAATAGTTAGCTACTTCCCTGTATCCTTCCAGTGACATGGCATAGTGAGATGGTTCAAAAGCAAGCGGATACAGCTTTTGCTCGTTCAGTTCTCTGATGCCCTTATCAAGGGTCCCGGAAATATACTTCTGTTCAAACGCCTCTCCTTTTTTAATAAATTCCTGAAAAGCCTTCTCGCTGCCAAAGTCATTGCGCAACAGTGCTTTTTCATTCTTTTTTTGATAGATCGGCCGGTCGTTTTTTTCATCCCAATATTCATAGCCTTCGCCAGTTTCTGTATTACGATACTGATGCTTATAGCCGTGAAGGATAATACTGGCGCCATGACTCTGCATGTTCTGGAGAATTTTGACCAATTTCGGCTCATCGGATAAATGGATTTCTTCCCCCGTTCTGGGATTTGTGTATACAGGAATCAGAGTGATCATATAGGGAATGCCCTTCTGCTCCAGATAGTCCCCGATTTCTTTTAGTTTCTCCTTGTCGCTTTTGGGATGGACATCTTCCAGGCGAATGTAGCGCTGCGGCCCTCTTTTTTTTGCATCAAAAAAATCAAACATAGCTTCACCGGCAAAGTTTCCTATCATTTCAGTGACTCCGTCGGTTGCAACAACCATATCATCATCGTGCCGAAAGATAAGAGGAAAACGGGTGTTGCCGCTTTTTCCATCATACAGTACATCCGTGTTACTGTCGGTTTCATACCTTATAGCGGTTTGCGCAGAATCCAGTTCCAATTCGTCTTGATCATCAATAATATGGGTGGCTGTTCCCACGCCTTGAAAAGAGAGAAAGGAGCCAAACTTGAACATCTCGCTGTACCTCCCAATATGGAAAATCCCTCCTTTAAATCCATCAAGCTTTGCAATGGTTGCCCCCGATGGTTTCTTCTCGTTCGTATGGATATAGACCAAGTGCGAGTAATCATTAAGTTCTGCTTCATCCAGTTTATCTGCGCGCAATGTCGTAATGTCCTGCGTAAAATGCCCCACCAGCAAGTCAGTCATATAGACCTGCTCATCATGTTCATTATCTTTCAGATCGTAAACGATTAATACTTTTGTTTTATCCGCAGCCAAGCCAGTAGAGGGCAGTGTCAGCCAACAAAGCAATACAATGAGCAAACAAAAACCTATAAGCTGTTTCGTCATTGCATCCCCTCCGTTTCGTATTTCATTTGCTGGTAATGGATAAAATCAAAAAAATGTGTTTCCTTCAGTTTATGCTCCTTTGCCAATTCACTGGCATGATCGGCTACTTCAATGGCGAGCTGATCTTCGTGCATCTGCAGGAAATAACGGTACAAGTAATAGTAAACGGCCAGCGATTCATAGGACACTGTAGGCTCCAAGGTGCTCCGATCATACCTTCCGTACAAAATACCTTGATCCCATTGTGCTTTCAACCATTGATTAAATCGATCAGAAGTATAGCCGGCATGGTTTCGATTAATAGCGATTAATAATTGATCCACCATATGTATCTCTTTCTGCTTCTTGTATTGCTTCTCCCGTAATTGATAACTTTCCGGGAAAAATGTCTCCTCCGTATTTACCCCACCCAGGATATGTACTGTCTTTTGCGTACCAGGAAGCATTATAGCAAATTCGTTTGTGATATAACTTAGTGTGATCTGTGGAGCGATATCCTTGTTTTGCCAATTGTAATAATCAGCATACACATCACCTTGCCTTAAAGCCTTTAAAGTCGTAGTCAGACTGTTGGCAAGGGTAGTGTAGGCAGGCTTGTTAAACTGTTTCCCACCAACCCTTAATGCATTGATGATACGGGTATCATCAATTAGTGCATTGGCCGAAACATCCTCCTTCAGTTCCCATCGAATAAGAAATGACCCGCGTTTTTTCCGCAAAAATTGCTCGGTCAATACGTAAAATTGCTCGTCGAAGCCTTCCTCGTCATTAGTCTGAAGCAAATACTCCATGTACAAACCGATGCTTTCAGAAAGACAAGGACTGTCCATATCATCCGGATATGCATGAATACACCCTGTAGTATCTGTATAGTGTTTCTCTACGATTTGCTTCACGGAATCCATCTTATTAAACATAGTGAAGAATATCCCCCCTATGGTTGCTGCGAATAATAGCAAAGCAAGAACAGGCCTATTTCTCATTCGTTTGTCCCTTTTGCTTAAACCGCTTCGTCTTATCCCACTCAATGGTCGTTCCTTTCAACCTGCTCCAGACGTACTGTTTCAGACTTCTGAGTAACAGCAGAATAAACAGTTGCGCATACGTAAAATACATGATAAATACAAAAACAATATTTGCAAGAGACACATTGCGGTCGACAGCGATTGCAGCCAGGAAATACGACGTATAAACGATGTAACTCATTGACCATAGCAATATGATGGGCACCTGAATGTTGGGCATCTCGTACCCCGACAAACCGATAACAAACATCACATCGGAAACTAACAGCAACAGAACAAACAACAAATAGGTCATGAGATGCTGTATCGACAGGAAAAATGTTTTGCCTTTCCAATGACTGAAATCGTGAAGTGACTTTTCCAACAAATAAATATTACCTGTCAGCCACCTGGTGCGCTGCTTAATAAAGGTTCGAAGCTTTTCCGGTTCCTGCTCAAACGTCCGGGAATTTGCCACAACAGGCAGGAGATAGCCGGCCGCAGTGATCCGGACCGTCAATTCCGCATCCTCCGCCAGCGCATGGACATCATATCCCCCCAATTCCTTCAACACCGCCCGCTTTAAAAGCATATTCGTTCCTGCGAGCGAGCCCAGTTTAAACAGAGCCCATCTGCCGGATTGCATCAATAACTGAAAGACCTGAAACTCCAGCCCGATCATCCTGGTAAGTACATTGGTGAACATATTCTTCGTTTTTACGTAACCGACCGCACCGGCAGCCTTTCCCGTGGTTTCTGCTGCTTCGACCAATCGAACAAGCGCATCCGGTTCAGGCTGGTTATCAGCGTCATAGACAGCAAAATAATACGAATCCGAGATGTGTAATCCATAGTTCAGAACGCGTGATTTTCCCTTTGGTTTGCCATCCGGCACAGGAATATAATGAATATGAGAAAACACTGAGGAAAACTCCTGCACAATTTCCGCTGTATTGTCGGTCGACTGATCATCGAGCAAATAAATTTCCAGCTTCCCAGGATAGCGCAACTCGCTCATGGCTCGCAACGTATCTGTGATAACAACTCCTTCATTATGTGCCGGGATCAACACGGCCACACTGGGGTAATGTTCCAACTGTATCGTTTGTTGTTTACTACTCCGTTGTTTCACCCCCGCAGTTGTCAACAGAGAATAAAACAAGATCATCCCCCAAAAAAATACCGTGATGATATATAGCAACACACTCATTACTGTACCTCCTCGACAACCCCAACAGAAATTTCTTCTTCGACCGGTGCTGCATGGACGATAATAGGCGGAACAATGAGGTTAAATTTTTTTCGCATCCTATCATATAGCATATCGATCATTTCATCGACATACCGCTGATCTGCATTTTTAAGCAGAATATAAATATGGCCATCTGTTGAGGTAACCAGGTCAAAACGCTTGCGGATGAGCGACTGAGAAATATCTTCTATGACTTGTTGAATATTCATTTCAATCTCGGGGTGCCTGTTTGCTATTTCCAGTTGCACCATCCAGGTCACCGTACGGTTTATTTTGGACGCAGTAAGCGCCCATTTAGCCTGCTCCACAAACTCTTGAACAGTAAGGATACTGGTATCTTCCTTGTATTTCTGTAATTGTGCATTTTTTTGGATGAGCTGTTCATTTTCCTCTCCCATCTTTTTGATAAAATTGAGCAGCACCCAGAACAGCAAAGTCAAGCTGGTAAACAGCAGGTGGCTCTGTATGTACATGACCTGCATTTCTGATGAAGCATGTTTATTTACAAATGCGTACAAAATTAAAAAGAAACCATAGCTTAAAATCAGGCTAAGGGCATACAAAAAGATAAACCGCTCCTTAATCAAACTCATAAGCACAAAGGATATCCCCGCAATCATCAATACCTCCTGATAGAATGGCAGTTGCAAAAAATAGATTCCCCAGCTATTGAAGCAGATTAGCAAAACGAGTAGCGTCAATACAAAATTTTTGTTCATCCGAACCTACTCCTTCTTGTTATGTAATGTTTCAAAAATGTCCACAGTTATAAATACCTATTTTCATTATGTTCGTGATTAAATATGCCCGTTCGTTCTTTTACCTTTATTGATAAAAAATAACTATGACAATAACGTGTATAAGGTTCAAAGGGTTTCAAGGCATTCAAAATAAAAAGACATTATGGGTATATCTGATTACATTATATTATATAAAGAATGTAATGTCTATTATAAAGAACAAAAAATCGAAGTTATTCTAGCAAATGTCTGCGGGATAAATCTCTTACCTTCCTCAAGAAATGTGGATGTGTTTTACGGGGATATTCAAGTCCTTTTTGACAATAAAAAAGCGTGTATGATCTAAACATCATACGCGCTTACCAATTTTCCAACATCATTTTTATTTTACGGGATCTAAACATAAACCATCCCGAGCAAATTACCATGATCAGGGATAATAAAGTGAGTATGCCCCCATCAGCCATGGGTTCCATATACGTATCCATGATCCCGCCCAGGTAAAAATAAATACCAATGATTAACAATGTAACACTAAATCGCCGATAATCTTTCAATTTTTCCTTAAGCTTTTGTCTTGAGATCATGTTATCCTCTCCTTCCCTATATCGCATCATATCATAGATGAATAGGTTACGAAGACGGTAATTACTGGAACAATTATAACTGTTCCAGCATAGCCATGACCAAATGGGCGGCATTTTTTGCAGCTTTGTCGAGGAATGCATCAAATGATATCGATGATTGTTTGCCAGCGATATCAGATAATGCCCTTGTAATGACAAATGGCGTTTCATATTGATAACAAACCTGAGCAATGGCAGCTGCCTCCATTTCTGCGGCAAGCATGTCAGGAAACTTGTCATGGACAAAACCAACACGTTCCGGGTCATCCATAAAAGAATCACCTGTCGCGATCACTCCAATTTTTGATCGTATATGCAGATTATCCATTGCTTGCTTTGCTGCTTCCATTAATTCCGTGTCAGCCGCGTACATAGCAGGCATTCCTGGTACTTGTCCATATGCATAATCAAAAGCGGTTGCATCAACATCATGATGGACAACCTGTGCCGAAATGACAGCATCGCCAACGTCCAATTCCTTGGCAAATCCACCGGCAGAGCCAGTATTAATTACGTGTGATGGAGAAAAACGTTCATGCAATATGGTTGCAGCCATCGCGGCATTCACTTTACCAATTCCGGACTTTAGGAGAACAGCATCCTTATTACCTAAGTTACCTTGTACAAATAAACAATTGGCAACAGTTATTTCCCGTTTATTCTTCATATTAGCTTTTAAAGTGGCAATTTCCTCATCCATTGCGCCGATAATTCCGATTGTCAACATTCACACGCCCTATTCGCATCCGGTTATTTTTTATCGTTTTCTTTTAATACTTCCACTTTTGTTGGCTTCCATCCTTGGTCATCAACCCATGTTAAGTGTACCCTGTAGGTCTTGGGATCATTTTTACCTGAAACTGTTGCAGTCACCTTTTGGTCTCCGGCACGCCCAAGCCACCATGCGGTCATATTTTCCGGATCCAATCCCGCTCCGACAGCAGCTGCTTCTTCCATTTCTTTGCGATCTTGGGTTCCTTCATCGTAATTGGTTGTATGTGATCCCTTTTGCTCGGTTCCGACTGGTTTCCAGTTACCTTTATAAGCCTCTGCAACATTGTTGTCATCCGATGTTTCAACTTTTTTGGTTTTTACCTCTTCTTTATCAGTATCTGTTTCATCCTTTTCTTTGTCGGTGTCTTCATCCTTTTCTTTGTCAGTGTCTTCATCCTGATCATTATCAGCATGTTCCTGCTCGTCCGCTTGCTGTTCATCGTTTTCTGACGATTCACCTTCTGATAAATCCATTGAATCCTTGTTGGTAGTATCGGGATCTGAGGTGCCAGAAGCGTGTTCAGCACTCGTTTGCTTTTCATCAGATGTTTTATCGGCTTCATCATTACCACCGAATATGAATGTGCCAATCAAAAGTACAACTAGCACTGCTCCAACAACAAGCATGATCGATAGCCATTTGGTATTTTTGCGCCGTTTTTCAAATCGGTCAACCCGAGAATTTTTATTATTATCATCGTCCATTAACCTAACCTCCTTACTCGATTTATATCATACCATATAAAAAAAAGAATATTGTAGAGAATTAATAAAAATTCTGATGACATTTATTACGATTTATTTACATTTTTTACTTTGAACAACAAAAGCGGGGTTTTCCCGCTTTTGTTGACACTATACATGTGTTTCGACTTTTGCTTATCCGGTTCCAGCGAAAAGATCATTGTGCTTATTCAACTTTTGTGATTTTGACTTGCATGTCACCGCCTGGAGTTGCAACGGTTACCTCTTCACCAACTTCGTGACCAAGCAGGCTTTTAGCGATTGGTGAGTCATTGGAGATTTTTCCTTCAAACGGGTCTGCCTCGGCACTGCCGACAATTTTGTATGTTTCCTCTTCCCCGTCTGGAAGCTCAGTAAAAGTAACAGATTTCCCTAACGAAACAATATTAGGATCCTCATTATCATTTTCGATAATTACTGCATTGCGGATCATTTTTTCAACCTGGGTTATCCGGGATTCTACAAATGCCTGCTCATCTTTCGCAGCATCATATTCAGAGTTTTCAGATAGGTCGCCAAATCCTCGCGCCACTTTTATCCGTTCGACAACCTCCTGACGTCGATCGGTTTTTAGATAATGTAATTCATCTTCTAATTTCTTTTTCCCCTCTTTTGTCATGTAATAACTTTTTTCTGTAGCCATGTAAAAACACTCCTTTTTCTGCATCGCCAAATATTTAACATTTTACATCAAGTTGTTATGATGATATACGATTCATAATTGCTTGGGATTCCCTTATCAGAATAAAATAATGTACTATTTCATACTATGGCAGATTTAATTTTAATTTTCAATTCTTTTAACCATTCATTTTTCGATTTTTGGATAAAATCGTTTCTATTTTGGTAGCCATGATGTCGATGGCAACGTGATTTTGCCCGCCTTCAGGAATAATAATATCGGCATATCGTTTGGTTGGCTCCACAAATTGTAAGTGCATTGGCCTTACGCTGTTAATATATTGGTCAATCACCGAATCAAGCGATCTCCCTCTCTCCTTTATATCCCGCATGAGCCGACGCACCATCCTTAGGTCAGCATCCGTATCCACGAATACCTTAATGTCCATCAGATCAACTAATCGTGGATCCTCCAATATTAATATCCCTTCTAAAATAATAACCTCTTTCGGTTCAACATGGATGACCTCTTGTGATCGATTATGAACTTTATAATCGTACACAGGTTTCTCAATTGCTTTTTGATGAACCAAATCCTTGACATGTTCAATCAATAAATCATTGTCAAATGCCAACGGGTGATCGTAATTTGTCTTCAACCGTTCTTCAAAGGGTAAATGGCTTTGATCTTTATAATAATAATCCTGTTCGATGACAAGAATGGTCTTATCAGAAAATCGCTGGGAAATCGAACGGGTTACAGTGGTCTTTCCACTTCCGGTTCCTCCAGCGACACCAATTACTACTGGTCTTTCCACCATGGGTCTGGCATGCTCCCTTCTTTTTTAACGCTCATTGCTACACCATCGCCAATAGGAACAATGGATGTTATATAATCAGGATTGCTTATCAGCCAATCATTGTAATTACGTATTTTTTGGCCCAATTTCTTGAACCGTGGATGTTCTTTTTCCGGATCATCCACATACCCTTTAAATAATACATTATCAGTTATAATTAAGCCATCTTTTACAACTACAGGGGAATATAAAGAAAAAAACTGCTGATATTTACCTTTTGCAGCGTCGATGAATAACATATCAAACGGACCTTTTACCAATACATCCGAAACAATTTCCAATGCATCCCCATGCATGATATCAATCTGTCCTTGCTTATTGTGCGCTCTCACGTTGGTTACGGCTTGCCGGTATCGTTCTTCATCCCGTTCAATCGTCACAATCATTGATTCTGGATTAGCGTCAAGCATTCGTAACGCGGAGTAGCCAATTGCTGTACCAAGTTCTAAAATCCGTGACGGTTTTTGCAGGCGAATAAGCTGCATAACAAATTCCATACTGACTGGTTCCATAATTGGAACACGATCTTTTTTTGCCTGCTCTTCCATTTTTCTCACCCAGTCTTGCTGTTTTGGCAATAAGCTGGTTAAATAGTTTCTCAAGCTTGCATCCATCTTTTTAGCCCTCATTTCATGTAAAAAAGCGGGAAATGGCCTGGTTGGACGGTGTTCAAAAAGTCCAGAAAAAATAAGGCTCTTAAGAGGATGTTCAAAAAGTCCGGTAAAAATGACATGCCCCTGCAAAAGGGGTATGCCGACGCCTGAGCGCAAGCCCGTTTTTAGTCGGCCTTCCTTTGAAGAAGCTCGTTGGCTTGCTTTTCCGCTCTTCATGTACCTTTTATATACACTCCGGTGCTCAAAGCTACGCCGCCTAGAACTTCTCGGTCCTTTTTATCCTCCTTTTTGAACACGCACTCTTAACCTTGAACACACTATTAACGTTTACCGCATATATAACCATTATCCCTTTATTCTAAAGTTTGGTTGCCAACGGACACCGAATCCGTGAAATGATTTTACTTGATGTATTTTTCTTTAAGCTGCACATGCTCATCATGTGTCTTTGCATAATAAATATGTCCTTTATCATCATGCAGGAAATATTTATAATCGGAATCTTCCGGGTCCAGTGTAGCTGTTAGTGAGCTTTCTGAGAAATTGGAAATCGGGCCAACTGGTAATGTATCAATGTAATACGTGTTATATGGTGACTTTACCTTCAGATCCTTTAACGATACCTTATCCTTATGCTTCCCTAACGCATACAAAACTGTTGGATCGGTTTGCAGTGGCATCCCTGCATCCAGACGATTGTAGAAAACCCCAGCAATTTTTTGGCGCTGATCCTCGGAGCTCGCTTCATTTTCTACCAAAGAAGCCATTGTCAATGCTTGATGAACAGTGAGATCCTTTTTGGAAATCTCTTCTAGATGTGGTGACACGACCTTCACCGTTTTCTTTAGCATTTTTTGTACAATCGTATCGATATTTGGATCTTCATCATAAAACTGGTATGTTGCCGCGAACAAGTATCCTTCCAAAGGGGTTTTGATATCACTGTCAAGGATTTCATCAGACAGGACATCAGGATATTGTTTGATTAATTGCTTAACGTACTTGGGATCGTTAACTTTTTTCAGGAAAGCTTTCTTGGAAATCGGCAGTTTCTTCGCATAGATTTCCGCGATTTGATCGATCGTCTTTCCCTCAGGAATCGTGACTGTATAAACCGCTTCTTTTTCCATCTTGCCTTTTTTCAACGAACTAATAATTTCATTTAGCGTCATGGACGGCATAAATGTATAATCGCCTGCTTGAAATTCCGATTCATTCTTAAACTTCATGTAAAAACGGAATACCCGTGCATCTTTAACAATTCCTTGGTCTTCAAGAATAGAAGCGATATCGGAAGTGGAAGAACCCATTGGAATCTGGACATTAATTTCCTTTTTGCTATCCGGATTAACCGGCTTGAGTGCAGATTTTACATACATATATCCTGATATACCGCCAACGAGAAGAATAAGTACAATCGCGATAATAATGGTTGCAACAATTTTTCGAACCGTTTTAGCTTCTTCGTTTGCCATTAGCTTGTCCTTTTCTTTTCCTCTATTTGTCTTCTTGAACATGAAGGATCCCCCTTTTTCCCATCCGGTATATTATACTAAAAAAAGAATGAATATGCCACGATTCGCTAAAATTCGCCTTTATCAGCGCGAATCCCTGCTTTTTATGGGGGGTTTTTATAAATAAAGCTGATGCCATGTTTTGACACCAGCACTTTTTCATTACTGCTCATCTTCCTCGTCTGCCAATGTATTCAGCATTTCTTCAACCATATCCCATTCTTCATCCGAATCAATCGGGAATAATTGTAGATCATTATCATCACTGTCCTTCTCTTCGTAGCGGAACGCATAAACTTCTACTTCATCATCGTCTTTTTGCTCGGCTGGTACAACAGCAATGTATGACTGATTCGTTTGATCAACATCAAAGGTAAACAATACCTCAAAAAGATGCTCTTCACCATTTTCATCTGGAATAATAATTCGTTCTTTTTCTTCTAATGCCATGTCCACACTCCTTATAGTGGGTGTTCAAAAAGCCCGGTAAAAAACGTACTGAATTTCGACGCATGGGATGTGCTAGTGTCCATTGCAACAGGACGCCGAAGACCTCCACCGACCTTGATTCTTTTTATCTTCTTTTTGAACACGTCGTTATTTGTTTTGATCTAGATACCCTTGCAAAATCATCACTGCAGCCATTTTGTCAATGACCTTCTTTCGTTTCTTGCGACTGACGTCCGCCTCAAGTAACACGCGCTCAGCAGCGATGGTTGTTAACCGCTCATCCCAGAGAACGGCTGGTATATGATGCACTGACTCAACATGCCGGGCGTACAATTCTGAAGCTTTCCCGCGTTCTCCAATTGTGCCATTCATGTTTTTCGGCAAGCCGATAACCGCTTTATCCACCTCGTGTTCCCTGACAATTTGGGCTAGCTCATCATCGGCTGAACCAATGTCCTGTTCGTCCCAGTGAATCGTTGTCAGCCCTTGAGCTGTCCAGCCTAATGCATCACTTACAGCCACACCAATCGTTTTCGATCCAACATCCAAGCCCATTGTCTTCATTAATTACGCCTCTTGTTGGTGTTCCAAATAGAATTTTACCAGTTCTTCAATGACCTCATCCCGTTCGACTTTCCGGATCAAATTTCGCGCATCATTATACCTGGGAATGTACGCGGGGTCACCTGACAATAAATAGCCTACAATTTGATTGATTGGATTATATCCTTTTTCTTTTAGTGCGCCATGAACAGTCAGTAAAATTTCCTTAATATCCTGATCAAATGGTTCCTCTGAAAAATTAAATTTCATCGTCTTATCAATCGAGCTCATCGTGACACCTCGTTCCATAATTTGCTTTCTGTCATTATTCTAACATGTTTGGATCTAATATTATACTTTTTTCCAATATGAAACGCCATTCATCGGAAAGCTCGGCAAGATAATCACAACTATTTACACATTTTCCGCTATATAGTTTGTTGCTGCCTGTAATGCTTCCGTTATTTTTTGTGGGTCTTTACCCCCGGCCTGGGCCATATCAGGGCGACCGCCACCTCCACCACCACATGCCTGGGCTGCCTGTTTTATCAAATTTCCTGCGTGTATCCCCGTTTGGACAAGATCCTTGGAAACACCTGCTGCCAATTGGACTTTTTGGTTATTTTCAGAAGCAAGTAAAATAACACCCGTTCCCAGTTTTTGTTTTAACTCATCAACCATATTACGTAACTGATTCATGTCCTTTACGTCTACTTTTTGCGCCAGCAGCGGAATTCCTTTTACCTCTTCTACCTTATCCTGAATAGAGGATGCCTCCAAATTGGATAATTTTGCACTGAGTGATTCATTTTCTTTCTGTAGCGCTTTGATTTCTTTAAACAATCCATCAATTCGCTCAGGTATATGATTATCTGTTGTTTTTAACAGTTGTGATACGTGAGCAATGATTGCCAACTTTTGGTTAAAGAAAGTGTAAGCCTGTTTGCCTGTCACGGCTTCGATCCGTCTGGTTCCCGCACCGATTCCTGTTTCAGCGGCTATTTTAAATATACCGATTTCAGCCGTGTTTTTCACATGACAGCCACCACAAAGTTCGATGCTGTAATCCCCTGCCTGAACAACACGAACAATATCACCATATTTTTCGCCAAACAATGCCATGGCACCCATTTCTTTTGCCTCATCAATTTTCATGGTATTAATGACAACCGGCAGCGATGCCCAGATTTTTTCATTAACGATTTGTTCAATTTGCTGCAATTCATCCTGACTAATCGCATTAAAGTGGGAAAAGTCAAAGCGCAATCGCTCCGGGGTTACTAATGATCCGGCCTGGTTAACATGATCTCCCAACACATCTTTAAGTGCCTGATGCAGCAAATGGGTGGCCGTATGGTTTTTGACAATCATGTTGCGGAATTCTGTATCAACGGCAGCCTTCACACAGTCCCCAATCTTTATTTCTCCATCCTTTACCTTAACATAATGAAGGTGTTGGCCTTTTGGCGACTTTTGTACATTTTCAACATACAAAGACACTTGATCGGTGTATATCCACCCCTTGTCTGCAATTTGCCCTCCGCTTTCCGCATAAAACGGCGTCTCTCTAAGAAATACAACCACCTCATCCCCAGATTTGGCAACGTCCGTTAGTTCCTTGCCGTATATGATCTGTTCAATGGTTGTATCTGTTTCTAACCGGTCATAGCCAACAAATTCACTCACCACATCAACTTTTCCCAGTAGCTCATCTTGCACATGCATCGAATCCACTTTTTGTTGTGCGTTTCGGGCCCGTTCACGCTGTTGTTTCATTTCTTCTGCAAAACCAGCCTCATCAATAGTGAACCCTTCCTCTTGCACATATTCTTCAGTTAATTCTTTGGGAAATCCATAGGTATCATATAAACGAAAAACTTCCTTGCCAGGGAATACCTGACTGCCATTTTCCTTTTCCTTTTTTAAAATCGAATGAAGAATTCCCAGACCTTCATTTAAAGTCTCATGAAAGCGTTCCTCTTCTGTTTTAATAACCGTCTCAATATAATCTTTTTGTTTTAAAACCTCTGGATAAAAGGCGTTCATTATCTCCCCGACTGTTGCCACCAGCTTGTACATAAATGGTTTTTCAATCCCCAGTTGTTTGGCAAATCGTACAGCCCGGCGCAATAAACGGCGTAACACATAACCTCTTCCTTCATTGGACGGCAACGCATTGTCACCAATCGCAAATGCAACTGTACGAATATGATCAGCAATCACCTTATAGGCCGTATCTGTTACATGATCCGTTCCATACCGAACTGCAGCAATTTCTTCAATCTTGTTGATGATCGGCATAAATAGATCCGTTTCGAAATTGGTTGGTGCATTCTGAATGACGGAAACAATTCGTTCAAGCCCCATACCGGTATCAATATTTTTTTTGGGTAAAGGAGTGTACGTATCGTCCGGGTTATGGTTAAACTGGGAAAATACCAAATTCCAAATTTCCAAATAACGTTCGTTTTCACCTCCAGGATATAATTCCGGATCGGTTGGATCATTTCCGTATTTATCACCACGGTCATAGAAAATTTCTGTATTCGGTCCGCTTGGTCCTTCACCAATATCCCAGAAGTTTTCTTCCAGTCGGATGATCCGTTCCTTTGGCAGTTTTATCTCGTGCAACCAAATATCATACGCTTCATCATCTTCCGGATGGACCGTAACTGATAACAATTCCGGGTCAAAGCCAATCCATTTTTCATCGGTCAGAAATTCCCACGCCCATAAAATGGCTTCTTTTTTAAAATAATCACCTATCGAAAAGTTACCCAACATTTCAAAAAAAGTATGGTGCCTTGCTGTAAAACCAACATTTTCAATATCATTTGTCCTGATTGCCTTTTGTACATTGACAATTCTCGGATTATCCGGAATGACACTACCATCAAAATACTTTTTTAATGTGGCAACTCCACTGTTGATCCAAAGTAGTGTTGGATCATTCTTCGGTACCAGGGAGGCACTTGGCTCTACCCGATGACCTTTTTCTTTAAAGAAATCCAAAAACATTTGACGTACTTGTGCTGATGTTAACTGTTTCATATTACTGCCTCCATATTTTCTTTCCCCATTAAAAAATCTCCTCTCTGCATAATGCAGGGACGAGATGTTCGCGGTACCACCCTATTTATAAATGAAAATAATTTGATCATTTATCACTTTGCACGATAACGGTGTGGGTACCGGCGGAGTTTTTTCCGCACTCCAGTTTAGCTTCCATGACGCTTGTTCTAAGGATTCCTTTCAGCAACTGGCATCCATCTCTTGTAGACAAGGTTATCATGTACTTGGAACTTTCAAACGTGTTAGCTTATTTAGCGATATTATAAAAAATAATCAATGAAATGTCAACGTTGCTGTTTCATCATTCTGATTGCCATCACATGGGATACAACGACTTTAAGTATCGTTAAAACCGGTACTGCCACAATCATGCCGATAACGCCTCCGAGTTCCCCACCTAATAACAGGGCAAAAATAATGGCAATCGGGTGAATGGCAATACTCTTTCCAACGATGTACGGTGATAGTAAATTACTTTCAATTAATTGTATGACAAAGACCGCGATTAACACAAAAATGATTAATTTTGCCGACACGGTTAAGGTAATAGCCACCGCTGGAACAGCACCAATTATCGGACCAAAATACGGAATAATATTTGTCAAACCCATAATAATGGCAAGCAGCAATGCATATTTAATATGGAGTAGCTGAAAAGCAATGTACGTTGCCAGAAAAACAAAAAAACAAACAATTAGTTGCCCGCGAATATAGTCACCAAGACTTTTGTCAATCTTTGCACATAGATCACTGCCATCACGATGATATTTTACCGGTATCCATTTTTTGATATAGTCCTTTATTCTTGTAAAATCTTTTAGGAAGTAAAACACCAAAACGGGAATCACCGTAAGGAAAACAATCATGTCAAAAACCTTGGTGAATCCGTTAACCGCTTTACCGACCAGATTTTCAACCCTTGTTTCCATTCCGGCGATTAAGTGATCCATCTTGTCATGAACCACTTCCGGCAAAAAGGATGTATATTCATAAAGTTGATAAACCAAGTCTTGATACATCTGGATTAGTTGTGGTAATTGCGCCTGTAAATCACTCAGTTGGTGAATCATGGCCGGATATATGCGGTAAATGGCATAACCGGAACTACCGAAAAACACCAAATAAATCAAAAGAATAGCAAGACCTTTGGGAATATGGTAGCTATTGATTTTTTTGACAATTGGATAAAGAAGATACGCGATCAAGCCGGCGATAATAAATGGTGCAAACAAATGCCATAGAAAAGCAAGGATAACACGGTAAATGGGAAAAAGTTTAACAAGTAAATAGATAAATAATAAGACAAAAATACCGGTAATGACCCAGTAGAGGAATGGAAGTGGTGTTTTCTGCTTAAACATGGGTTGCGCCCCTTCTCCGTATGCTGCACGAAACAAAAATTAGCGCTACCACTGTACTTTCCTTTCCTCTTCCGTAAATAGATCATTTAAAGAACTCAGCGAACCATCTGCTTCAATCTGGTGTACTGTAAGTTCGTTATCACTAGTAATGGATAGCTCAATAAAACAATTCCAGCAATAATACTGCTGTGAACCGATTTTCCCAATATCTTTTCCTTTGCAATTCGGACACTGCAACATCCTGATACTCCTTTGTGAACGAGCATAAGTACCAGTACCAGCACATGAAAGTGTACACTACGCTCATAATATAGATTATTAATGTAGCGTAACCCCGAATTGGAAAAAATATACCTTTTTCGTTACATAAAATCGTAGGGAGTAAGCTCTTCCTCTCCGCTATCCATTTCATCCACTGGGGGAGTAGGCTCTTCCTCCCCATTGTCCGTTTCTGCCATTGGTTTTATCAGCCGCTCCTGCAATTGTTCCCGAAGTGAGGTATACCTGATGTTGGTGTCTGTTGTTCGTACCCCGCGAAGAAATGCACCCATCTCCCCGCAAATAATCAATGACCGTTTACTCCTGGTAATCGCCGTATATAGCAGGTTTTTTCGAAGCATCCGACTGTATCCGGATACGACAGGCATAATAACGATAGGAAACTCACTTCCTTGCGATTTATGAATGGAAATACAGTAAGCGTGCATGATGTTCACATACTCATTAGGCTCATAAGCAACCTCATGTCCATCATAATCAATAATCAACTGTTCCACCTGTTCTTCATTTTCATCCTCTTTAAATATCGCCACGACTTCGCCAATATCTCCATTAAATACCCGATCCTCCGGTTGATTGACCAGCTGAATCACTTTATCGCCAACCCGAAAAACCGCATCCTGTGTTCTCACTTCCCGTTTCTGCTCTGTTTGCGGATTGATCAACTGCTGCAAGTGCTGATTGATCATCGTAATCCCGGCTTGCGTTCGATACATCGGAGCAAGAACCTGGATATCCCGCAAATCAATGCCTTTATCCAGTGCTTTTTGATAGATCGTTTCAATACAAGTAATGACCTGTGATTCAAAGCAGGAAATAAAACTAAAATCTTTCGCCTGCTCTAATGATGATTCCGTACACATATCATCTTTGATTTGGTGTGCCAGCTGAATAATTTTCGAACCTTCCTTCTGCCGGTAGACCTCATTTAACCGGACGAACGGAATCAGAGAACTGCCGAGCAAATCACTTAACACCTGTCCAGGACCAACAGATGGCAGCTGATCTTCATCACCTACCAATAGGACTTGCATATCATCTGGAATAGCTTTAAACAGATTATTGGCCAGCCAAATGTCCACCATGGAAAATTCATCAATAATAATAAATTTCCCGTTCAATGGTTCCTTCTGATCTTTTTCGAACGTACGATCACCATCCCAGCCAAGCAAACGATGAATCGTCGTTGCCGGAAGTCCAGTCGATTCATTTAACCGTTTGGCTGCCCGACCTGTTGGTGCTGTTAAAATAAATGGAAAATTCGATGGCTTATCATAGTCTTTAGGTTGAAGTGATAGATCCTCGATAGTAGCGTATGCCTTTAGAATGCCTTTGACAACCGTTGTTTTCCCCGTACCAGGCCCCCCGGTAAGGATCATGATCTTTGAATCAAGTGCCTGGTGAATCGCTTCAAACTGTTCCTTTCCGTAACTTAATATTTCCTGATCTTCAATTTCACCAGTAATTTTCATTAATTCGGCTAGTGGTGTTTGATGCTCAACAGGTTTGTCAATAAGTCGCTTTAAATGGGAAGCAAGACCGTCCTCCGCATAGTATAACGAGGGCAAATAAACATTTCCCTGGTTTAAAATCAGCCGCTTTTCCTTATTCAATTCCTGCAAACGATCCTTGACGTCATCTTCCATTAATGGGGAACCAGGATGATGAAGTAGTTGCATCACCCGTCTGATACACTCCATTAGTGGTAAATATACATGTCCATCCGGCACGCTTTTTTGCAAGATGTAAATGCACGCAGCACCAATTCGATTTGGATGTGTTAAGGGGATACCATTTTGTCTGGCGATTTCATCTGCTTTTTGAAAGCCAAACCCTTCCACATCAAAGACATATTGGTAAGGATCCTTCTGCAGCTGATCTATGGTCGCTTCTTGATAAACCTGGTAGATCGTTTGCGCCATTTTTAAGCCAATACCATATTTCGCCAAATGAACCGCTACATGTTCAAATCCCTCATTTTCTTGTAAGTTTTTTACAAGTGATTCTTTATTTTCTTTTTTGAGTCCCGGAATTGCATCCAATACCGATGGGTTATTTAAAATAGTGGAAATCGCGGTTTCACCTAAGTGATCGATGATTTTAGCAGCTGTCTTCTTTCCAATGCCATGAAATAAGTTACTGGATAAATAGGCAATTAAACCATCCTTTGTGTCAGGTATGATGGTTTGATAGGAATGGACTTTATATTGCAGTCCAAATTTGGAATGGCGTTCGAATTTCCCGTAAAAGCAGTAATTTTTCCCTGTTATTAAATTGGAAAAATATCCTTTGGCCACAATATCCTTTTTGCTATAATCCTCATTGGTGCTTTTTATTTTTATTTTGGCAATCGAAAAATGCTCCGCCTCATTATGGAAAATGGTATACAACAGTTCCCCTGTTATATACCCTCCTTCATTTCTATTCATTTCGGCATTGGTTTCGTTCGTCATCACAACTACCCCGCCATCTTACTTGTGGTCATGACCGATCAGCTCATCGACTTTTTTCTTTCCGTTTGCAGCCAAAACATGGTCAGGCTGGTACTGTAACGCTTCTTCAAAATGTTGTCGTGCACTTTTTGGTTTGTCATGATACAAATCAATCACACCAAGATTATAATGGGCATCGCTATGCTGTGCATTACGATCCAGGACTTTTCTGAACACAGGCTCAGCCTCGGTCACATAATCGCTTTGCGCCAAAGCAAGGCCATATTGAAACAACAATTCATCATCATTTTGATCCAGCTCGGTAGCCCGAAGCAAATAGGGTAACGCCAATCTAAACTGTTCTTCCTTTTGCAATGTTAGGCCGAGCATATAATAAACGTCCGCTTCTTCCAGTCCCAGTTCTATTGCCTTTTGGAAATTCTCCTGCGCCCTGGCATATACAGATTGTTCGAAAAATAGGTTTCCCAGTCCGTAATATGCTGTAGCCGCATCTTCATCGAGAGCGATCGCCTTTTCAAAAAATGCTTTAGCACGAGGCAGTTCATTTATATGCATTAATAAATTCCCAAAATTAATGTAGCCAACCGGATCTTCGGGATGTTCCTCGATCCATTCATTGAATAGTTTTGCCGCCGTCTCATAGTTTCCATCTCTCATTTCGACAATTGCCTGCTGGTTTTTATTCATTTCTATTCACCCCTGTTGAATAGGTTTAGCCTACATAATCAAGATACTGCTCGTCCTTGATAATTTCATCGATCGTACCGCCGCCGAGGCAGACTTCACCATCGTAAAATACAACGGATTGGCCTGGAGTAATTGCACGTTCTGGTTCGTCGAAGATCACTTGTACTTTCCCGTTCGCCAATGGGTGTACGGTTACACCACTGTCCTGCTGACGATAACGGAATTTGGCTGAGCATGTTAATGGTTCGGACAAATCAACACTGCCAATCCAATTCATATCTGAAGCAATGAGACTATCAGAATATAATGCATCATTGGCAAAACCTTGCTCAACATAAAGCACATTATCTTTAAGATTTTTTCCCACAACAAACCACGGATCTCCAGCACCGCCAATTCCAAGACCTTGGCGCTGCCCGATTGTATAATACATCAGACCATCATGCTTACCTTTCACTGCGCCCGCCAACGTACGCATTTCCCCAGGCTGAGCTGGTAGATATTCACTCAAGAATTCTTTGAAATTCCGTTCTCCAATAAAACAGATGCCTGTACTATCTTTTTTCGTTGCAGTTGCCAGATTATGTTGCTTGGCAATTTCGCGTACTTCACTTTTTGGTAAATGACCCAGCGGAAACATAACTTTGCTGAGTACATCCTCTGTCAATTGATTGAGGAAATATGTCTGATCTTTATTATCATCCACTCCTCGCAGCATTTGATAGTGGCCATCTATAAAACGGATTCGTGCATAATGTCCTGTCGCTACATAATCGGCACCAAGGGATAAGGCATGATCTAAAAATGCCTTGAACTTGATTTCTTTATTACACATAACATCCGGGTTTGGCGTTCTTCCTGCTTTATACTCGTCCAGAAAATAGGTAAATACTTTATCCCAATATTGTTTTTCAAAGTTAACCGCATAATAAGGGATACCAATTTGGTTACACACCCGGACAACATCATCAAAATCTTCAGTTGCGGTACATACACCGGCGTCATCCGTGTCATCCCAGTTTTTCATAAAAATGCCTACTACATCATAACCTTGTTCTTTTAAAAGCAATGCCGCAACCGAGGAATCAACACCGCCACTCATGCCAACAACGACTCTGGTATTTTCATTTGTTTTCATATCTATTCACCACCTTATTATGATTTTAATCGGTTTATGATTGCTGCAACACGTTTTGCTGCAGTCGTTACATTCTCCATTGTATTATATGTGCCAAAGCTAAAACGAATGGAGTTTGTTGCCCGTTCATTATCTGCTCCATACATTGCCGTTAACACATGGGAAGGTTCCACTGACCCGGCTGTACATGCACTGCCACTTGAAGCGGCAATCCCGGCTAAATCCAAATTGGTTAACAATGTTTCCACATGCATACCCGAAAAGCTGATATTTACGATTGTTGGAACAGCCAATTCCGAATCGCCATTTACTTGAAAAGAAATCCCTTCCTCGGTTAAAATATCGAGAAATAATTGCTTAAACCGCTTGTACTGTTCGATCCGATCCGTTCTTGCAGCAATGCTTTGTTCAACCGCCTTTTGAAAACCAACTGCCTCAACAACATTTTCAGTGCCAGCACGGCGTTTGCGTTCCTGCTCACCACCAAATTGCAGTTGCTTCAGAGGAACTCCATTTCTAACAAACAAAAAGCCGATCCCTTTTGGCCCATTTAATTTATGGGCAGATGTTGACAGCAGATCAATCCCCAGTTCATGTACCGGGAGATCCAACAGTCCATAAGCTTGCACCGCATCCGTATGGAAATACGCCTGGTGTTCCTTAAGCAAATTGCCAATTTCTGCAACCGGCTGGGGCACACCTGTTTCATTATTTACGGTCATCACCGAAACAAGAATCGTATCATCGGTCAATGCATGCTGCAAATCATCCATCGCAATTTTCCCATCCTGATAAACCGGTAAATAGGTTACTTGAAATCCCTTTTGTTCCAGTGCCTTTGCCGTATGCAATGTAGCATGATGCTCCTGAGCTGTCGTAATAATATGGTTTCCTTTTTCCTGATTTGCAAGTGCCGTTCCAATCAGGGCCAGATTGTCTGCTTCAGTTCCACCGCTTGTAAAAATAATTTCTTTGTCATTTGCGCCAATACTATCTGCCAAAACATGCCTGGCCTCATCCAAATAGCTTCTCGCTTTGCGTCCGAATGAATGAACACTGGACGCATTGCCAAACACATCCGCATAAATGGAATACATGGCATCCAATACCTCTTTGGTAACCGGAGTTGTTGCAGCATGATCCAAATAAATTTGTTCCATCTTTACCTTTCCTTCCTGTCTAGCTCTGGCGTCCAGTCAAACAGACACCTTTTGTTTTAACCTCCTAAATATAAAACATATACGAATCTTGCAGCTGGTCATTTTCGTGGTTTTTCAAATCTTCTAATGTCGTTGTATCAAGCACATTTTTAACCGCATCTCTGACCCGTAACCATAATGCCTGTTGAGCAGGCTCTTCGTTTTCAATACCTTCCACAAGCGTAATCGGTCCTTCCAACACACGAATAATATCACCAGCAGTTATTTCTTTTGACTGTTTTGCCAAAACATATCCTCCGTAGGCTCCGCGCACGCTTTTTACCAGTCCGGCATTGCGCAATGGGGAAGCCAATTGTTCCAAATAATGTTCCGACAAGTCCTTTTCCCGGGCAATTTGTTTAAGTGAGATGGGACCCTCCCCAGCGTTTCTCGCCAATTCAATCATGATCGTCAAACCATATCGACCTTTTGTTGATATTTTCATTATATACACCTCAATATTTCTTCATAACGTTTTTCGTATTTTAGCATACATCGCTCATTTTCGTTCCAGATACTTGCTATTATAGCACGAATGGTAGTTCCTTGCATTTTCATACATTCACAATTAGGCTTATTAGAGGATGTTCAAAAAGTCCGGTAAAAATGACACGTCGAATTTCGTCGTTGGCTTGCTTTTCCGCTCCTCATGTACTTTTTATGTACACTCCGGTGCTCAAAGCCACGCCGCCTAGAACTTCTCGGTCCTTTTTATCCTCCTTTTTGAACACGCACTAAAAGAAAGGCATTACAACCAACCCAATTGATTAACAATGCTTTGTGCATAAATCATTATTATATACAAAGGAAGATTAAAATGAAACAAAAACCACTTGCCTATCGAATGCGGCCCGCACATATTGAAGAGATAATCGGCCAGGAACACTTAGTTGGTGAGGGGAAAATTCTACGACGCATGATTGATGCCAAACGGCTTGCCTCCATGATTTTATTTGGCCCTCCAGGCACCGGAAAGACATCGATGGCAGTAGCATTAGCCAAAACACTTGGTATCCGGGTTAAAATGCTCAATGCGGTGGTCGACAAAAAGAAAGATATGGAAATTGTTGTTGAGGAAGCAAAAATGTCCGGGCAAATTGTACTCGTGTTAGATGAGGTCCATCGCTTGGACAAGGCGAAGCAGGACTTTCTGCTGCCACACGTGGAGAACAACCTGATCACGTTAATCGGTTGTACAACAAGTAACCCATATCACTCGATCAATCCGGCGATACGTAGCCGCTGCCACCTATTTGAAGTCCATGGGCTGACCATTGAAAACATTAAAACAGCCATTAAACGGGCGATTATCGATAAACAAAACGGACTTGGAGATCAGAATATCGAATTGACCGATGATGCAGTCGAACACTTTGCTTTTGCCGCCAATGGAGATATGCGGTCAGCATTAAACGGACTGGAACTGGCTGTTGCCTCGACACCAAAAGATAATGATGGAAAAATCATTATTACACTTGCAATTGCGGAAGAATGCATGCAGAAAAAAAGTTTTTCCCATGATAAGGATGGGGATGCCCATTATGATGTCTTGTCAGCCTTTCAGAAATCCATTAGAGGTAGTGATGTCAATGCCGCGTTGCATTATTTAGGAAGACTAATCGAAGCTGGTGATTTGGACAGTATTGCCAGAAGGATGATTGTCTGCGCCTATGAAGACATTGGACTTGCAAATCCGCAGGCGGGACCCCGCGCAGTTGCGGCAGTACAAGCAGCCGAACGATTAGGTTTTCCGGAAGCTCGTATCCCGCTTGCGGTAGCCATTACAGAATTGGCATTATCACCGAAATCAAACACGGCCTACGAAGCCATGGATGCTGCTCTAAGTGATATCCATAATGGTAAAAGTGGTGAGATCCCGCTTCATTTAAAGGACGCACATTATCAAGGTGCCAAAACTATCGGCCGCGGCGTAGCGTACAAATATCCGCATCACTATGAAAACAGCTGGGTCAAGCAACAATATTTACCTGATTCAATTAAAAAAAGGCAGTACTACAAGCCAAAAGGGTCAGGTAAATTTGAACAGGCATTAAAACAAGTATATGAAAAAATTCAGGCAGCAAATAATACAAACTAGTCACGTATATTTCCTTTTTCAACCGGTCATAATAGTTACTAGATAATCAATCTATGGAATTATGATGATATCTCGTGAATCGAAAAAGGAGATGAATGATATTGGTTAAGGTTAGACAGGATGCATGGTCACATGAGGATGATCTATTATTAGCGGAAACCGTATTACGGCATATCAGGGAAGGCAGCACCCAGCTTAACGCATTTGAAGAAGTTGGGGATAAATTAAATCGTACATCGGCAGCATGCGGGTTTCGTTGGAATGCCGAGGTAAGAAGGAAATATGATCATGCTATTGATTTGGCAAAAAGACAACGAAAAGAAAAGAAACGGGCAATAGCACAAAGCTTACCGAAGTCTAGAAAAACAGCAATTTCATTACCGCAGCCAAACAAAGAGAGACCGGTTGTAACGGAAACTAGTTCAGATAGTGTTCCAGCGAATACATCCGCACTTACTTTAGATATGGTGATCCAATACCTGAATGAGGTAAAAAAAGACTATCATGCTTCCAATCAATCAAAACAAAGCTTGGAAGCTATGCAAGAGGAAAACGCCAGGTTAAACGAACAGGTGGATGAATTGGAACAGAAGTTGGCACAAACCGAGAAACAGCTGGCAACTATTCAGGAGGATTATCAAGTGTTTATGCAAATTATGGATCGCGCTAGAAAAATGACTGTTTTTGAAGATCAGGGTAATATGAAGCCACCCGCATTTAGGATGGA
This sequence comes from Lentibacillus daqui, assembly GCF_027186265.1. Classification (NCBI taxonomy): domain Bacteria; kingdom Bacillati; phylum Bacillota; class Bacilli; order Caryophanales; family Bacillaceae; genus Lentibacillus; species Lentibacillus daqui. The sequence goes on along the minus strand of NZ_CP114176.1, from coordinate 1,564,472 downwards.
CAAAAATGGTAATTTGCAACAAATTGCCCAAAGTTCCAATCAATAAAAAACTCTTCCCTACAGGAAGAGTTTTTTATTGATTGTTAACTATGTAAGATCAATCCCAATGTGCCGTTTAATTCCTGGTTTTGATCCCGCTCTACGCAGGTGGGTGCTCTGTTCCATACATTGTACGTCCCCGCTTCATGTAAGTAGAGGCATGCACGCAACATGGAAACCTGCAAGCTCCCGGTTATATTAATGTTCGGTCAAAACAATATACCAAACGTACACATCAGGATTGACCAACAAACCTAATTGTTTGTAAAAATAATAATATCATAAGGAGTTAACTTTTTCAATATTTAAGAATATGAAAAATTAATTACTTTTGTTTCGATATCACAACAATTTACTTTAATCTTCATATTTCTTCTGTAGTTGAATAGAGAGCTCATCTAATTGGTTTGTACTTACCTCACTTGGCGCTTCCGTTAATAAGTCGGAAGCAGATGCTGTTTTTGGAAATAAAATCGTATCCCGCATATTTGTCCATCCTGCGAGCAGCATAATAATCCGGTCTAATCCAAGTGCGATTCCACCATGGGGAGGTGCGCCATATTCCAGGGCATCAAGTAAAAAGCCAAATTGCTCTTCCGCTTTTTCTTTACTAAATCCCAACACCTCAAACATTTTATCCTGCTGTTCGCGTTTATAATTACGGAGGGATCCGCCACCAAGCTCATAACCGTTTAATACAATGTCATAGGCGATTGCCCGAACATTTCCGGGATCAGACGTTAACTTATCCCAGTCCGCTTCTTGCGGCATCGTAAATGGATGATGGGCTGCAGAATATCTTTCCGTATCCTCATCGTACTCCAGAAGTGGCCAGTCTGTCACCCACAAGAAATTAAATTGCGTTTCATCGATTAAGTTCAAT